>NZ_JBHXJQ010000004.1:0-295844 GCF_042722305.1 Microbacterium sp. NPDC058389
CTGCAGGAAAGGAGCGCCATGAGCGCCGCCACCACCGGAACCGCGGACCCCGCGGTCGACCGCTCGGTCGACATCGACCCCGAAGAGACCGCGGAGTGGGTCGAGTCGCTCGACGCGCTGATCGACACCCGCGGCACCGCCCGCGGGCAGCAGATCGTCCGCAGCATCGTGCAGCGCGCGGGCGCGCGCAGCGCAGGCCTCCCGCCGGTCACCACGACCGACTACGTCAACACGATCCCCGCCGACCAGGAGCCGGAGTTCCCCGGCGACGAGCAGATGGAGCGCCGCTACCGGGCGTTCATGCGCTGGAACGCCGCGGTGATGGTGCACCGCGCCCAGCGCTCCGACATCGGAGTGGGCGGGCACATCTCGACCTTCGCCGGCGCCGCCACGCTCTACGAGGTCGGCTTCAACCACTTCTTCCGCGGCAAGGACCACCCCGGCGGCGGCGATCAGGTCTTCTTCCAGGGTCACGCGTCGCCCGGCATGTACGCCCGCGCGTTCCTGGAGGGGCGCCTGAGCGAAGAGGACCTCGACGGCTTCCGCCAGGAGAAGTCGAAGGAGGGCCACGCGCTCTCGTCCTACCCGCATCCGCGCCTCATGCCGGACTTCTGGGAGTTCCCGACGGTGTCGATGGGCATCGGCCCGATGAACGCGATCTACCAGGCGCAGACCAACCGGTACCTGCACAACCGCGGCATCGCCGACACGTCCGACCAGCACGTGTGGGCGTTCCTCGGCGACGGCGAGATGGACGAGCCCGAGAGCCGCGGTCTGCTGCAGCTCGCGGCGAACGACAGGCTCGACAACCTCACGTTCGTCGTCAACTGCAACCTGCAGCGCCTGGACGGCCCCGTCCGTGGCAACGGCAAGATCGTGCAGGAGCTCGAGGCCTTCTTCCGCGGCGCCGGATGGAACGTGATCAAGGTCATCTGGGGCCGCGAGTGGGACGACCTGCTCACGCGCGATCGCGACGGGGCCCTCGTCGACCTCATGAACGTGACGCCCGACGGCGACTACCAGACCTACAAGGCTGAGAACGGCGCCTACATCCGCGAGCACTTCTTCGGGCGCGACGAGCGCACCGCCCACCTCGTGCAGGACTACAGCGACGAGCAGATCTGGAACCTCAAGCGCGGCGGCCACGACTACCGCAAGGTGTACGCCGCGTACCAGGCGGCCACCGAGCACAAGGGGCAGCCGACGGTGATCCTCGTGAAGACGGTCAAGGGCTACGGCCTGGGCGCCAACTTCGAGGGCCGCAACGCGACGCACCAGATGAAGAAGCTCACGCTCGCCGACCTGAAGTCGTTCCGCGACCTGCTCCGCATCCCCGTCACCGACGAGCAGCTCGAGGCCGACCCGTACCGTCCGCCGTACTACCACCCGGGTGCGGACGCACCCGAGATCCAGTACCTGCAGAGCCGCCGCCGCGCTCTCGGCGGGTCCGTGCCGGAGCGACGCAAGGCGCACACCGCGCTGGAGCTCCCGGGCGAGGCGGCCTATCAGGTCGCCCGTCGCGGGTCGGGCACACAGCACGCGGCCACCACGATGTCGTTCGTGAGGCTGCTGCGCGACCTCCTGCGAGACAAGGGCATCGGCGCGCGCATCGTGCCGATCATCCCCGACGAGGCGCGCACCTTCGGCATGGACTCGTTCTTCCCGTCGGCGAAGATCTACAACCCCAACGGGCAGCACTACACGTCGGTCGACCGCGAGCTGCTGCTGGCCTACAAGGAGAGCCCGGCAGGGCAGATCCTGCACGCCGGCATCAACGAGGCGGGCTCCGTCGCGGCGTTCACCTCGACCGGCACGGCCTACGCGACGCACGGCGAGCCGCTCATCCCGGTGTACGTGTTCTATTCGATGTTCGGGTTCCAGCGCACCGGCGACTCGTTCTGGGCCGCCGCCGACCAGATGACGCGCGGCTTCATCATCGGCGCGACGGCGGGCCGCACGACGCTCACGGGCGAGGGCCTGCAGCACGCCGACGGGCACTCGCCGATCCTCGCGTCGACGAACCCCGCCGTCGTCACGTACGACCCCGCGTACGGATACGAGATCGGCCATATCGTCCGCTCCGGGCTGGAGCGCATGTACGGCGGCGCGCACCCCGACCCGAACGTCATGTACTACATCACGCTCTACAACGAGCCGATCGTGCAGCCCGCCGAGCCCGAGGACGCGGACGTCGACGGCATCGTGCGCGGCATCCACCGCGTCTCGCCGCGCTCGGGCTCCGGCATCCCGTCGCACATCCTCGCGTCGGGGGTGTCGGTGCCGTGGGCGATCGAGGCGCAGCGCATCCTCGCCGACGAGTGGGGCGTCGACGCCGACGTGTGGTCGGTGACGTCGTGGATCGAGCTGCGCCGTGACGCCGTCGCCGCCGAGGAGGAGGGGTTCCTGCACCCCGAGACACCCGAGCGCACGCCGTACGTCACCGCGAAGCTCGCGGAGTCGACCGGTCCGATCGTCGCGGTCAGCGACTACACCAAGGCGCTGCCCGACCAGATCCGCCAGTTCCTGCCGAACGACTTCGCGTCGCTCGGCGCGGACGGCTTCGGCTTCTCCGACACGCGCGCCGCAGCCCGCCGGTTCTTCAAGAACGACGTGCACTCCATCGTGGTGCGCACGCTCGAACTGCTCGGACGCCGCGGCGAGGTGGCTCGGGATGCCGCCACCCAGGCGATCGCCCGGTACCGGCTGCTGGATGTCACGGCCGGCACCACCGGCACCGCCGGCGGCGATTCGTAGGCCGGACCCGAGGCCTGGTCAGGGCATCTGGCCGAGGAACTCCCGTGCGTCGACGGCCTTGCGTCGCTCCGGACGGGAGTTCTTCGGCTTGCCGCCGACGTACAGCCAGCCGAGGAGCTCCTCGTTCTTCTTGAGCCCGTGCGCCTTCGCGACCGCCTTGGCACGGGTGTAGTGGCCGGTGCGCCAGATGACGCCCCATCCCGCCTCATCGAGCAGCAGGCTCAGCAGGTGCGCGACGCCCGACGCGACCGCCTCCTGCTCCCAGCGCGGCACCTTGTGGCTCTTGCGGTAGCTCGCGACGACCGCGATCAGCAGGGGAGCGCGCAGCGGCTTGGACGACGAGCCCTTGTCGCCGTTGGCCTTGTTGATGGCGCGTCCGAGCCGCTCGCGGTCGTCACCGCGCAGCTCGATCAGCCGCCACGGATGCAGCGAAGAGTGGTCGGCCACACGACCTGCGGCCGCGACGAAGCGCAGCAGCTCATCGTGCGTGGGCGCGTCCTCGGTGACCTTGGACCACGAGCGGCGGGCGAGGGCCGCCTCCATCGCGCCCGACATCACGCCTCGTCGGGGGTGAACTGCAGCGACAGCGAGTTCATGCAGTACCGGTCGCCGGTCGGCGTGCCGAAGCCGTCGGGGAACACGTGGCCAAGGTGCGAGCCGCAGTTCGCGCAGCGCACCTCGGTGCGCACCATGCCGTGGCTGTTGTCCTCGATCAGCTGCACCGCCTCGGGGCGCACCGACTCGTAGAAGCTCGGCCACCCGCAGTGGGAGTCGAACTTGGTGCCGCTCTGGAACAGCTCCGCCCCGCACGCCGCACACGTGTACAGGCCGGCACGGCTCTCGTCGAGCAGCTCGCCGGTCCATGCGCGTTCGGTGCCGGCCTGGCGCAGCACCGCGTACTGGTCGGGCGTGAGCTCGGCGCGCCACTCCTCGTCGCTCTTGTCAACGGCGTACGTCATGGGTCCTCCTCGGCACGGCGTCGGGCCCGTGCGCAGCTTCCATTCAACCTCAGCGCGGGTGATGTCGGGCCGTCGAGCGCGTCCCGGGGCCGCTGCCCGGAACAGGCGATCCGGCTGACACAGGCCGTTGGGGCGCGCGGACGGCCCGTGTTCGCCGAAACACCTGTTCCCGGTGAGCGGGCGAGGCCGGAGGGCGGCAAGATTGCCGGGTGGATGCTGCACCCGGCGACGAGACCGCGGCCGTCGTCGAGCGGTACGCGCGGTTCGCGCGGGACGAGGCGCCCGGACGCTCGGCGCTCTACAGCGAGTGGGCGACGGGCGTCGCCGGCGACGACGTGATCGCCGGCCTCCTCGCGCGCATCCCTGCGACACGACGCCAGCCCCCGCTCGTGTTCGCCGTGACGCGCATGCTCGGCGCGCCGGAGGCCGCGTACCCGGCGTGGGCCGCGTGGGTGCGCGGGCACGCGGACGAACTGGTGGCCGAGGCATCCACGAGGCGGCTCCAGACCAACGAACCGCAGCGGTGCGCGGCGCTGCTGCCCGCCCTCGCCGGCATCGACGGCCCGGTCGCGCTGCTGGAGATCGGGGCGAGCGCCGGACTGTGCCTGTACCCCGATCGGTACTCGTACCGGTACCGGTGGAGCGACGGGGGTGCGGCGCTCGACCCGCAGGACGGCCCGTCGCGCGTCGTGCTGGACTGCGACGCGCAGGGCGATCCGCCGCTGCGACTGCCGCATGTGGTCTGGCGCGCCGGCATCGACCTGCATCCGCTCGACGCGGCCGACCCCGGCGACCGGCGATTCCTCACGAGCCTCGTGTGGCCGGGCGAGACGGGGCGCGCCGACCGCATCCGCGCGGCGCTCGACGTCGTGGCGGACGACCCACCGCTGCTCGTGGCCGGCGACGCCACCGATCCGGCCGTGCTGCGCGCGCTCGCCGCCCGTGCGCCGCGGGGCGCGACGCTCGTCGTCACGACCCCCGGGGTGCTCCCGCACATCGCACGCGAAGGACGTGCGCGGCTCGTCGCGACGATCCGGGAGCTCGACGCGGTGTGGATCACGATCGACCCTCCCGGCCTGCACGAGTGGCGGCATCCGCACGCCGGCACGGACGCGTGGGGCGGCTTCGTGCTCGCACGCGACGGCGAGGCGCTGGCGGCGGTCGATCCGCTCGGCGGATTCGTGCAGTGGCGCGCGTCGGACGACGGATCGGTGGATGCCGCGGGCTAGCGTTGCAGGGTGCCTCTGACCGACCGCGATCGCGCCCTCCTCGACTTCGAGGCCGAATGGCGACGTCACGCGGGCGCCAAGGAGGAGGCCATCCGCGCCGAGCTCGGCCTGTCGCCGGCACGGTACTACCAGCTGCTCGGCCGGCTCATCGACACGACCGACGCGCAGGAGCACGACCCGATGCTCGTCAAGCGCCTGCGTCGCCTGCGCGACGCACACGTCCGCGAGCGCAGCGCCCGCGCCGCCCGCTGACGCGGTCCGGACGGGCAGATCGCGCCGACCGGTCTGTCGTATCGGACGCACAGGCTCCGCCCGGTAACATCGACGGGTGCCGACCTCCCGTTACCCCCAGGATCGCTTCGACGACCTGCAGGACACGGATCGCGTCGGTGCACACCGGGCCGAGAACCCCCGCATGCGCGGCTGGGTCGTGCTGCTGTGGGCGGCGCTCGCGACCGTCGTGCTCATCGCCGTCGGCATCTTCGGCACGCTGATCGCGTCGGGGCGCATCGAGCTGGCGCCCACGCCGACTCCCACGGTCTCGGCCGCGCCCGAGGTGACGCCCGTCAAGGACACCACCTACGAGGTCATGATCCTCAACGCCACGCCCGAGCAGGGCCTCGCCACCCAGCTGAAGGACGTCGTCGTCGGCGCCGGCTGGGCCGAAGATGCCGTGACCGCCGGGGAGGCGGGCTCGCAGGACTTCCCGACCACCACCGTCTTCTACAGCGATGCCGCCGACGAGGCGGCCGCCAAGGGTCTCGCCGAGGCGATCGGCGGCGCCGCCACCGAGCAGAGCGACGCCTATCCCGCGTCGTCGCCCGACGTCAAGCAGCTCACGATCGTGGTGGGTCTCGACCGCACCGCCGCGGGCCAGTCGCCCACGCCCGCGCCCTGATCCGCTCCGCGTGTTTCACGCCGGTAAACACTTGTGTGCCTGCGTGTCAACAAGTGACGAAAACGCAGCGGGTGCGTCTGCGTGCCTGCATACGATGAAGCCCTGCACCGCCGGCAACAGGAGACACGCATGACCCAGGGCACCGTGAAATGGTTCAACGCCGAGAAGGGATTCGGCTTCATCACCGTCGCCGACGGCCAGGACGTCTTCGTCCACTACTCGAACATCGACATGTCGGGCTTCCGCGTGCTCGAAGAAGGACAGACCGTGGAGTTCACGGTCGGCTCCGGGCAGAAGGGCCCGCAGGCCGAGTCGGTGCGCGTCGTCTGACGCCCTCCGAGCGCGCGACGCGCTGAACGATCCGGAAACGGGATGCCGCGGCATCCCGTTTCCGTGCGTTTCGGCATCCCTCCCCGTGGCTTGCACTCGGTAGGGTCGAGTGCCAGAATGATTTAGCACTCGCGTAACTTGAGTGCTAACACCCAAAGCCAACGTTCCGGAGGGACGACACACACATGGCAAAGATCATCGCTTTCGACGAGGAGGCCCGTCGTGGCCTCGAGCGCGGCCTCAACACCCTGGCCGACGCCGTCAAGGTGACGCTCGGCCCGCGCGGTCGCAACGTCGTGCTCGAGAAGAAGTGGGGCGCCCCCACGATCACGAACGACGGTGTCTCCATCGCCAAGGAGATCGAGCTGGACGACCCGTACGAGAAGATCGGTGCGGAGCTCGTCAAGGAGGTCGCCAAGAAGACCGACGACGTCGCCGGTGACGGCACCACCACCGCGACCGTCCTCGCCCAGGCGCTCGTGCGCGAGGGCCTGCGCAACGTCGCGGCCGGCGCCGACCCCATCTCGCTCAAGAAGGGCATCGAGAAGGCCGTCGCCGCCATCACGGCCGAGCTGCTCGAGTCCGCCAAGGAGGTCGAGTCCAAGGAGGAGATCGCCGCCACCGCGTCGATCTCGGCAGCCGACCCCGAGATCGGCCAGCTGATCGCCGAGGCCATCGACAAGGTGGGCAAGGAAGGCGTCGTCACCGTCGAGGAGTCGCAGACGTTCGGCACCGAGCTCGAGCTCACCGAGGGCATGCGCTTCGACAAGGGCTACATCAACCCCTACTTCGTCACGGACCCGGACCGCCAGGAGGCTGTGTTCGAGGACCCGTACATCCTCATCGCGAACCAGAAGATCTCGAACATCAAGGACCTTCTGCCCGTCGTCGACAAGGTGATCCAGGACGGCAAGGAGCTCGTCATCATCGCCGAGGACGTCGAGGGCGAGGCTCTCGCGACGCTCGTGCTCAACAAGATCCGCGGCATCTTCAAGTCGGTCGCCGTCAAGGCCCCCGGCTTCGGCGACCGCCGCAAGGCGCAGCTGCAGGACATCGCGATCCTCACGGGTGGCCAGGTCATCACCGAGGAGGTCGGTCTCAAGCTCGAGAACGCGACCCTCGACCTGCTCGGCCGTGCGCGCAAGGTCATCGTCACCAAGGACGAGACCACGATCGTCGAGGGTGCCGGCGACGCCGCGCAGATCGAGGGTCGCGTGACCCAGATCCGCCGCGAGATCGACAACACCGACAGCGACTACGACCGCGAGAAGCTCCAGGAGCGCCTCGCCAAGCTCGCCGGCGGCGTGGCCGTCATCAAGGCGGGCGCGGCCACCGAGGTCGAGCTCAAGGAGCGCAAGCACCGCATCGAGGACGCCGTCCGCAACGCGAAGGCGGCCGTCGAGGAGGGCATCGTCCCCGGTGGTGGCGTCGCGCTCATCCAGTCCGGCAAGAAGGCGCTCGACGCCCTCGAGCTGTCGGGTGACGAGGCGACCGGCGCCAACATCGTGCGCGTCGCGATCGAGGCCCCGCTCAAGCAGATCGCCCTCAACGCCGGTCTCGAGCCGGGCGTCGTCGCGAACAAGGTGTCGGAGCTCCCGAGCGGCAGCGGCCTCAACGCCGCCACCGGCGAGTACGGCGACATGTTCGCCCAGGGCATCATCGACCCCGCCAAGGTGACCCGCTCGGCGCTGCAGAACGCCGCGTCGATCGCCGGCCTTTTCCTCACGACTGAGGCCGTCGTCGCCGACAAGCCGGAGAAGGTCTCGGCTCCGGCCGGCGACCCGACCGGTGGCATGGACTTCTGATCCAGCCCCTTCGCTGACGCGATCCGCGGATGCCCCGGCCCTTCTGGGTCGGGGCATCCGCCGTTTCCGGGGGACGGTCACGGGTCAGCGGAACAGGCTCGTCGCCGCCAGCTCGGTGTCGGCGTACTGGCGACCCGCAGCGGCGAGGGCGGCATTGATGCTCGCGAGCGACTCCTCGACCTGACGCTGCGTTCCCCGCCACTGCTCGACCACCCCCGCGAACGCGACCGACGCCGACCCCGTCCACGACGACTGCAGCTGGGTCAGCTGCGCGAGCATCGCGCCCGACTCGGCCTGCAGCCGGTCGATCGTGCCGCGCACCGACGCGGTGGACGTGAGGATCGAATCGCTGTCGACGGTGAAGACGGCCATGGGGACTCCTAGTGTGCACGCGGCGGCCGGATGCCGAACCCGCTGTGCCCGCCACGCTAGGGGCCGGTGCGGCGCAGGGGAGCGGCATCCCTCCGATCCGGGGATCGCTTGGGAGAACCCGGGCGCGATGACGTGCTGGGGAGGAGGCGCGCCGGGTCAGCCGGAGAGATCGGTGAGGCGCTGCAGCGGCTGGGTGGGGATCGAGGCGTGCTCCGCGGCCTCGCGCGCGTCGGCCAGGGGGAACGACACCCGGAACGTCGCGCCGCCGCCCGGCGTGTCGACGACCCCGACGGTGCCGTGCAGCGCCTCGACGATCGACGCGACGATCGACAGGCCGAGGCCCGACCCGCCGGTCTCGCGCGTGCGCGACGTGTCGGCGCGCCAGAAGCGCTGGAAGATCTTCTCCTTGATCTGGTCGGGCACGCCCTCGCCGTGGTCGACGACCTCGATCCAGCCCAGGCGGCTCGTCGGGTCGACGCCGACCCGCAGATCGATGGGGGAGTCCTCGGCGGAGTAGCGCCGGGCGTTGCCCAGGAGGTTCGTCACGACCTGGCGGATGCGATTCTCGTCGCCCAGCACGATCGGCACGAGCGCGTCGGCCGGCGCGGTCGGCTCGGGCTCGGGCACGAGCGGCGGCAGCTCGGCCGCACCGCCGTTCGCCTGCGACGCGGGGAGCGGCTTGGGGCGTCGGCGCAGCATCGAGAGCGTCGCACCGGCGCGGGAGATCGCTGACGGCGGGGTGCCGCGGCGCTTGGACTCGGGTGTCGCGACGGCACCGGTCCCGGTCTCGGGCTCGCGCTCGAGGTCCACGAGCGTCGTGTCGAGCACGGTGACGGGGCGCATCGGGGCGGCCGCACGGACGTCCAGTGCGGCATCCCTCGCCACCGGGCGAAGGTCGACCGGGACGATCACGACGTCACGGCGCTCGTCCAGGCGTGCGAGCGCGAGCAGGTCCTCGACCAGCACGCCCATGCGGATCGCCTCCTTCTCGATGCGGTCCATCGACTGCGCGACCTGTTCGTCGCCGCGCACGGCGCCCATGCGGTACAGCTCCGCGTAGCCGCGCACCGTCACGAGGGGCGTGCGCAGCTCGTGGCTCGCATCGCCGATGAACCGTCGCATCTGGCGCACCGTGGCGTCGCGCTGCGAGAGCGCGCCGTCGACGCGGTCGAGCATCGCGTTGATCGCGGTCTTGAGGCGCCCGACCTCCGTGGTCTTCGGCTCGATGTCGGTCATGCGCTGGGTGAGGTCGCCGGCGGCGATGAGATCGGCGGTGGCCTCGACCTGGCCGAGGCTGCGGAACGTGAGGGTCACCAGGAACCGCGTCGCGAAGGCGCCGGCGATGAGGATCACGAGCGCCAGGATCGAGTAGATGCCGAGGTACTGCGCGATCGTGCGGTTCACGGGCGCGAGCGACGACGCGACGAGCTGCGGGTAGAGCAGTCCGCCGCCGTACTGCTGCACCGAGACCGTGGCGCGGAACGTCGCCTCGCCGTCCGCCGAGGTGAGCTCCCGGATCTGACCCTGCTGCGACTGCGCCTCGGTCAGCGACAGCGTCTCGGGCACTACGGGCTGCGGACCGCCGCGCCCGCCGACGAGGGCGAGCATCTTGTCGCCCTGGTTGGGGTCGTACACCGCGACGAAGTAGTCGACACTGACCGTGTTCTCTTTCGAGGTCACCACCAGGTGCCCGTCGACCGACGAGAAGTCCAGCAGCGGTGCCGCGGCTTCCGTCCCCGCCAGCGACTGCAGCTGTGTGTCGACGCCGTCGATCAGCGAGTTGCGCAGGAACACCGCAGTGCCGACGCCCGCCGCGATGAGCCCGACCGCCAGGAGCGCGACAGTGACCCCGGTGACCTTCGCGCGCAGACTGGTTCCGCGCCACCACCGGGTGATCGCGTCAGGCTTCTGCGCCAGGTCGCCCCCCTTGCTGGACCGCCGTGACTAGGCGGTCTTGCCGGCCTTCAGCATGTAGCCGAAGCCGCGCTTCGTCTGGATCAGCGGCTCGGTCGAGTGCGGGTCGATCTTGCGGCGCAGGTACGAGATGTAGCTCTCGACGATGCCGGCGTCGCCGTTGAAGTCGTACTCCCACACGTGGTCGAGGATCTGCGCCTTCGACAGCACGCGGTTGGGGTTGAGCATGAGGTAGCGCAGGAGCTTGAACTCGGTGGGGCTGAGGTCGATGCTGACGTCGCCGACCTGCACGTCGTGGGTGTCCTGATCCATCGTGAGCTCGCCCGCGCGGATGACCGACTCCTCGTCGGCCTGCATCGTGCGGCGCAGGATGGCCTGGATGCGGGCCACGATCTCGTCGAGACTGAAGGGCTTCGTCACGTAGTCGTCGCCGCCGGCGTTGAGGCCGGTGATCTTGTCCTCGGTCTCGTCCTTCGCGGTGAGGAAGAGGATCGGGGCGGTGTATCCGGCGCCGCGGAGACGCTTGGTGACGCTGAACCCGTTCATGTCGGGGAGCATCACGTCGAGGATGATGAGGTCCGGCTCCTCCTCGAGCACCGCCGAGATCGTCTGGGCGCCGTTGGACACGGCCCGGACCTGGAACCCGGCGAATCGCAGGCTCGTGATCAGCAGGTCGCGGATGTTCGGTTCGTCGTCCACGACGAGGATGCGCGGTGCGGTCATGGGCCCATTATGTCGGCGGAATCCTTGCCGCGCCTGGATATCGGCGACATGCCCGCGAATTCGATCAGGGTGCCGACGCGCGGATCTCGACGCAGCAGCGCCCTTCGGCGGGGGCCAGGACGGGGGTTCTCGGGTCGTCGGTGGCGGCCGCGAGGCCGCGGACGAGCTCCAGGTTCGCGCCGCAGATGAGGGCGGTGTGACGGCTCGCGAGCACGTGGAAGGGGCAGTTCTCGAGCACGAGATCGCGGGATGCCTCGCCCGCGGGCTCCGGGGCGCGCGGGTCGTATCCGCACACGGAGAGGGCATCCTCGAGCCGGTCCGCCCCGGCACCGATCGCCGCCCCCGCGGCGAACGCCTCGGTCGCGAGGGCGTCGCGGAGAGGGATGCCGGTGGCGTCGGCGCGCTCGGCGGCAGAGGCCAGGAGGTCACCGACGAGCTCGTAGTGGCGCTCGGGGATGGAGGCGGCGAGTTCGGCGGCCGTGGCGCGGTAGAGCTTCGCGGGGCGCCCGGCGCCGGGACCGGTGCGCCCGGTGCGCCGGACATACGAGACGGTCAGGAGGCCGGCATCCACGAGTCTGTCGAGGTTGAGCGCCGCGGTGCTGCGCGGGATGCCCAGGGTGGTGGCCGCCTCGTCGCGGCTGACCTCGCGTTCGGCGGCCAGGCGGTACAGGGCGCGCCGCTGCGGATCGACCAGCGCGGCGATGGCGTCGGCACGGTTCGGTGTCGGAGGCAGCGGCGAGGATGTGGCCACGGGGTGAGTCTACCTCTAAAAACATAAACCTTGACAAAAGAAATCGTCGGCTCTAGCGTCGGGCTCAGACGCAGTTCCGGCGCACGCGAAGGAGCACGACATGTCGACGACGGCTCAAGCGACCGCGCTGCACGCGCTCCCCGACGCGGACGCGCCCGACCGCGAGCGCGCGATGGCGGCCGTGGCCGACCTGCTGAGCGCGCTCGGTCAGGACCCCGACGCCGGCGATCTCGCGGACACACCGCGACGGGTCGCCGACGCGTTCATCGAGCTGCTCACGCCCGAGCCGTTCGAGATGACGACGTTCCCGAACGAAGAGGGCTACGACGAGCCGGTCGTGGTCCGCGGCATCCCGTTCGTGTCGCTGTGCCGTCACCACCTGCTGCCGTTCCGCGGCACCGCCACCGTGGGCTATCTGCCCGGCGATCGCCTCGTCGGGCTCTCGAAGCTCGCTCGCGTCGTCGCCCACCATGCCCGCGCCCTTCAGGTCCAGGAATCCCTGACGATGCAGATCGCACGCACGCTCGACGACGCGCTCGTCCCCCGCGGGGTCGGCGTCGTGATCGAGGCCGAGCACCTGTGCATGTCGGTGCGAGGCGTGCGGGCGGACTCCGCGACGACCACGACCACGTCGTTCCGCGGCGAGTTCGCCCGCGACGTGGCGCTGCAGTCCCGTTTCGGCGGGGCCTGAGCGGCCTCGGCGCACACCCACGAGAGGAGTCGGTATGCCCCACATGCTGATCATCGGCGGAGGGCTCGCCGGCGGCACCGCCGCCGAGGCGCTGCGTGACGAAGGCTTCGACGGCGACATCACGGTCGTGGCGGGCGAGGCCCACCCGCCGTATCAGCGGCCGCCGCTGTCGAAGGGGTACCTCGGCGGGACGGAGGGCGCGGATGCCGTCATCCTCCACCCTGCGCAGTGGTACGCCGACCACGGCATCCGCCTCGTGACCGGCGTGGCGGCGACGGTGCTCGAGCCGGACGCGCACGCGGTGCATCTCGACGACGGCGAGCGACTGCCCTATGACGCGGTCCTGCTGGCGACCGGAGCGACACCTCGCATGCTCCCGCTCGCCGGTCACGACCTCCCCGGCGTCATGACGCTGCGCCGGCTGGACGACTCGGATGCCCTCGCCGCACAGCTGCGCGACGGCGGTCGTCGCCTCGTCGTGATCGGCGCGGGCTGGATCGGCATGGAGGTCGCGGCCACCGCGCGAGGTCTCGGCAACGACGTCGCGATCCTGGAACAGGGCGCCGTGCCGCTGGAGGCCGCGCTCGGCCCCGACATGGGCGAGGTCTTCGGCCGCCTGCACCTCGACCACGGCGTCGACCTGCGCACGTCGGTCGGCGTCGACCGCATCGTCGGCCACGGTAGGGCCGGAGGCGTCGTCGTCGACGGCGAGACGCTCGCCGCGGACCTCGTGCTCGTCGGCGTCGGAGCCGTGCCGAACACCGCGCTCGCCGAGGCGGCCGGCCTCGACCTGCAGAACGGCGTGCTCACCGACGCTGCGCTGCGCACGAGTGCGCCGGACGTCTTCGCCGCGGGGGATGTCGCGAACGCGTTCCACCCCGTGCTGCAGCGACATCTGCGCAGCGAGCACTGGGCCAACGCCCTGAACGCGGGCAAGGTCGCCGCGCGGTCGATGCTCGGGCTGCCGGCATCCTTCGACGACATCCCGTACTTCTACACCGACCAGTACGACCTCGGCATGGAGCTGTCGGGCTACGCTCCGCTCATGTCGGATGCGGAGATCCTCGTGCGAGGCGACGTCGAGGCGCGCGAGTTCATCGCGTTCTGGACCGACGGCTCGTCCGCAGACGAGAGGGGCCGGGTGGTGGCGGGCATGAACGTCAACGTGTGGGACGTCAACGAAGACGTGCAGGCGCTGATCCGATCGGGCGTGCGGATCGACCCGGACCGGCTGCGGGATCCTGCGGTGCCGCTCGCGGAGCTGCTGTCGTGACGGCGCTCGGCAGCGGCGTGCTCGCGGGCTGCGTCCTCGACGTGCCGGGCGGAGCGCTCGACCTGGCACGGCACATCGCGGTGATGGCGATCGTGAACCGCACGCCGGACTCGTTCTACGACCGCGGCGCGACGTACGCGCTCGACGCGGCCGTGGCCGCAGGCGTCGCAGCGGTCGAGGCGGGTGCCGAGATCGTCGACGTGGGCGGCGTGAAGTTCGCGCCCGGGCCGCCGGTGCCCGTCGAGGAGGAGATCGCCCGCGTCGTGCCGGTGGTGCGCGAGCTGGCACCGCTCACCCGCGTCAGCGTCGACACCTTCCATCCCGAGGTCGCCGCTGCCGCCATCGAGGCGGGCGCTGCGATCGTCAACGACACGACCGGGCTCCACGATCCTGCGATGGCCGATGTGGTCGGGGCCGGCGGGGCCGGCGTCGTGATCGCCCACAGCCTCGCGGCGCCGCGGACGCAGCATCCACTCCCGCACTATGACGATGTCATCGGCGACGTCGCGGCGTTCCTGTCGGCGCGCCGCGACCTGGCGCTGGAGCGCGGCGTGCCGGCGGAGCGCATCGTGCTCGATCCCGGGCACGACCTCAACAAGAGCACGCGGCAGACGCTGGAGCTCACGCGGGGGCTCGACGAGCTGGCCTCGCTCGGCTCGCCGCTGCTCGTGGCGCTGTCGAACAAGGACTTCGTGGGTGAGACGCTCGATCGCGAGCGCGGCGACCGGCTGCCGGGCTCCCTCGCTGCGGCGGTGTACTGCGCGCTGCATGGCGCGAGGATCATCCGCGCCCACAACGTGCGCGAGACGGTCGATGCGATGCGCATGGTCGAGGCGATCCTGGGCTGGCGCGAACCCGCGTACGAGCTGCACAACACGCGCCCCGAGGGGAACGACTGACATGCCCGCCCGGTCCGAGCTGTTCGACGCGTACGCGCTGCAGGGCCGCGACAGCACCCGCGTGCGGATGAACTTCGTGTCGTCGGCCGACGGTGCCGTCACCCTCGGCGGGCGCAGCGGCGCGCTGGGCGGCGTCACCGACCGCGCGCTGATGCAGGTGCTGCGCGCGATGGCCGATGTGGTGCTCGTCGGGGCCGGCACGGTGCGCGCGGAGGGCTACGGCGATCTGCGCGTGCGCGCCGAGGATGTCGAGTGGCGTCGGGCCCACGGGCTGGAGGACCAGCCCGCTCTCGCCGTGGTGAGTGGCGGACTGCACCTGGACCCGGGCGATCCGGTGTTCGCCGAGGCCGTGCGACGCCCTGTGGTCGTGACGACGGATGCAGCGGCGAATGCCCGCGGGGCGCTCTTCGAGCCGGTAGCCACGGTCCTCGCCTGCGGTCTCGAGGTCGTCGATCTCGGCATGGTGCTCGAGGCGTTCGCCCGCCGCGGCTGGACGCAGGTGCTGTGCGAGGGCGGTCCGCACCTGTTCGGCGCTCTGCTCGCCGACGGCCTCGTGGACGAGGTGTGCGTCACCGTCGCGCCGCGGTTCGTCGGGGGAGACGCGGGGCGCATCGTGCAGGGGGCGGCCGAGGGTGACCGCCGGTTCGCGCTCGCCGGCGTCGTCACCGACGACGAGGGCTTCGCGTTCCTCCGGTACACCGCGGGGTGAGCACTTGGTCAGCCGACCGCCGGTGCGCGATCAGGGACCCACCGCGGCCCGCACGGCGAGCGCGACGGTGGGGCGGATCGGCGCATCGGGCGCGACCGTGAGGCGGTTGACGATGATGCCGGCGCTCATCGCCAGGAGCGCGCGGGCGCCGTCGTCCGGATCGGATGCTCCGAGCCTGACGAGCTGATCGCGGGTCCACTCCTCGAACAGTGATCGCTGGGCGTGCACCGACGGCCCGACGCCGGGTGCGGCGGCCGTCTCGAGGAAGAGGGCGTAGCGTGCCCGCGTGCGCACGGCGTGGGGTCCGGTGGCGTCGGCAAGCAGTCCCGTCAGCGCCTCGACGACGTCGTCGGAGGTCTGCGCGGGCCCAATGGCGGCGACGAGCTCGGTGCGCTCCTGCTCGGCGATCCAGACCAGCACTCCCGCGACGAGCGCGTCGCGGGTGCGGAACCAGTTCGAGGTGGAGCCCTTCGGAAGCCCGGCCTGCGCATCGACGCGGGCATGGGTGAGTGCGCGGACGCCCTGCTCGCCGACGAGCGTGACGGCTGCCGCGAGCGCTCGGTCACGGGTGACTGCCATGACCCGACCCTAGCACTACGTTCGTAGTGACATTGCACTATGAACGTAGTATCGTGTGCGGCATGGGATACGCGGTGATCCTGGCCTGGCTGATCCAGGCGGCAGTGGGCGCGACGCTCCTGGTGTCGTGGGCGCGGCACGCTCGGGGGCGCGATGCCGGCCTCGTGCTGACGCACGTGACCATGATGATCGGGTTCCTCGTGCCGTGGACCGCCTTCGTGGCGACCGGTGTCGTGGCGTGGGCCTGGGCGGGTTTTGCGATCCTCCTCGTCTTCATCGGCTTCGGAGACGCCACGATGGTCCGCCGGGCGAGAGCGGTCACCGGTGTGTCCGAACCCGGTGCGCGCGACTACTGGCGCGCGGTGCGTGTCGCGCTGAAAGGACGGCTGGGGTGGCGCGTGACCTTCCACGCGCTGTTCGCACCCGTGGTGTTCTTCGGTTCGCTCGCGGTGTGCATCATCGCGACCGTCGCCGCGTGAGGGGATGCCGCGGCCTTCCGCCGTGGGCGGGGCCGCGGCATCCACGCGTCACGGCTGTGCGGGATCGTGCGACCAGGCCGCGATCTCGTTGCCCGCGGGGTCGACGAAGTGGAACCGCCGGCCGCCGGGGAAGGGGTAGATGTCGTGCCGGATGCTGCCACCGGCGGCCACCACGCGCTCCTTCGTGGCTTCGAGGTCGTCGACGAAGAGGACCGTGAGCGCCGCTCGCTGCTGCATCGCGTCGGCCGAGCCGTTGAGGCCCAACGTGACGCCGCTGTCGGCCGTGTCGGCGTAGGCGTCGCCGTACGCGGTGAACGTCCACCCGAAGGCCGACTCGTAGAACGTGCGGGCCGCCGACAGTGCGGCCGCATCGGCGGCGGGCAGCTCGACGAGGTCGATGCGATTGTTCTGGGGCATGGGTCAGGTCTACCGGCTGCCTCCGACATCGACCCGTGCCGGCCTCCGCCTCCGTCGGCGTTACGCCGCGAGGGAGTGGGCGTCGAGGATCGTGTAGGCGTACCCCTGCTCGGCGAGGAACCGCTGGCGGTTCTGCGCGAAGTCCTGGTCGACCGTGTCGCGGGCGATCAGGGTGTAGAAGCTCGCGGTGTGGTTCGACTGCTTCGGGCGCAGCAGGCGACCGAGGCGCTGGGCCTCCTCCTGACGGGACCCGAACGAGCCCGACACCTGGATGGCGACGGATGCCTCGGGCAGATCGATGGAGAAGTTCGCGACCTTCGACACGACGAGCACCGAGATCTCCCCGACGCGGAACGCCTGGTACAGCTGCTCGCGCTCGTCGACCGGGGTCTGGCCGGTGATCTTCGGAGCGTTCAGCGCCTCCGACAGCACGTCGATCTGGTCGAGGTACTGGCCGATGATGAGGATGCGCTCGCCCTCGTGGCGGTCGACGAGCTGCTTGACCACGCCGATCTTGGCGGGAGCCGTGGCGGCGAGGCGGTAGCGCTCGTCGTCGGCGGCGGCCGCATACTCGAGGCGGTCGTACGCGGGCAGGTCGACGCGCACCTCGTAGCAGACGGCGGGGGAGATGAAGCCCTGGGCCTCGATCTCCTTCCATGGCGCGTCGAACCGCTTGGGGCCGATGAGGCTGAAGACGTCGCCTTCGCGGCCGTCCTCGCGCACCAGCGTCGCGGTGAGGCCGAGCCGGCGTCGTGCCTGCAGATCGGCGGTCAGCTTGAACACGGGCGCCGGAAGCAGGTGCACCTCGTCGTAGACGATGAGGCCCCAGTCGAGCGCGTCGAGCAGCGCCAGATGGGCGTACTGGCCTTTCCGCTTCGCCGTCAGGATCTGGTACGTCGCGATCGTGACCGGCTTGATCTCCTTGGTCTGACCCGAGTACTCGCCGATCTCCTCGGGCGTGAGCGTCGTGCGCTTGAGCAGCTCGTCGCGCCACTGCCGGGCGCTCACGGTGTTGGTCACCAGGATGAGCGTCGTCGTCTTGGTCTCGGCCATCGCGGCCGCGCCGACGAGCGTCTTGCCTGCGCCGCAGGGCAGCACCACGACGCCTGAGCCGCCGTCGGTGAAGATGTCGACCGCGTGCCGCTGATACGGCCGGAGCGTCCAGCCGTCCTCTTCGAGATCGATGGGATGCGGGGTGCCGGGCGTGTAGCCGGCGAGATCCTCTGCGGGCCAGCCGATCTTGAGCAGCTCCTGCTTGATCTGGCCGCGCGCCCAGGCGTCGATCACGAACGCGTCGGGGGACGGATGGCCGATCAGCAGCGGCTGGATGCGCTTGTTCTTGGACACCTCGGCGAGGACGGCGGCATCCGTGGACCGCAGGATGAGCTCGCCGCCCGAGCCGTCCTCGGCGATCGGGGCGCGCTCGATGACGAGGCGGCCGTACCGGCCGACGGTCTCGGCGATGTCGATCGACACAGACGGGGGCACGGGGAAGCGCGACCACTTGTCGAGGGTGGCGAGCATGCCCTCGGCGTCGTGACCCGCCGCGCGCGCGTTCCACAGCCCGAGGCGTGTGATGCGGTACGTGTGGATGTGCTCGGGGGCGCGTTCCAGCTCCGCGAAGATCGCGAGCTCGTGGCGCGCGCTCTCGGCATCGGGATGCGCGACTTCGAGCAGCACCGTGCGGTCGCTCTGGACGATGAGGGGTCCGTCAGCCATAACGAGCCAGTCTACCGGGGTCGGCGATGAGCGGACCCGCCCGGCGCGCGCCGGCGTGCGGTCCCGGCCGTGACCTCACGCCGCGCGGACGCTCACGATGCTCGACACCGGAAGGGTGCGCTCGATGTCGGCGGCTCGGTCGCGACCGCGCAGTCGTCCGCCACCGAGCCCCGACGCCTCCAGCGTCAGTGCGCGCTCGGTGCCGTCGGGCATGCGCACGACGACGACGATCTCGGCCCGGGTGCGCACGGCCTGCTCGAGCTCGCGTTCGAGCCATCCCGCCTCCCCGCCGGCGGTGTGGCTGTGCCGCAGTGTCGCGAGCACCCGCTCGTACGTCTGCGCCGGGGTGGGGGCGGGCTCCGACGGCGTCGCGGCGGCACGCCGGTGGATGGGTTCGGGGCGGCCCGCGGCGTCGATCGCGATCACCGGGTACCGCGCGTCGGCGAGGGTCCAGTACACCGCGTCGCGGGCGACCCGCGACGACAGGCCGTCGCCGTCGCCCACGAGTCCGAGCGGGCGCAGGGCCTGGTCGACCGCGATCGTGTCGAGCACACCGGCGTCGGCGCTGTCGACCCGCGTGCGCCCCGACAGGTCGTCGGCGCTCACGCGGACGAGTCCGTGGCGCGACGCCGTGCTCTCGATGAGGTAGTCGAGCGGCTGCGGGATGCCCGTCAACGACAGTCCGGCGAGGAACTCCCGCATCGATGCGGCCGTCTCGCCCTCGCCCATGCCCGCGCCGAGGGACTCCGCCGTGAAGCGGTACGTCGACGCCTGGGCGCGGGACTCGCGCAGGGCGAGCGAGCGCAGTCGCAGGTCGAGCGCCGGTGCGAGGGGTCCCGGGGCGATCGCGGTGAGGTCGGCCTGCAGATAGACCCGGTCGATCTCGGCGGGAAGGTACGGGGCCATGGTGGCGGCATCCGCTCGCCCGCCCTCCCGCAGCACCGTCGTCCACGGGTACTCCGCCGTCGACGACTCGTCGGGGTCGAACAGGCCCCAGCGGGTGCCGATGCGGCGGCGGCGCTCGGCGTGGGCCGGCCAGTCGTCGTCGAGCGGGTAGGCGTCGGGCCAGGACGCGGGGATCGGGAACCCGCCGTCGGGGGTGCGGATGCCGCGAGGCAGCCCTGCCCGGAAGCCTTCGGCGATCACCTCCCAGCGTCGGGGGGTGGGGGTCTGCAGCCACGCCTCGCCGGCGTCGGTCACCACCCATTCGCGGTCGCGGGCCGCAGCGAGTCCCGCCTCGGCCGCCGAGGTCAGCAGGTCTTCGAGGTCGTCGGGGGACGCGATCGCGCCGGCGTCGGTCAGCCGGCGTCGGTCGACGGCGCTCACGGGGCCCGCGCCCGTGCGGGCGAGCGGCGTGTGCAGGCACGCGAGCAGGACGTCGGCGAGCGAGCCCGCTGTCGTGAAGGCCCGCTCCGCGGCCGCGGCCGTCGACCGCGGAGCGGCAGGGGTCGGTGCGGCGGGCGCCGGGGCCGGTGCGAAAGCGCCGGGGTGGGATGCCGCGGCCGCGGCGATCCGGCCGGCGACGGGCTCGTACGGTGCGTGGTCGGCGTCGGTCAGGGCGAGCAGGTCGGCGTCGCCGCCCGCACGTGCGGAACCGGCGGCCAGCGCGATGAGCTCCGAGCGATCCAGCCGCGTCAGCGCACGGTCGAGCTGCGCAGGATCGAGCAGGCCGTCGGCGGCGTCGAAGAAGTCGTGCCACCCGATGTGCGGCGAGATGCCCCGGGCCGCGAGCGTCCTGGCGAGCGCGGCGTCGTCCAGTTCGGCGAGCCGCGTCGCGAGTGCGCGCGCGTCGGAGCCCACCCGGTCAGCCTCCTCGGTTCGCCCGAGCCCTCCGCACGAAGCTCATGATGAGCACGGCGAGCAGCATCGCGAAGGCGACGATGGGGGCGAAGTAGACCAGGACGCCGACGACCGGCCAGATGCCGGTGTCCATCTTCGCGCCCGCGGACGAGGCGATCATGATCGCGAAGAAGCACAGGATCGACAGCGCCAGCAGGCCCAGCGACATGAAGGCCAGGATGCGGTCGATGCGACGTACGGGGACGTCGCCGGGCGGTTTCGTGCTCATCCGCTCCAGCCTACCCGTCATGATCAGGGGTTCCGGTCGTGTGAACGCGTTCTGATCGCGGTTCGCCGCGGCGCCGCGCACACCGGTGCGACTAGGCTGTCAGGCGTGGGGGTTGCACGACCCTCACGTTCGTCATGCTCTGTTTCGCCCGCGGTTTTCCGCGCGGCGCCCGATTCAGCGAGGTTCTCGATGCCCACCGGCAAGGTCAGGTTCTACGACGAGGAGAAGGGGTTCGGCTTCATCTCCTCGGACGACGGCCAGGACGTCTTCCTGCACGCCACCGCCCTGCCCGCCGGCACGCCCGCGCCCAAGACGGGTACGCGGCTGGAGTTCGGCGTCGCAGACGGCAAGCGCGGCCCGCAGGCGCTGTCGGTGCGCGTGCTCGACGCTCCGGTGAGCCTCGCCAAGCGCTCGCGCAAGCCTGCCGACGACATGGCGATCATCATCGAGGACCTCGTGAAGCTCCTCGACGGCATCGGCGGCGACCTGCGTCGCGGCCGCTACCCCAGTGGCGCGCACGCGAACAAGGTCGCGGCGGTTCTGCGCAAGGTCGCCGATGAGCTCGACGCCTGACCCGACGGCCGACGCGCGTCCCGACGACGGCGGCTTCGTCGCGCCCGAAGAGCCGGTGGATGCCGTCGCCGCGACCGACGAGACGCCCGAGATCGACGAGTCGGCTGTGACCGTCGAGGTCGTTGAGGTCGAGGTCGGCGTGCTCGACGCTCTGCTGGTCGATCTCGTGGACGAGGCTGTCGAGGCCGACGCTGACGTCGAGGTGGTCGAGGTCGATGTCGCCGTGGTCGAACCCGATCCGTCGCTGTTCGAGGCGCACGACCTGGCGCTGGCCGCGTTGCGCGAGATCACCTCCGAGGCGTCGATCGGCGAGCCCGCCGACTACCGGGTGGAGCCTGACGGCGTCGTATCGCTGCGGTTCGCCAACCGGCTGCCCGGGTACCCCGGCTGGTTCTGGACGGTGAGCCTCGCTCGCGTCGAGGGTTCCGAGCCGACGGTGCTGGAGGTCGAGCTGCTCCCGGGTGACGGCGCGCTGCTCGCGCCCGACTGGGTGCCGTGGGCCGAGCGCCTCGCGGAGTACCACGCCGCGCAGGCGGCGCTCGCCGAGGCCGCGCACGCCGACGACGAGGAAGAGGACGACGAGTCTGCCGACGAGCTCGACGACGTCGACGATCTGGATGCCGCCGACTTCGACGACGACGGTTCGCCGATCCTCCACGCCGGCGACCTCGACGGCGTCGACATCGACGTGCTCGACGCGTCCGCCGACGAGGAGTCCGATGAGGACGACTCCGATGATGAGGACGACGACTCGGACGAGGACGACTCCGACGAGGACGACTCCGACGAGGACGACGAGCGCTGACGGTTGCTCGTGCGGTCGGGGCGTTTCGTCTCGCTCGTGCCTCGCTCGCTCAACGGCCGGTAGAACCTGATCGTCGGTGCTCGTGCGGTCGGGGCGTTTCGTCTCGCTCGTTCCTCGCTCGCTCAACGGCCGGTAGAACCTGATCGTCGGTGCTCGTGCGGTCGGGGCGTTTCGTCTCGCTCGTTCCTCGCTCGCTCAACGACGGGTAGAACCTGATCGTCCGTGTTCGTGCGGTCGGGGCGTTTCGTCTCGCTCGTTCCTCGCTCGCTCAACGGCCGGTCGAACCTGATCGTCGGCGGTCTGTGCGCCGGGCCTTGCCCGCACATGCCGAAAGGGCGGTCCTCCGCGCCCGCAGCGCGCGGAGGACCGCCCTTTCGTCGTCCGTCAGGCGCGGGGGGCCGCCGTCGGGTCGGGGGAGGCCACGCGGAACCCGGCGTTCAGCAGCGCCTCTTCGCGTGACGAGGGACCGACGAGCAGTTCGAACTCGCCGGATTCCACGATGCGCCGGCCGGCGGCATCCACGATCGTGCACTCCGCGACCGGAACCGACAGCTCGACCGTCACGATCTGGCCGGGCTCCAGGTCGACGTGGCGGAACGCCTTCAGCTCCTTGTCTGCCCAGCTGACCGACGTGACGGTGTCGCGCACGTACACCTGGACGACCTCGCGCGCCGGGCGGGTGCCGGTGTTGCGCAGCTCGACGGTCGCGCGCACGGTGTCGCCCTGGCGGAGCTCGGTGTCGACGATTCGCAGCCGGTCGTACTCCACCGTCGTGTACGACAGGCCCTCGCCGAACGCCCATGCGGGCGACTGCGTGAGGTCCGCATAGCGATCCCCGTGCTGGCCGCGGATCTGGTTGTAGAAGATCGGCAGCTGACCGACGTGGCGTGCGAACGAGATCGGCAGGCGTCCGGTCGGCTCGATGAGACCGAGGGCGAGCTCCGCGATCGCGCGGCCGCCCTCCATGCCGGGCGACGCGGCCCAGATCACCGCGGCCGCGCGCTGCGCCGACGGCGGCAGCACCAGGGGCTTGGAGGCCATGAGCACGATCACGAACGGCGTGCCGGCCTCCGCGAGTGCGTCGATGAGGGCGATCTGCCCGCCGATGAGGTCGAGGGTCGCCGTGGAGCGGCCCTCGCCCACGAGCTCGATCACGTCGCCCACGACGACCACGGCCACGTCGGACGCCTGCGCGGCGGCGACCGCCTCGGCGATCAGCGCCTCGTCGGGCGAGGTGGGCACGACGATCTGCGGACGCGGCTGACCGTCCGGGAAGAACGCGCCGGCCGGGTCCTCTTCGAGCGTCAGCACGTCGGCGCCGCGCGCGTGGGTGACCGTCCAGTCCGCAGGGGCGAACGAGCGGAACCCGTCGAGCACCGTCGTGATCATGTCGCGCGGCTGGCCGTCGAGCCAGCCGGCCTGCCCGGAGCCGCCGGCCCAGTCGCCGAGCTGGGTCTGGGCGTCGTCGGCGAGCGGGCCGATCACCGCGACGCGACGGGCCCCGGCGGTCCCGGGGAGCGCGCGGCCGCCGGCATCCGCCGTGTATCCGCCGTCGAGCGGCAGCAGGCCGTCGTTGCGCAGCAGCACGAGCGAGCGACGCGTGAGGTCGAGGTTGAGAGCGCGATGCTCGGCGGTCGCGATCTCGGCGGCGATGCGCACGGTGTCGGGGTGGCGCGGGTCCTCGAACAGGCCCAGCTCGAACTTGAGCGTCAGGATGCGGGCGACGGCGGCGTCGAGCTCGTCCTCGCGGAGCATGCCGCGCTCGATCGCGTCGAGGGCGCCCTCGTAGAAGCGCGGCGTCGTCATGATCATGTCGTTGCCGGCCTTGACCGCGGCAGCCGCCGCGTGGGTGTAGTCGGGCTGGACCCGCTGCTCCCACACCATGCGCCCGACGTTGTCCCAGTCGGTGATGAGGGTGCCGGTGTAGCCCCACTCGCCGCGCAGCACATCGGTGAGCAGCCACTCGTTCAGCGTGATCGGCACGCCGTCGGTGCTCTGGTAGCCGAGCATGAACGTGCGGCATCCCTCCTTCGCGACGCGCTCGAACGGCGGGAGGAACCAGGAGCGGAGCTTGCGGTGCGAGATGTCGGCCTCGCTGGCGTCGCGGCCGCCCTGCGTCTCGGAGTAGCCGGCGAAGTGCTTGGCGGTCGCGAGGATCGCCCGCTTGTCGTCGAGTCCCTCGCCCTGGTAGCCGCGCACCATCGCCGAGGCGAGCTCGCCGATCAGGTGCGGGTCCTCGCCGAACGTCTCGTCGACGCGGCCCCAGCGCAGGTCGCGACTGATGCACAGCACCGGCGAGAAGGTCCAGTGGATGCCGGTCGCGGCGACCTCGACGGCCGTGGCGCGCGCGGCGCGCTCGACGAGCTCGGCGTCCCACGACGCGGCCATGCCGAGCTGCGTCGGGAAGATCGTCGCGCCCTCCCAGAACGAGTGCCCGTGGATGCAGTCCTCGCCGACGAGCAGGGGGATGCGCAGCCGGGTCTGCTCCGTCAGGCGGTGCGCCTCTTCGAGCCGCGCGGGTGAGGTGTGCAGGATCGAGCCCGCGTGCTTGGCGTGGACGATGTCGACGATGTCCTCGCGGGCATCGAGCTGCAGCATCTGGCCGACCTTCTCCTCCGCCGTCATGCGCGCGAGGAGGTCGGCGACGCGCGTCGGGATGGGAAGGCTCGCGTCCTGGTAGGGCAGGGTCTCTGCGGCGGTGAGGGTCACGGGGTCTCTCCTAGCGATCGCCGGGCGGTGATGGTGCGTACGGCGATGGATGGGTGGGGGTCGCGATCGGCGACGGGCGGATGTCGACCCGGGTGCGGCGGCTTCGGCCGCCGCACCGCGGATCAGGAACGGGATGGATGCCGGTGTCAGGCGTCCTTCGCGCCGGCGGGTTTCTTCGCGGCGGTGACGGGACGCACGGCGGTGACGGCGCTCGACACCTTGATGCCCTTCTTGCGCATGGCGCGGGCGCGCTCGCCGGCGGACCGCAGGCGCGGGTTGACGTACTCGTCGATGCCGAAGTTGATCAGCGACAGCGACATGCCGAGGAGGGCGATGCACAGGCCGGCGGGGACGTACCACCACCAGTAGTCGGGGAACGCGCCGTTCTGCTGGGCCCAGAACAGGATGGTGCCCCAGTTCAGGTTGGTGATCGGGATGACGCCGATGAAGGCCAGCGTCGTGAGGCCCAGGATCGCGGCGGTCACGGTGCCGACGAAGCTCGACGCGATGATCGCCATGAGGTTCGGGAGCATCTCGACCGTGATGATGCGGCCGAGCGGTTCGCCGTTCGCGCGGGCCGCCTGCACGAAGTCGCGGTTGCGCAGCGACATCGTCTGGGCTCGCAGCACACGTGCGCCCCAGGCCCAGCCGGTGAGTGCGAGCACCGCCGCGATCAGCAGCAGGCTCGGGTTGTCGAACTGCGTCGCGATGATGATCATCAGCGGCAGACCGGGCAGCACCAGGAACACGTTGGTCAGGGCAGACAGCGCCTCGCTCTTCCAGCCGGTCACGATGCCGGCGGTGACGCCGACCGCGACCGCGATGACGGTCGCGAGGATCGCCGACAGGAAGCCGACGATGAGGACGCCCCGCGTGCCGTAGACGATCTGACTGAAGATGTCCTCGCCCATGTGGCTGGTGCCGAACAGGTGCTGCCACGACGGCGGCTGCTTCAGCGCCGTGTAGTCCTTGTCGAGCGGGCCGTAGGGCGCGATGACATCGGCGAAGATCGCGACCAGGATGAAGACGCCGAGGATCACGAGGCCGGTGAGCGACTTGCGGTTGCGGAACATCGCGAACGACGATCCGATCCGCGCCAGCGCCGACGGGCCCGAGGGCCCCTTCGGCGCGCGTGCCGCGGTCGCCATCGTCTCGGTGCTGGGCGCGTGCTGCTCGGGCGCCGTCGTCAGCTCGGTGGTGGTGGGGACGGTCATGTCAGGCCTCCATCTGACGGGCGCGCGGGTCCAGGATGATGTACGCGATGTCGGCGATGATGTTCGCGACCAGCACCGCGAGGGTGATCACGAGGAAGACGCCCTGCATGAGCGGGTAGTCCTTCGCATTGGTGGCGTCCAGCAGCAGCTTGCCGATGCCCGGGTACGAGAACACGAGCTCCATGACGAGCGTGCCGCCGACGATGAACCCGAGGGCGAGGGCGAAGCTCGACAGCTGGGGCAGCATGGCGTTGCGCGCCGCGTAGGTCGTGACGACGGTGCGGTTCGACAGGCCCTTCGCCTGCGCGACCGTGACGTAGTCCTCGTCGAGGACGGTGATCATCATGTTGCGCATGCCGAGGATCCAGCCGCCGAGGGACGCGATCACGATGGTGATCGCCGGCAGCGCGCCGTAGTACACGACCTCGCCGATGAACTCGGGCGTGAAGCCGGGGTGCGTGCCCTTGCCGTAAGCGTGGGATGCGGGGAACCACTTCAGCGTCGACGAGAAGACCGCGATCGCGATGAGTCCCATCCAGAAGTACGGGACCGTCGAGAAGAACGTCGCGACGGGGATGATGCCGTCGGTCGCGCGGCCTCGGCGCCAGCCGATCCAGGCGCCGACCGCGGTGCCGAGAACGAACGAGATGATCGTCGCCAGGCCCACGAGGCCGATCGTCCAGGGGAGCGCGCTGGCGATGACATCGGTCACCGGGCTCAGGCCGTGCGAGAACGACCGGCCGAGGTCGCCGCTGAGCAGCAGCTTCCAGTAGTCGATGTACTGCTGCCAGATCGTCGTGTTCTCGTCGAGCCCGAACAGGGTGCGCAGGGCATCGGCGGCCTCGGGGCTGATCTTGCCCTGGTTCTTGGCGATGTACGCCGAGACCGGGTCGCCCTTCATCATGCGGGGCAGGAGGAAGTTGATGGTGATCGCGGCCCAGGCCGTGAACAGGTAGAAGACGGTGCGTCGCAGCCAGAACCTCATGCTGAGACTCCTTCGGTGGCGGCGGCCTTGTCGTGGCCGCCGAAGTGGCGGTCGGGATCGGGGGAGGCGTTGCGCAGCCGTCGCGTGTAGTCGTCCTGAGGGTTCAGGATCACGTCGTCGGCCGGGCCGCGCTCGACGACCTTGCCGCGGTTGAGCACCATGATCTCGTCGCTGAAATGGCGGGCCGTGGCGAGGTCGTGCGTGATGTAGAGCACGCCGAGGTTCGACTCGCGCTGCAGGTCGGCGAGCAGGTTCAGCACGCCGAGGCGGATCGAGACGTCCAGCATCGAGACCGGCTCGTCGGCGATCAGCAGGCTCGGGCGGGAGGCCAGCGCGCGCGCGATGGCGACGCGCTGACGCTGGCCGCCCGACAGCTCATGCGGGCGACGGTCGATCGTGGCGTCGGGATCCAGCCGCACGCGCTCGAGCAGGCGGCGCACCTCGGCCTCGATGTCGGCCGCGGGCACGATCTTGTCGAGGCGCAGCGGGCGCTCGATGTGATGACGGATGGTGTGGTACGGGTTCAGCGAGGCGAACGGGTCCTGGAAGACCATGCGAACCTGCTGCCGGTAGCGGCGCAGCGCACGACCCCGGCGCGGGATCGGCACGCCGTCGAGCAGCACGTCGCCCTCGGTCTGGCGCTCCAGCTGCGTGATGATCTTCGCGATCGTCGACTTGCCGCTGCCGGACTGGCCGACCAGGGCGATCGTCTGACCGCTGTGGAGCGTGAAGCTCACGTCGTCGAGCGCCAGCATCTTGCCGGCCCCTCGCACGCGGTAGCGCATGGACACGTTGCGGAACTCGAGGTTCGTCATGCGGAGACCTCCGTCTCGGCGCCGGCGGGCACGGCTTCGGCGGACGCGGGTGCCGGGCTCGCGGCATCCCCCTCGCCCTGCGTGCCCCGCACGAAGTCGCCGCGTTCGCCGGTGAGGCTGGGGAACGACGAGAGCAGTCGGCGGGTGTACTCGTGCTGCGGGTCGCGGTAGATGTTCTCGGCCGTGTCGAGCTCGACGATCTTGCCGTGGCGCATGACGGCGATGCGGTCCGAGATCTCCAGCAGCAGGGGGAGGTCGTGGGTGATGAAGACGACCGAGAATCCGAACTCGCGACGCAGGTCAGAGATCTGACGGAGGATGTCGCGCTGCACCAGCACGTCGAGTGCCGTGGTGGGCTCGTCCATGATCATGAGCTGCGGGTGCAGGGCGAGGGCCATCGCGATCATGACGCGCTGGCGCATGCCGCCCGACAGCTCGTGGGGGAACGACTTCAGCCGGTCCCGGCCGACGCCGACCATGTCGAGCAGGTCGCCGCAGCGCTGGGTGCGCTCCGCGCGCGACATCTCGGGTCGGTGCGCGACGAACACGTCACCGAGCTGGCGGCCGATGTTGATGACGGGGTTGAGCGCGTTCATCGCGCCCTGGAAGACCATCGAGGCCTTGTCCCAGCGGAAGCGGCGCATCTCGTCGTCGCTCAGCGCGCCGATGTCGATGAGCTCGCCCGAGGCGTCGCGGAAGAGTGCGGAGCCGCCGGTGATGACGGCCGGGGGCTTGAGGAGTCGCTGGATGCCGTAGGCCAGCGTGGTCTTGCCGGAACCGGATTCGCCGGCCAGGCCCAGGATCTCACCGCGCTTCAGTTGCAGCGAGACGTCGCGCACCGCCTCGACGGGCGGGTCGACGTCGTAGGTGACGCTGAAGTCGGAGATCGTCAGCAGAACGTCTTCGGTCATGTCTCGATTGTTCGGGATTCGGGTGCAGGGTGGGGCGGTCTGCCGAAAGGCGACCAGAGAAAAGCAGGGGCTGAGCCGTGAGGGCCCAGCCCCTGCAATTTCGACTCGAACTCAGCTCGCGGGCTGGAGCTTCGTCAGGATGAGCACAGACCACGGCTTCGTCGGGTCGGCCGGGACGTACGGGTCGTCCTCGCTCGGCCAGCCGACGTAGTTGCGGGTGTTGAACTCGGCGATCGACGGGCGCGTGCCGATCGGCATCGCCGGGACCTGGTCGACGAAGATCTTCTCGATCTTGTCGAGGGCCGCGGTGCGGGCGGCCTCGTCGGTCGTCGAGGCGTACTCCGCCAGCGCCGCGGTGGCGTCAGCGTTGTCGAAGCGGCCGAAGTTGAAGTCGGCGGCCTCGCCGATCGGCTTCAGGAAGCGGCCGTCCATCTGGTCGCTGTACAGGTCGTACGGCGTGGCCGCGTCATCGGTCCAGTGCAGGATGGCCTGGAAGTCGCCCTCGCCCTTGGCCGCCCACCAAGTGTCGGCGTCGGGCGTGTCGACGGCTGCCTCCACACCGAGCTCCTTGACCGAGTCCGCGATCAGGCTGATGCCCGTCACGTAGTCGTTCCAGCCCTGCGGCACCGAGAGGGTGAAGGTGACCGGCTCGCCCGACGGGTCGACGAGCTTGTCGCCGTCCCACGTGTAGCCGGCGTCGGTGAGCACCTGCTTGGCGCCGTCGACGTCGACCTCGTACTCCTGGCCCTCGAACTCCGGCGCGACGAACGCGTCACCGGCACCGGGTGCCAGACCCGTGACCGACGTGAGCTCCGGGACGCCGCCCTCGCGGGCGATCTCCTGGTGCTTCGCGCGGTCGATGACCATGTTCACGGCCTTGCGGAACGCGACGTCGTTGAACGGCTTGGTCGTGGTGTTGACGAACATCGTGTCCACCGCGAGACCGGCGGCCGGCCAGTAGACGTTGTGCTCCTTGTCCTTGTCGAGGAACGCGGAGTCGACGTTCGAGATCCAGGCCTGCGCCCAGTCCGCGTCGCCGTTGGCCATCGCCGTGGTGAGCGCGGTGTTGTCGGCGTACGACACGTAGTACAGCGTCGGCACGGCCAGCTCGCCGCCCCAGTAGTCGTCGCGCGCGGACAGCTCGACCGACTGCGACGAGAAGCTCGTCAGCGTGTACGGGCCGGTTCCGACGGCGTCGTCGTCGCTGAAGGTCGTCGGGTCGTCGACGTCCTTCCAGATGTGCTCGGGAACGATCAGGGTGTGCAGGACCTTGTCCTGCTTGACGAACATCGGGTTCGTGAACGTCAGGGTGACGACGTCGCCGTCCGTGGTGACATCCGTGATCCCCAGCGCCTTGGTGTCGAGCGCCGCGTTGTCCTTGATCAGGTTGAAGGTGAACGCGATGTCGTCGGCGGTGAAGTCCTCGCCGTCGTTCCACTTCACGCCCTCGCGCGCCGTCAGCTGAACCGAGGTGTAGTCGGCGGCCCACGTGATGTCCGACGCGAGCCACGGCACGACGTCGGAGCTGGGGTCGGCGAGGTTCACGATCCCGAGCGGCTCGTAGATCGCGTTCGCGTAGCCGAGCTTCAGCGCGGACGAGTCGCCCACCCAGGGGTTGTTGCCCTCGGTGGTGATCGGGCCGTCCGGCTTTGCGATCGTCAGCGACGCGCCGGCCTCGGGCTTGTCGTTGCCGCCGCTGTTGCCGGCTGCGCAGCCGGTCAACGTGATCGCCGCGGCGAGGCCGACAGCGACGAGGGAGGTTCTGAGCCTCATTGCTACTCCTTCGGTGTGTGCTCGGCGGCGTGACCGAAGGTCGGACCACGGCGTCGAGAGGTGATTGCCGGATCAACTTACAATCAAGTAAGTAACTTTTGCAAGTAGGCTCCTGCAAGGACGCGAACAGGGTGGTGCGTAGACTCCCAGACGGGCAGTCGAGCCCTGTTCGCACGAAGCGTAAGTCACCGCAGATGTGAACAAAGTGAAGGGGGTGTCCACGGATGACAGGTCAGCGACGGCAACCGCGCTCACGGCCGGAGACGCTTGTGCGACGCCGTGAGATCCTCGATGCCGCTGCGGAGATCTTCGGCAGCAAGGGCTTCGCCGGCGGGACGCTCCAGGAGATCGCCGATCAGGTGGGGATGACCCACGCCGGGATCCTCCATCACTTCGGCTCGAAGGACCAGCTCCTCATCGAGGTGCTGCAGCATCGCGACGAGACGGACGTCGCCGATCTCGAAGAGCAGCACATCCCCGACGGGATGCCGCTGTTCCGCCACCTCGTGCGCACCGCGTTCGTCAACGCCCACCGCGCCGGCATCGTGCAGGCGTACGCCGTGCTGTCGGCCGAGTCGGTGACCGACGGACACCCGGGCCGCGAGTTCTTCGAGAAGCGGTACATCACGCTGCGCTCCGAGGTCGCCCACGCCTTCGAGGTCGTGTGCGCCGAGCGCGGCGTCACCGAGCCCGCGACCGTCGGCCTCGCGTCGGCCAGCATCCTCGCCGTCATGGACGGTCTGCAGGTGCAGTGGCTGCTCGCTCCCGACGCCGTCGACCTCGCGCGCGCGTCCGAGTTCGCCATCGAGGTTATGGGGTGGGGGTTGGGGGCCCCCCACCCGTCCCCGGGGGCCCACCCGCCCCCCCGCGCCCAAAACTTAGAAGCGTGTATCCGGGACGCCCGGCATCCACTCCTCCGAGGTCTTCTCAGCCCAGACGCTCGACCGTGTAGTCGATGCAGCGGATCAGCTGGCGCACGTCGTCGGGCTCGATCGACACGAACGTCGCGATGCGCAGCTGGTTGCGGCCGAGCTTGCGGTACGGCTCGGTGTCGACGATGCCGTTGGCGCGCAGGCTCTTGGCGACCGCGGCGGCGTCGACCGCGTCGTCGAAGTCGATCGTCACGACGACGGGGGAGCGATCGGCCGCGTCGGCCACGAACGGTGTCGCGTACGAGGATGCCTCGGCCCAGTCGTACAGCGCCTGCGAGGACTCGCGGGTGCGCGCGTCCGCCCACTGCAGCCCGCCGTTGCCGTTGATCCACGACAGCTGCTCGTCGAGGAGGAACAGCGTCGCGAGCGCGGGGGTGTTGAGCGTCTGGTTGAGGCGCGAGTTGTCGACCGCCTGCTTGAGGCTCAGGAACTCGGGGATGTAGCGGCCCGACGCGGCGATGCGCTCGATGCGCTCGACCGCCGCGGGCGAGACGATCGCGAACCACAGGCCGCCGTCCGAGCCGAGGTTCTTCTGCGGCGCGAAGTAGTAGACGTCGGCCTCGTGCACCGAGAAGTCGATGCCGCCCGCGGCGCTGGTCGCGTCGATGACCGTGAGCGCGCCGTCGTCGCCGCGGACGCGCTGCACCGGTGCCGCCACACCCGTAGAGGTCTCGTTGTGCGGCCACGCGTACACGTCGACACCCTCGACGGCCTCGGCGACGGTGCGGGTGCCGGCGGGCACCTCGCGCACGTCGGGGGCTTCGAGCCACGGTGCGCCGGCCGCCTTGGCGAACTTGCCGCCGAACTCTCCGAACACCAGGTTCTGCGCGCGCTTCTCGATGAGGCCGAACGACGCGGCGTCCCAGAACGCGGTCGAGCCGCCGTTGCCGAGGATGACCTCATACCCGTTGGGGGCGCGGAACAGCTCCCGCAGACCGGCGCGGACGCTGCCGACGAGATCCTTGACGGGAGCCTGGCGGTGCGACGTGCCCATGAGGGCCGCGCCGCGCCCGGCGAGGGCGTCGAGGTGGGCGGGGATGATCTTCGACGGGCCGCACCCGAAGCGTCCGTCGGCGGGCAGGATCTCTCGGGGAAGCTCGATGTGCGCCATGGGTCGATTCTAGAGACGCGCCGCGTCGGCGCCGACCGCGTGACGGGCGGTGACGCCTGCCGTGCGGCCCGACGCGCACGGCCTCGGTGTCGGGTGCAGAGGATAGGCTGGCCTTTGCCCCTTGAGAACTGAGGACACCGCGATGACCGACCTGATCGACACGACCGAGATGTACCTGCGCACGATCCTCGAGCTCGAAGAGGAGAACATCGTGCCCCTCCGCGCCCGCATCTCGGAGCGCCTGGGCCACTCGGGCCCGACCGTGTCGCAGACGATCGGCCGCATGGAGCGCGACGGTCTCGTCGTCGTGTCGGAGGACCGCACCCTCGAGCTGACCGACGCCGGCCGCCAGAAGGCCGTCGACGTCATGCGCAAGCACCGCCTCGCCGAGCGTCTGCTGTCGGATGTCATCGGGCTGGACTGGGCGTACGTGCACGAAGAGGCGTGCCGGTGGGAGCACGTCATGAGCGAGCAGGTCGAGCGCCGTCTCGTCGAGTTGCTCGGGCACCCCACCGAGTCGCCCTACGGCAACCCGATCCCGGGCCTCGACCAGCTGGGCGACGTGCCGGCGAACGGGTTCGAGCAGGGCGTCGTGGGCCTCGTCCGCCGCCTCAACGACGCCGGCGAGCCCATCACCGGCACCGTGCGCCGCCTCGCCGAGCCGGCGCAGGTCGACCCCGAGCTGCTGCAGCAGCTGAAGGGCGCGGGCGTGGTGCCCGGCGCGATCGGCGACTACCGCTTCAACGAGGGGTACGTCCTCGTGCAGATGCAGGGCAGCGACGAGGGTCTCGAGCTCCCGGTCGAGCTCGCATCGCACATCTTCCTGGTCGACGAGACCCGCTGATCCTGGGGATGCCGCCACCTCGGTGGCCGGCATCCAGAGGTTTGCCAGGCGCGTAGCGTGACAGAATCGTGACCTTCGGGTAGCCTCGAACAGTCCACCAGGCGAGAAGCCCGCCGACCGGACCCCGCGTGGATCGCCTCTCCGGCTCGTCCTCCCCGCGGTGAAATCGCGCAGCGTGTCCCGACATCTGCGCCCACGCACACCCGACGAGCCAGGCGCCCCGGCGCAGAGGCGCCGGAGGACAGTTTGGCTGAAGAGATCGAGTCGCACGCGAACCAACCCGAGCACGACGCGACCCATCAGACCCGTCGCGCGCGCACGCGCCAGACCGCTCCCGCGAGACGCTCGCGCAGTTCCGCGGCGCCCGCGAAGTCCGCTCCCGCGACGACGTCCGCGTCCACGCGCCCGGCCGCGAAGAAGGGCCGCATCGCCAAGCCGCTGCGGAGCCTCGTCATCCTGACGATGGTCGGCGGTCTCGTCGCGACGGTCGCGCTGCCGGCATTCGCCGCCGGCGCCGCCAAGAGCGGCGACGAGTCCGTGACGCTGCAGCAGATGGCCATGGACGACGCGCAGACCTTCGTGGCGGCATCCGACTCGACGAGCACCGAGCTGTCGCGCGACAGCTACTCGGCCACCACCGCCGAAGAGATCGACAAGAAGAAGGCCGCCGAGGCGGCGGCCGAGCGGGCCCGCGAGGCGGCGAAGCGTGCGTCGGCGGCATCCGTCGGCACCAACATCGCCCTCACGTCGCCAGGCACCGGCGAGGTGCGCTGGCCGCTCCTCAGCTTCACCAAGGGCCGCGGCCTGTGGGATTCGGGCTACCACCAGGGCGTCGACCTGCTCGCGCCCTGCGGCCAGCCCGTCTACGCGACGGCCGCCGGCGTCGTGAAGGTCTCGCAGGAGAGCTACGGCGGCTACGGCGTCGCCGTCTCGATCGACCACGTCCTCGGCGGTCAGCGCGTCAACTCGCTGTACGGCCACATGACGTACGGCTCGCGCCAGGTCGCGGTGGGCCAGACGGTCGAGGCAGGTCAGCTCATCGGCCTCGTCGGCAGCACCGGCAGCTCGACCGCCTGCCACACGCACTTCGAGATCCACATCAACGGCTCGGTCGTCGACCCGTGGGCGTGGCTGCAGGCCAACGCCGGCTGAGCCTGTCGAAGCCTGAGCCTGTCGAAGCCTGAGCCTGTCGAACCCCGAATCTGCAACACAGCAGAACGATGCCCCGTGCCACTGGCGCGGGGCATCGTTCTTCGACACGCCACGCGGCGTTCACGGTCTGCATCGCCCTCGTGTCTGCAGGGTGCGTTACCCTGAAACCCGACGCTGAGAGAGCGGAGGGAGCCGATGGGCTGCACACCACGCATCCGAACCATGGATGCGCTCGGATTGCTCGTCCTTCGGCATTGCATGAGTGGATGCCGCGGCACTGCCGTGGCGCGTGGGCGCTGTCTGTGAGACAGCGCCTTTTTTCATGCCCCTGAGCCCTTGATCGTCATGTGATTCGAATCACCGGAAAGCCGTTCCGGCCGTTCGAGAGGATGATCAATGCGCACACTGGTGCTGAACGCAGGTTACGAGCCGCTCGCGGTCGTGTCGTTCAAACGGGCCCTCGTGCTCGTCATGAACGAGAAGGCGACGGTGATCGAGCACACCGAGATGGATCCGGTGTGGGGGACCAGACGCTCGTATGAACGCCCGGCCGTGATCATCCTGACCCGCTACGTGCGCGTGCCGGGCGGACGCCACGTGCCGGTGACGCGGCGGGGCGTGCTGCGGCGTGACAACCACCACTGCGCCTACTGCGGCAAGTCGGCCTCGACGATCGACCACGTGCTGCCGCGCTCGCGCGGCGGTGCGGACTCGTGGGAGAACCTCGTGGCGTGCTGCCTGCGGTGCAACAACGTCAAGGGCGACCGCACCCCGCAGGAGATGGACTGGGAGCTGCGGTTCACCCCGCGTCCGCCGCGCGGCGTGCAGTGGACGGTGCGAGGCACCGAGCGCACCGATCCGCGGTGGGAGCCGTATCTGACGCTCGCGGCGTGAGGCGACGTCGCCGATGTTCCCGGCTCAGTCTCCGGAAGCGTCGAAGAGCTCGGCGGCGATGTCGGGCACGTAGTTCTCGAGGTTGCGCGGCGGACGTTCGTAGCCGCGGGCGGGCGCGCGCGGCGGGATGACGACATCCTCGCGTTCGACCATCTCGTAGGGGATCCGCGACAGCAGGTGCGACATCATGTTGATTCGGCTGCGGCGCTTGTCGACGGAGGGCACTTCGTACCACGGCGCTTCGGGGATGTCGGTGTGCACGAACATGCTGTCCTTCGCGCGGGAGTAGTCCTCCCACTTCGTGATCGACAGCACGTCGTTCGGGCTGAGCTTCCACCGGCGCATCGGGTCCTCGGCGCGTGAGCGGAACCGGTTCTCCTGCTCGACGTCCGACACGCTGAACCAGTACTTCAGGAGGAGGATGCCGTCCTCCACGAGCATCCGCTCGAAGATCGGCGCCTGGTGCAGGAACCGGTGGTACTCCGCGTTCGTGCAGTACCCCATGACGTGCTCCACGCCGGCGCGGTTGTACCAGGAGCGGTCCATGAGCACGATCTCGCCCGCCGCGGGCAGGTGGGGCACGTAGCGCTGGAAGTACCACTGGCTGCGCTCGCGTTCGGTCGGCGTGGGCAGCGCGACGATCCGGGTCACGCGGGGGTTCATGTACTCCGACACGCGCTTGATCGTGGAGCCCTTGCCGGCGGCATCCCGTCCCTCGAAGATCACCACGATGCGGGCGCCGGTGGACTGCACCCACGCCTGCATGTCGACGAGCTGGGCCTGCAGTCGGCGGAGCTCCCGCTCGTATGCCTTCTTCGGGATCCGCGGTTCGCTCATGGAACCCGAGGCTACACGTCAGGTCGCGGCCGGGGGAGTTCGATTGCTCGAACATAACTGTCGGAACCCGGCGGTACTCTCGTGTCCTGTGATTGAAAGGATAGAACATCTGTTCTATCCTGTGGGAATGGGGGCGATCGTGCAGCTCACGGCACAGCATGTGCACGAGCCCGTCGTGCAGGAGCGGGCGGGCGGGGAGCCTGCCGCGCTCGAGGCCATGGACGGGGGGCAGACCGGCGCGGTCGCGCGGCTGCGCGCCCAGCTCGAGAGGGTGCAGGGCCGGCGGCTGGACGCACCGGTGCTGCCGGTGCACCCCGCCCTGGCGTCGCTGCTGCCGGGCGGCGGCCTGCGTCCGGGATCGGCCTACTCCGTGCCGCGGTCGACGTCCCTGCTCCTGGCGCTCCTGGCCCAGCCCTCGCGCGCGGGCTCCTGGTGCGCGGTGCTGGGGATGCCGCGGCTCGGTGCCGAGGCGGCCGAGGGGCTGGGGGTCGATCTGTCGCGCCTCGTGCTCATCCCCGATCCCGGCGCGCGCTGGCTCGCGGTGACCGCGACCGTGGCCGAGGTGCTCCCGGTGGTCGCGGTGCGGCCATCCGGGCGGGCGCCCGACGGTGAGGTCGCGCGTCTGGCGGCACGGCTTCGCGACCGCGGCGCCGTGCTGCTGGTGCAGGGGCCGTGGCCGCAGGCGGAGGCGGTGATCGATGTGGGCGAACCGGCCTGGGAGGGCGTCGGCCGCGGCCATGGGTACCTCTCCGGCAGGGCGGTGACGCTCACGTCGTCCAGCCGCCGGTGGCCGCGGTCTCGGCGTGCCCGCGTGATGCTTCCGGATGCCGCCGGCCACGTCTCCGTCGCGCCTGAGCGGATGCATCCGGTCGGGGCGCGGCGGTCGGACGCGGTGTCCGACCCGGGCGACGTCCTCGGCTCTGCGATCAGGGCGGTGGGGTGACATGGCGCCGACGGCTCCGGTCCGGAGCCTCGTGCTGTGGTTCCCGGATTGGCCGGTCACGGCACTGGAGAGGGAGGCCGGCGCGACCGGGCAGAAGGCCTCCCAGACCGGGGAACGTCCGTGGGGCGGTGGGGAGCGGGCCGCGGCCGCCGTGGCGCGGCATCCCCTCGCCGTCGTCGAACGCAACCTCGTCGTCGCGTGCTCGGCCCCGGCCCGTGCGGAGGGGGTGCGGCGCGGGCAGCGCCGGCGCGACGCCCAGGCGCGCTGCCCGGGACTCGCCGTCGTGGCGGCCGACGCGGCGCGCGACCAGCGCGCGTTCGCACCGGTGGTGGCGCTGATCGAGGAGCGCGCACCCGGCGTGCAGCTGGTGCGGCCGGGACTGTGCGCGCTGCGCGCACGCGGACCGGCGCGGTACTACGGCGGCGAGGTCGAGGCGGCGCGCATGCTGCTCGCAGCGCTGCGCGACCAGGGGCTCGAGGGGGTGCGGGCGGGGATCGCCGACGGGCCGTTCACCGCCGAGCAGGCGGCGCGCGGCGGCACGAGCGCCGACGATCCGGTGTTCGTGGTGCCGGCCGGGGGAGCGGCCGGATTCCTGGCGCCGCTGTCGGTCTCGGTGCTCGATGCGGCGGCCGGCGGGGCGTCCGGCAAGGAGGGGGCGGCCGACCTCGTCGGGCTGCTGGCGCGATTGGGGGTGCAGACCCTGGGCGGGTTCGCCGAGATGCACCCCGACCGGGTGCGCGAACGGTTCGGCGAGCGGGGGGTGAGGCTCCATGCTCTGGCGGCTGGGCATGATTCGCGACCTGTCGAGCCGCGCACCCCGCCGCCCGAGCTGCAGCGGGAGGTCGCTTTCGAGCCGCCGCTGGAGATCGCCGACCAGGTGGCGTTCGCGATGCGTGTCACCGCCGACGACTTCGTGGCGGGGCTCGGTGCGATCGACCTCGTGTGCACCGAGCTGCGCGTCGAGCTCGTCGGCGACCGGGGCGAGCGCAGCGAGCGGGTGTGGCTGCATCCCGGATCGTTCGATGCGCCGGCGATCGTCGACCGCGTGCGCTGGCAGCTCGCCGAGGACGTGGGTGCGGGGGACGCCGGCGAGCCCGGGGGCCCCGAGAAGCGCGGGCTGCGCAGCGGCGTGGCGCTGGTGCGGATCTCTCCCGAAGCGGTGGATGCGGCATCCCACCACGCTCCCGCGCTGTTCGGCGGGGGTCCCGAGCAGCGCGTGCACCACGCGCTGTCACGCGTGCAGGCGATGCTGGGGCATCGCGGCGTGCTCACTCCCGTGATCGGCGGCGGGCGGTGGCTGGCCGAGCGGCAGGTGCTCGTGCCGTGGGGCGACAAGGACGCGCGCGACCGGCGGGCCGGTGCGCGTGCCCCCGGGGCCGCGGGTGCGGGGGGTCTCGCGGCACAGCGGGCCCGGCCGTGGCCCGGGAGCCTGCCCGACCCGCTGCCGACGACGGTGTTCGCGGACCCGGTGCCGGTCGACGTGCGCGCGCTCGGCGGCGAGCTCGTCGACGTGGATGAGCGGGGAACCGTGTCGGCGGTGCCCGCGTTCCTGACCGAGAGCGGGCGGCGGCGGGCGATCGAGGCCTGGGCGGGGCCGTGGCCGGTGGTGGAGCGGGGATGGGATGCCGCGCGCTCGCGCCGTGCGCATCGGTTCCAGGTCGTCGACGCCGACGGGGGAGCCTGGCTGCTCGTGTGCGACGGCGACGCCTGGACCGCGGAGGCGACGTATGACTGAATCCTCCCGGTCCCTGTGCTTCGACAGGCTCAGCAACCGGGCGAAGGGGCGCTGATGGGCTTCAACAACCCCGGGGTGCCGTGGTCCGAGATGGAGCGCGTGCTGTCGGGCCGCCGCCGGCCGGACGCCCCGCCGGTGGGCGCGGACGGCGGCGACAGCCCGGCGTGGTCGCACAAGCGGGGGCCGTATGTCGCCCCCGCGATCGAGCGCCCGATCGACGCGATCCCGTACGCCGAGCTGCACGCGCACTCGTCGTACTCGTTCCTCGACGGGGCGTCCTCGCCCGAGGAGCTGGCAGAAGAGGCCGAGCGTCTGGGACTGCACGCGCTGGCGGTGACTGACCACGACGGCTTCTACGGCATCGTGCGCTTCGCCGAGGCGGCCGAGACGCTGCAGCTGAAGACCGTGTTCGGTGCCGAGCTCTCGCTCGAGCTGCCGAAGCCGCAGAACGGCGAGGCCGACCCGGTCGGCGACCACCTGCTCGTGCTCGCCCGCGGCGAGGAGGGGTATCACCGGCTGGCGGGCGCGATCACGCACGCCCAGCTGCAGGGGGCTGAGAAGGGGCGTCCGGTCTACGACCTCGACGAGCTGGCGGCACAGGCCGACGGCCAGTGGGCCGTGCTCACCGGGTGCCGCAAAGGGGCGGTGAGGCGTGCGCTGGCGTCGGCGTCCGGAACGGCGGGGGCGGATGCCGCGGCCGTCGAGCTCGACCGGCTCGTGACGCTGTTCGGCCGCGACGCCGTGCACGTCGAGCTCATCGACCACGGCAACCCGCTCGACTCCCGTGACAACGACGTGCTGGCCGGACTTGCGCGGGAGCGGGGCCTGCCGCTGCTGGCCACGAACAACGTGCACTACGCGGTGCCGAAGCGGCAGCTGCTGGCCGCAGCGGTCGCGGCGGTGCGCGCGAACCGGGGGCTGGACGAGCTCGACGGCTGGCTGCCCGCCCACGCCGGCGCCCACCTGCGGTCGGGGGCCGAGATGGCGGAGCGGTTCGTGCGGTTCCCCGATGCGGTCGCGCGCACCGTGACGCTCGCCGACGAGCTCGAGTTCCCGTTGCGCAAGGCGAAGCCGGCGCTGCCGAAGCAGAAGGTGCCCGAGGGGCACACGCCGATGTCCTGGCTGCGGCACCTGGTCTGGGAGGCGGTGCCGCGCAAGTACCCGAACCTGACCGAGGCGAACCGCGCGCGCATCGAGAAGGAGCTCGGGGTCATCGAGATGAAGGACTTCCCCGGCTACTTCCTGATCGTCCACGGCATCGTGCAGTTCGCCCGGAGCCGGGGCATCCTCTGCCAGGGGCGCGGGTCCGCCGCCAACAGCGCCATCTGCTACCTGCTCGACATCACCGCGGTCGACGCGATCGGGTACGACCTGCCGTTCGAGCGGTTCCTGTCGAGTCTGCGCGAGGAGGAGCCCGACATCGACGTCGACTTCGACTCCGACCGCCGCGAAGAGGTCATCCAGTGGGTGTACCGGGAGTACGGACGCGACCGCGCGGCTCAGGTCGCGAACGTCATCCAGTACCGGCCCAAGAACGCCGTCCGCGACATGGCGAAGGCGCTCGGTCACTCGCCGGGTCAGCAGGACGCGTGGTCGAAGCAGATCGAGGGCTGGGGCGCGCTGCTCGAGACCGGTGCCGGGCATGACATCCCCGACCAGGTGCTCGAGTTCGCCGGCGAGCTGCTGAAGGCGCCTCGGCATCTCGGCATCCATTCCGGCGGCATGGTGCTCACCGACCGGCCGGTGGGCGAGGTCGTGCCGATCGAGCACGCCCGCATGGAGAACCGCACCGTGATCCAGTGGGACAAGGACGACGCCGCCTGGATGGGGCTGGTCAAGTTCGACCTCTTGGGACTCGGGATGCTGGCGGCCCTGCAGTACTGCTTCGACATGATCCGCGCCTCGACGGGCGAGGACTGGGAGCTGTCGACCATCCCCAAGGAGGAGAAGGCGGTCTACGACATGCTGTGCCGCGCCGACTCGATCGGGGTCTTCCAGGTCGAGTCGCGCGCGCAGATGGGACTGCTGCCGCGGCTGCAGCCACGACGGTTCTACGACCTCGTCATCGAGATCGCGCTCATCCGCCCCGGACCGATCCAGGGCGGCGCGGTGCATCCGTTCGTCAAGCGCAAGCTCGGGCAGGAGCCCGTCACCTATGCGCACCCGAAGCTCGAGCCCGTGCTGGAGCGTACGCTCGGCATCCCGGTGTTCCAGGAGCAGCTCATGCAGATGGGCATGGCCGTCGGCGGTCTCACCGGCGAGGACGCCGACCTGCTGCGCCGGGCGATGGGCTCCAAGCGGGGGGTCGAGCGCATCGATTCGCTGAAGAAGAAGCTGTACGCAGGAATGAAGAAGGAGGGCCTCGTCGGCGAGGAGGCCGACGCGATCTACGCCAAGATCCAGGCGTTCGCGAACTTCGGGTTCGCGGAGTCGCACTCGCTGTCGTTCGCTCTGCTCGTGTACGCGAGCTCGTGGATCAAGCTGCACTACCCGGGCGCGTTCCTCGCCGGTCTGCTGCGCGCGCAGCCGATGGGCTTCTACTCCCCGGCCACCCTGGCCGCCGACGCGCGGCGCCACGGCGTCGAGGTGCGCCGCCCCGACCTGCATGCGTCGGGTGTCGAGGCGCTGCTCGAGCCGGTGGCTGCCGAGCCTCGGTCGTTGAGCGAGGGAGCGCCAGCGACCGAGACGAAACGCAGTGAGTGCACGGACGACCTCGTGCCGGACCGCGTTTCGTCTCGCTTCGCTCGCTCAACGACCGGAATGGATTCGTGCCTGCAGCGCGATCAGCCGCCGGTCGGGACGTTCGACCTCGGGGCTCCGGACGAATCGGCCGCGCACCGTCGAGACGGCGGGTTCGCGGTGCGCCTGGGACTGGCAGGGGTGAAGGGCATCGGCGCGACGGTCGCGCAGCGGATCGTCGCGGCGCGCGAGGGCGGGGGAGAGTTCCGGGATCTGCGTGACCTGGTGCGCCGCACGAGCATCACGGCCGCGCAGGTCGAGGCGCTGGCGACGGCGGGGGCGTTCGAGTGCCTGGGAGTCAGCCGGCGCGAGGCGATCTGGCTGGCGGGATCGGCGGCGCAGGACCGCCCCGAGTTCCTCCCCGATTCCCTCATCGCCGTGCAGCCGCCGCTGTTCCCCGATCCGACGAGCTACGAGCGTCTCGCGGCGGACCTGTGGGCCACTGGCATCTCGACCGACGACCACCCGCTGACCCACTACCGCTCCGGACTCGACGCGCGCGGGGTCCTGACCTCGCGCGAGCTGCGCAGCTATGAGACCGGCCGCCGGGTCGAGGTGGCAGGACTGGTGACGCACCGGCAGCGCCCGGCGACGGCATCCGGGATCACCTTCATCAACCTCGAGGACGAGCACGGCCTCGTCAACATCGTGTGCTCGATCGGCGTCTGGAACCGCTACCGCCGTGTCGTGCGGGACTCGCCGGCGCTGATCGTCCGCGGTCTGCTGGAGCGCTCGGTCGAGGGGGTGACGAACCTCGTCGCCGACGCGTTCGAAGACCTGCGCGTGGGCGTGGAGCACCGGGCGAGGGACTTCCGGTGAGCCGCGGCCGGCTGCGCACTCTCCGCGGGGAATGCCGCGACCTGGGCGCCCGGGTCTGTCGCCCTGTCAGGACGGAGCGACGACCACGAAATAGCTGCAGTCGTCACCCCCGGCGTTCTCGTACGTGCACTCGGCCGGGTCGCCGAGGATCAGCCGGTCTCCGGCCTCGAGCCGGTGCACCGTGTCGCCTTCGTGAAAGGTCAGCGTGCCGTCGGTGACCCAGATGAGGTGCCGGCTGAACACATAGGTCGCGGCCGGGTAGGTGACCCGCGCTCCCGGCGGCAGGTGCACCTCGGTGACGTCGACGGGGAACACCGGAGCGGCGGCGACCTGACGGCGCCGGTAGCCGGTGTCGGGGTCGGTCCAGCTCGCCCGTGCGCGGTCGCGCAGCACCCCCGAGCCGGGCGCGGACGGACGGCTCAGCAGGCCCGAGACGGTGAGCCCGAGCGCGGCGGCCAGCTTCCCCAGCAGTGCCGCGGTCGGGCTGCTCACGCCGCGCTCGATGCGATCGATCATGGCGCGGGAGACTCCGGATGCCGCGGCCAGTTCGCTGCCCGACCAGCCGCGCTGCTCGCGAGCGGACCGGACGGCGGCGCCGACGTCAGGATCCTCGGTGGCTGATATCTGCGACATATGTCTACTATATTGCGATGACCCTTCTCCGCCATGCCGAGGACGCCGACCTCGACGCGATCCTCGCCATCCACAACGACGCGATCGCCCACTCGCGTGCGATCTGGACCGACGCGCTCGTCGACCGGCGTGAACGCGAGGAGTGGCTCGCGAGCCGCCGCGAGGCCGGGCATCCCGTCATCGTCGCCGACGTCGACGGCACGATCGCCGGCTACGCGAGCTACGGCCCGTGGCGGCACAAGTCGGGGTACCGCTACACCGTCGAGGACTCGATCTACCTCGACGGCGAGTTCCGCGGGCAGGGCATCGGCGCGCGGCTGCTGGGTGAGCTGATCGCCCTCGCCCGCGCGGCGGGCATGCGCGTCATGATCGCCGACATCGAGTCCGGCAACACCGCATCGATCCGGCTGCACGAGCGCTTCGGATTCACCCACGTCGGCACACTGCGTCACGTGGGCACGAAGTTCGACGCGCGGCTCGACCTCGCCATCCTGCAGCTGCCGCTCGACGACTGACCGCCGGTGCCTCACACGGGACGGCGGATCCGCTCGCGGACGTCGATCAGCGCGGCGTCCAGGTCGGGGTGCGCGAACGCGAACCCCGCCGTCGTCAGGGTCTCGGGCACCACCCATCGGCTCTTGACGAGGAGTTCCGCCTCCGAGCGCATCGCCCACATCCCGGCCTCGAGCATGAATCGCCGCACCGGGAGTCCGAACGGGGCGCCGACCGTGCGCCGCAGAGTGCGCATGAGGGTGCGGTTGTCGCAGGGATGCGGCGACGCGAGGTTGACCGGGCCTTGCAGCCGCTCGTCGTCGCGGATGAACCGGATCGCTCCCACGACGTCGTCGAGGTGGATCCAGCTGAACTTCTGGCGACCGTGCGTGCGGTGCCAGGGGGCTCGGTCCGTCCCCGTCGCGTGTTCGCCGATGCCGCGATAACGGCGGTGGGGCGGGCACCAGCCGTCGGACTGCGTGCCGCCGAGCCCCGTGCGGGCGAGGGCGAGCAGCATCCGCGTCGCGGGTCCGTCCCCGATGACGATCGCCATGCGCAGCGCGGCGCGCCGCGTGCCGGGCAGGACTCCGGCGAAGAATGCGCGCTCCCACGAGGTCGCGACGTCCACCGAGAACCCCGTGCCGATCACGCCGGTGGACTCGGTGTTCGGGCGTTCCATCTCGTGCCGGTAGATCGTCGCCGTAGAGGCGTTGAGCCATAAGCGGGGTGGCCGCTGGGCCGTGGCGATCGCCGCTCGCAGCGAGTTCGTCGTGCGCAGGCGGGAGTCGAGGATCTCGCGTCGATTGCGATCGCTGTAGCGGCAGTTCACGGACTTCCCCGCGAAGTTGAGGACGATGTCGGCGCCGTCGACGGCGGTCCGGATCGCGTCGGCATCGCTCCACGGGATCCCCGTGCTGCGGCCGATGATGCGAAGCCGGTACCCGTCCGCCGCCAATGCCTCTGCGACGGCGCGTCCGACGAAGCCGCTCGCTCCCGCGATCACCGCGACAGGCTGCTCACCCATGTCCATGACTCGACGGTACACGTTTCTGAACATGTTCAGTAATCGCGATCTGCCGATCGGGCGGAGCGGGCGGCATCCATCGATGTCGTCGAGGCGGCGGCATCCCGGGTCCCGGGCTCCGGACCTTCCGCGCCTCTCGACGGCGTCCGTCGGCGGGCGTAGCCTGACGCTCATCAGTGGGGAGGAACCGTGAAGAGGCGACCGGCGCAGCGCGTGATCACCACGGACGAGCGGCTCGCGCGTTACGCATACCTCTTGGGGAACGTGCCGGCGAGCGTCGCCGACAAGTCGTTTGCGGCCGCCTTCGCCGGGCTGTCCGACCTGCAGCGGCAGAACCTTCTGGACGAACTGTGCTCACTGCTGCCGATCGCGCCGACACGACCGCGTGCCGACGACCCCGCCGCGTTCGCGGTGTTCATGCACGACCTGTACGCGCGCGATGCCTTCGTACGTGTCAGCGGCGCCGACGTGCTCGCGGCCTCGTTCATCGGCAGCAGCCCGATCGCGGCGTACTTCACCGCCGGCGCCGGCTCGGTGACGATCGAGCATCAGCCGCTGTGGGTGCAGGAGCTGGTCGGCCATGAGACGGCACCCATCGACAGCGGACGGATGCATCATCGTCCCGGCGTGAACTCGGGCGACTGGTACATCTGAAGCCCCTTCGGCGGGCGATCTCCTACGATGTCGGCATGACCGATGGCGTGCGCAATGTCGAGACCGCTCTCTCGTCGTTCTCCGAGCACTGGCAGCCTCACCGGCTGACGAGTGTCAACGACTACGACGTCAAGGTCGTGAAGCTGCAGGGCGAGTTCGTGTGGCACACCCACCCCGACACCGACGAGCTGTTCATGGTGGTGCGCGGCGAGCTCACGATCCAGCTGCGAGACGGGGACGTCGTGCTGGGGCCGAATGACGTGTTCGTGGTTCCGAAGGGCGTCGAGCACTGCCCGCGGGCCGACGAGGAGGTGCACGCGATCCTCTTCGAGCCACAGGGCACCGTCAACACCGGGGACGCCGGCGGTGACCGTACCGCGCACCTCCAAGAGCTGGACTGAGCGGCGAGCCGCGATCGCCGCGCCGCGGCCACCGAGGATTCTGCCACTGCCGCCGGGCGTCGATGGCGGCTATCGTCGGCCTCAGACCGGCCAACGTGAGGAGCGGCAGTGGCGACGGAGCTCAACGAGGACGACATGATCGACGAGATCGTGGTTCGACTCACCGAGAAGTACCCTGCCCTCGGGCGAGACCGCGTCCAGATCGTCGTGGACGAGCAGCGGGTCGCGTTGAGCGGCGCGAAGGTGCGGGACTTCGTGCCGGTGCTCATCGAGCGTGCCGCGAAAGACCGGCTCAAGGCGGAGGCGAAGGCCGCGAAGCCGGCGTGACGACCGCCCGCGGCCTTGCGCGCCGACCCGCCGCGGACGAGATGCGCGGCGCCGACGGCGACGGGGGTCGCGTGGATCCCCGAGCGGGCGCATCCTGGGAGAGTGAGCGTGACACAGCCGGCGAGCGAGTACGAAGCCCTCGTGCACGTCGTCGACCGCCTCACGCGCCGATTCCCCGCGGTCGATGAAGCGACGATGCTGGTGCTGGTGGCCGAGCAGCTCGAACGCTTCGACGGCGCACGCCTCCGGTACTACGTGCCGGTGCTCGTGGAGGGCGCGGTGAGTCGCACCCTCCACACCTCGCCGTCGGCAGCGTGATCGTTCACCTGCCGCCTCGCCCTCGTTCACGCTGGTGTGGTCGACCGCGGCGGCCCGAAGTGGGACACTGCCGCCATGGGGATGGACGAGATCTGGGCGCGGCTCGCGCCCGACACGCAGGATTGGCTGATCGCCAACAACGGCGACGCGATCCCCGCTGACATCGCGGCCGAAATCGATGAACTCGTCGACGCCACCGGGGCGGACGAGGTGTGGGCCTTCGCGCCCGCGGCGCCCGCGACGGGATCGCTCGACCCCGACGATGTCGAGGATGCCGACGGTCTGGACGACGAGGACGACGAGCCCGGCGCCCGCTACCTCGCCGAAGAGGTCGTCGACTGGATCGAGGAGTATGCGAACGACGAGGACGGCGGCGGGACCCCGGCCCGGGACTGATCTCCGGACCGGGGTCGTCGGTGCTGCTCAGCGTCCGACCCCGACCCCGTCCGGCACGAGCGACGGGATGCTGCCGACGAACGCGCGGATGTCGTCAGCGAGCAGCTGAGGCGACTCCATCGCGGGGTAGTGGCCGCCTTCCGCGAACTCGCTCCAGTGGCCGATCGCGTTCCACGGGTCCATGATCCGACGCGTGAGGGGATGCGCGTCGAACACCGCCCAGCCGGTCGGCACGCCGGCGCCCATCGCCAGTGCGAGACCCGAATGCGCGGCCTCGTAGTAGAACTGGGCGCTCGACGCCCCGCTGCGGGTGAACCAGTACAGGCTGATGTTCGCGAGCAGCTGGTCGCGGTCGACGGTCTCGTCCGGGGCGCGGTACGTCGCGCCCACGCGGGTCTTGAACTTCTCGGCGATCCACGCGAGCTGGCCGACAGGGGAGTCGGTCAGCGCTGCGGCGATCGTGTCAGGGCGATGATCCTGCATGTCCAGGTACCCGCGCTCTGCCGCGTACACCTCGCGGATCGTGTCGAGCTGTGCGATCTCGTCGTCCGAGAGCCCCTCGGGCGAGGGGAACTTGACGCCCACGAGCCCGAGGACGGCACGGTCGACTCCGAGGTGCATGCCGATCACGCGCTCGGGGTGAATGGCGGCGAGGCGGCCGGCGATGCCGGAGCCGACGTCGGTGCCGTGCACGGCGAACCTCTCGTAGCCGAGTCGCGTCATGATCTCGGCGAAGGCGTCAGTCGTCCGCGACAGCTCCCACCCGGTGCTCGACAGCGGCGTGGAGAACCCGAAACCCGGCAGCGACGGGACGATCACGTGGAACCGGTCGGTCAGCAGCGGGATGAGCCCTTGGTAGTCGACGAACGAACTCGGCCAGCCGTGATTGAGCATCAGAGGTGTCGCGTGCGGATCCGCCGAGCGCACATGGACGATGTGGAAGGTCTGGCCGTCGACGACGGTCGTGAACTGTTCGAGCTCGTTGAGCCGCGCCTCCTGTGCGCGCCAGTCGAACCCGTCGCGCCAGTACGCGGCGAGTTCCCGGAGATAGGCCGACGGGATGCCGCGGCTGAAGTCGTCTCGGTCGTCGCGGTCCGGCACGGCGAACGGCCAGCGCGTGCGCGCGAGCCGGTCGCGCAGGTCGTCGAGGTCGGCCTGAGGGATGTCGATGTGGAAGGGGATGAGCGCGTCCTGAGTGTTCATGGTTCGACGTTCTCAACGATTGCGGCAGACGAGCTTCCGCGATCGCGAGGATGATGGAGCGCATGTTGGAGACCTCGGCCCGCCTCCTGGAGCTGCTGTCGTTGCTGCAGATCCGGCGGGACTGGACGAGCTCCGATCTCGCCGGCCGACTCGGCGTGAGCACGAGAACCGTGCGCAGCGACATCGGCAAACTGCGGGCGCTCGGATACCCGGTGGACGCACGTCCCGGCGTCGCGGGCGGGTACTGGCTGGCCGCCGGCACCGTGATGCCGCCACTGCTGCTGGACGACGACGAGGCCGTCGCCGTCGCGGTGGGGCTCGGTGCGGTCGCGACATGGCAGTTCGGGGTGGCGGAGACCTCGCTGACGGCGCTGGTGAAGCTCGAGCAGGTCATGCCCGCACAGCTGCGTCGGCGCGTGGCTGCGATCCGGGAGGCGACGAGCGTCGTCCCGGGCACCGAGGCACCGCTGGATCTCTCGGCGCTGGGTGTCGTCGCCTCGGCGATCCGCGGGCACGAACGGCTCCGATTCGGGTACACCAAGCCGGGCGGCCCCGAGGAGAAGCGGCACACCGAGCCGCAGCGGCTGGTGAGCTGGGGGCCGCTCTGGTACCTGTTCGCCTGGGATCTCGACCGAGACGACTGGCGCGTGTTCCGTGTCGACCGCATGGTCCCCGGTGCGCCGACGGGTGCGCGATTCAGACCGCGCACGATCCCAGCGGACGACGTCGTCCGCCATGTGGTGCGGCGCATCGTCCGGGCGGGCTGGCACTATCGCGCGCTCGTTCTCGTGCGGGCGCCCGCGGCGACGGTCGCCGCGAAGCTCGTCATTCCCGTCGACATCGAGGAGGTCGACGACGCCAGCTGTCGCGTCGAACTGGGCTCCGACGACCCGGACGCGCTCGCACTCTGGCTGACCCAGCTCGGAGCCGACGTCGAGGTGATCGAGGGAGAGGAGCTCGCCCTGGCGTTCGACAGGCTCGCGGCGCGCTTCCACCGCGCCGCCGGCGGCATGCCGACCTCGTGAAGCGGTGACGCGAACGCTCGATCCGCGTCCGCCCCTCCCGCTGGACCTCAGGGACGGTCGCTCCCGCGGGCACACGGAACGCGGATCGCTCCTTTGTGAGGGTTGCGGCCACGAATACGATCACGTCAACGCTCCGATCCGCGGTGCGCGAACCTGGAGCGTGCTGCGTGGGGAGCATCCTCGAACTTCCGATCATCGATGGCCCCGTCCCCTGGATCCTGTACGGGCTGGCCGCGGCCATCGCGCTGTACCTGCTCCTGCGCCGTCCCACCGTCCGGTGGCTGGTCACCGCCGCGATCGGGCTGGTCGGGGGCGCGGCGATCGGCGCGGCGCTCTACTTCCTCGCCAACGCGTCGGGCGCCTTCGGAGATCCCTTGCCGCCCGAAGTGCTGTGGTGGACGATGGCGACGCTCGCAGCGATCGGTCTGGCGATCGTGAACCTCTGGCACTCGCGCTGGTGGCGCAAGGTCATCGCGAGCGTGGGCATCGTCGTGTTCGCGCTCACCGGAGTGGTCGGGGTGAACGCGTTCTATGGCCTCAACCCCACCATTGCCAGCCTTCTCGGAGTTGTGACCGACAATCCGATCGTGTTGCCGACGGGAACGCCGACGGCGACGAACGGTGCACCCGGCAAGCCGCTCTACGAGACATGGAAGGCGCCCGCGGGCATGCCGGCGAAGGGAACCGTCGGAACGCAGACCATCCCCGCGACCGCGTCCGGGTTCGACGCCCGGCCCGCCGGTGTCTACCTGCCGCCCGCGGCGCTCGGAGCGGATGCGCCCGCGCTGCCCGTGATCGTCTTCATGATGGGATTCCCCGGGAACCCCGATGCCTCCTACATCGCGGCGACGCTGGACGAATACGCGGCGAAGCACAACGGCCTTGCTCCGATCGCGGTGGTCGCCGATCAGATCGGGCCCAGCGGGAACGACCCCGCCTGCGCCGACTCCCGGGCGTACGGGAACGCCCAGACCTACATCACCAAGGATGTCGTGGCGTGGATCAAGGCGAACCTGAAGGTGATCGACGATCCGCGATGGTGGGTGATCGGCGGATACTCGAACGGTGGCGGATGCGCCATCACGTACGCTGCGACGTATCCCGAGCTCTGGAAGAACGTGATCGACATCTCCGGCGAGCCGTTCCCGGGGTCCGAGGACGCGGACAGCGTCACTCAGCAGGTCTACGGCGGCGACAAGAACGCCTTCGAAGCGTCGAAGCCGGTGAACATCATGGCCGCCCATCCGGGCGCGTATCGGGGGATGACCGCCGCATTCACGGCTGGTGCCGAGGACCCGACCTACATGGATGCCGCGAAGACTGTCTCGCAGGCGGCGTCGGCCGCCGGCATGACCGTGACGAACCAGACGATCCCGGGCGCCGGTCATACGGGGGACGCTCTCACCAGCGGCCTCGAGATCACGATCGGCGCGATGTATCCCGTGCTCGGCCTCTCCGCGCAGTAGCGAGGCCGCGCGTGTCCTCCACCTCGACTGATGTGACCGCGCTGCCGACATCGTCGCTCGGCTGTCTATGGGCGGTACGTCGCGTCCGGTCGGGTGACGGTGCCGGCGGGCCGGGGGCCGGCCGAGCGCGCGCTCGGCGTGTGGGTGAAGTGCGGGCAGAGCGTTGACGATCCTGTCCCAGGCGTGGTGCAGTGTGCTCATGAACAGGCGACGGGCGTAAGCGCACACCGATGCCGAGGAGTCGGATCCGCGTGGCCGGGGCTGTGAGCCCACGTGTGATGATCGGCGCGGTCGTCTGCATCCTTCTCGCGGGTTCGTGGACGGCGGGCGCAGCCAACGGCACGGCGTCGGGCTCGACTCCGTACGCCGCAGCACCGCACGCCGTGCCGACCGACGCGGCCGATCCGACACCGAGCGGAACGCCCACGGACGGGCCGACTCCCACGCCCACGCCGACGGACGAGCCGACGCCGAGTCCGACCTCGACGGTCGCGCCCGACCCCACCGACTCGGTGTCTCCGTCGCCGGAACCGACGGCGACAGCGACGCCGACGCCCACGCCGACACCGACCCCGACGCGGACCGTGGCGCCGGCCATCCCACCGGCGATCACGACGTCGACGATCAGCCTGCCCACTCTGCTGATCGCGATCGCGGTCCTGGTCGCCGGGGCGGTTCTGGTGTGGGTGCTCGTGCGTCGCAGGCCCCCGGAGGCGCCGCGAGCAACCGCGGCCAGAAGCAGTCCGCCGGAGCCGGCGCCGGTGGTACTGGACGCGATGGCTTCCTTGGGTGCGTCGATGATCGACAGCGGGTACCCGGTCGGCCTGGTGCGGAGCACGCTGGAGGACATGGGGCGTGCCAACGGCATCGACGCCCAGGTCGTGGTCTTCCCCACCTCGATTCTGGTGTCTTCCGGTGACGGTGCCTCGCTGCAGACCCGGGTCGTCACGGCCGGGGACAGTTCGGCGCTGCTGTTCCAGGTCGACGCCGTCGATCGCATCGCCGGGGTGGCTCGCACGAAGTCGGGCGGTGCAGCACGGGTCCGCGGTCAGCTGGACCGCGTGCACACCATGCGGCCGCCTTTCAGCCCGCTGCAGCGGATCGGGGCGTATGCCCTGCTGTCCGCGGCGCTGAGCGTTCTCCTCGGATCCTCGTGGCCTGGCGTCGGGCTTGCGGGGCTGCTCGGGATCGGGGTGGGTGCGGTGCTTCTCAGCACCGAACGCGTGGATGCGGTCTTTCGGGCGCTCGTCGTCGTGGCGGTGTCGCTCGGAGTGGCGATGTCGGTGCTGCTGTTCGCCCGCGTCTACGACCCCGGAGTCCTTCCCGCGCTCGTCGCTCCGCTCGTCATGCTGCTGCCCGGAGGGCTGCTCACTGTCGCGGTGATCGAGCTCGCGACGGGCGACATCATGTCGGGTGCGGCTCGAGTCGCCTCCGGAGCGATGCGGCTTCTCCTCTTGTCGACCGGTGTCGTCGCCGCGGCCGCGCTGATCGGGGTACCTGCGACGACCGCGACGTCGTGGCCGCTCGGCCCGATCGTGCCCTGGGTCGCCGTCGCGGTCTTCGGGATAGGCATCGGCATCTACCAATGTGCGAGACCCTCGTCCATCGGCTGGATCCTCGTCGTGCTCTACGTCGCCTACGGCGCGCAGGTCATCGGCGACGTCTTCTTCGACGGAGTGCTCTCCGCCCTGGTGGGCGCTGCGGCGATGACCCCCGTCGCCGTGATGGTGGCGCGTCAGCGGACCGGGCCGCCGGCGTTGGTGAGCTTCCTTCCGGCATTCTGGCTCCTGGTGCCGGGAGCGCTGGGACTCATCGGCGTTGCCGGCGTCCTCGAGGGCGACTCGTCAGGGGTGGGCACTGTCGTCACGACGATCGCGACGATGGTCTCGATCGCCCTCGGCGTGCTGCTGGGACTCGCCGCGACCGGATCGGTGCGGGGGCTCAGGAACGCAGCACCCGAGGGCTGGATGGATGAGGAACCGGATGCGCGTTCCTCGGCGGCCGAGGCACACCGGGACGATGCCGGCCCGAATTCTGGGCGGCGCGACTGACTTCGTCCAGGTGACGTGGCTCAGAGCGAATCGCTCAGTCGTGGCCGCGCCAGGATGCTGCCTGCCAGCGTCCCCGCCGCGACTACGAGTGACGATGACCTCGAGGCTGAAGTGTCAAGATGCCCCTGGAGGGACTCGAACACGTTTTGAGCATTTTGCATAGCGACATGGAACGACAACTTTCGCGGAATTACGCGGGTGTTCGAGGTCAGGACTACATCAAAACACGTCCGAAAACAGCCAGCTGCGATTAGGATGCGGCCAAAATGCGGGCACGAATCCCTGCTATGGAGCGACATCTCGCACATGCCAGAAGCGGAAGCGGCCAAGATTGTATTGATCCTGACGTGGCGAGACCGAGTTTGAGCGTTCTGCATAGCCTGAGGCACATTGCTTAGCAATGTGCATGAATGCTTGTTGATGGTTTTCAGTGGCATCAGCGCCCGAGCGAGGGGCCTGACGGAGAGTCCGGGAACTGGTGCGGGCGCGTCCGCTGCTCTTCGTCGGCGCGCATCCTGTTGTACGTCTCGCGGGTGATGAGGTCCTCCGCGAGCCCGGCTTCGCGAGCCCGCGCCATCATCCGCGTGGCCGTGCTGACACTCACGCCGAGCTGATCCGCAACGAGCTTGAGCGGCGCGATGTTCACCGTGGTCGCGATCCGGTACAGCCTCACCGCCTCAAGGACGGTCTCGGCGTACTTGCGATCAGATGCATGAGCTTGCACGTCGGCGAGGTACTCGCTCAACGTCATCGACGGCCCCTCGCCGCGCTGTACCGTGACCACCCGCACCGCAGACCGCTGGACGATCTGGAGGACACTCACGTCCCGCAGCGAGGCGGCGGTGACTTCCTCGCCCTCTCCCGTCCGATCCACTCGAACGGATGCGGCGACCGACCGTCGCAGCTGCTGGTCATAGAGGACGCGCACGCGGATCGCGCCAAGACTGTCGGGCTCGCCGGTCACGACAGAATCCCATGTCGACGGTATGTGGACGCCGTCGCCGACGTGGATCCGTTCGGGGTCGATCGCTTCGAGGAAGAGCTCGCTCACAGGAGCGAGTGTCCCACGATTCGCACGTGGTGAGCAATTGATGTCGCGCTTTGCTCACGGAGAGGGTACCGTGTGCGCAAGCGATGTCACGCATTGCTCACGGGAAGGAGAAGGCAATGAAAAAGTCCGCGAACTCACTCGCACTGACGATGAAGGATGCCGCCAAGCTCGTCGGGGTCGACTACCGCACGATCAAGCTCGGTATCGAGAGCGGGACGATCCCGACGGTCCAGCTCGGCCCGCGCCGGATGATCCCGCGCGTCCCGCTGCTGCGGGCCTTCGGCGTCGACGTCTGACCCGGTTGTCTGGACGCGGTCGGGCAACTTGCCCAGGCTGGGCCTCGATCATCCCGGTTACAGGGATCAGTCATAGAACTCGTCCGTGCGGATGACACCCTCGGGCGGGGACTCGATCTGTTCGTCTGACGCGTGGACAACCTTCACCAGCGCAGATAGCAAAACGACTAGCCGAACGGCGCCGTGTGCGGCCAGCAGGACGCATCCCTCGAGAACCCAGAGCGACATCGTTTCATGTCGACTTGTGGCTAGAGCTGCAGCCCCCATCGCTCCGAACGCAGCGAATAGCGGCGTCGTGACTATGGACGTCCAGTTTCGGCGGAGACTGGTCGAGGCCTTAATGCGTACCTGCCGAAACCTCTCATCATTGCTGCTCAGTCCAAAAACAACCACCACGCCTGCGAAGCCGCCGACCATTGCGGCGACGCCAGCCACACCTGTAGCCAGGCTCGCGAATGCATCAGGACGATCGGCCTCCGGCACGTCGAGCGTCCATTGCAAGGGTGAGAGCGAAGGAAGCCAAAGCCATGAAAGCAGCCATTGCAGGACAACCAGACCGATCAGTGAGCAAGTCACGGCGCTCGGGTGGTCGAGCAGGTACGAGAAGAACCGACGGGCCCACTTCACTGTCCGATCACCCCCATCACGCCACTGTAGTTGCTGGGTCGGACACGCACCTTAGGGCTAGGAGTGGGACTGATTGAACGTGGAGATGGCGTCGTTAATTGCGCTGAGTACGATCTCTGAAGACGTCCTCACGTCTGCCTCGACCTCGTAGCTGACTTTGGTGACAACCTGATCTTCAAAGAGGCTGTGCACTTCGCGCTTGACGCCGCCCTGGCCATCGTCCAGGACAAGGTTCACCTTGCCGCGTTTTGCGATTCCGCCCTCTGCGATCTTCTGCGCCAGCTTCTTGATGAGGCCTCGATCGGAAATCGTGCCTCCGTCCCGACCGAGCGTCCAGCCGATCGTGATGGTGCCGACTGAGGGCCCTTTCTTTCGGACCTGCTCTACGGCGTCAAGGATCGGTACTTCTGTGTCCGAGGGGATCGGTTCTTCGGCGTCCAAGTTGAACTCCACACCGACGGCGCCCTGAGAGTTGACCAGACGCGTCAGTGCCGCCTCGTCAACGACGGGCCTGAAGCGAACGGACTTGCCGCTGGTTGCGAGGTTTAGCACGCCCGTCAGCCAGCTCGCGATGGTTTCCTGTCGGGTGGAGCCCCCCGGGCTCATGATCGCCACCCGACCCTTCAGTCCGAAAGGCACCACGAACGTCGGCTCGGAAACGCGGAGATTCGGTCCGAGTGTGAGAGGTGCCACCGTCCCTGACGACAGGTCGGTCTGTTCTAGATGATCCGACAGGTCACGCAAGCGGCCAATCTGGATGTGATGGATTGGAGGCGACTTCGGGCGAGCGACCACGCCGTAGAACCGGCGTCCCGAGTGACGGTGAATTCGCTTCTTGTGATCCGTGATCGCCTCGAGCTTCGCCAAGGTCCTTAGCCAGAAATCCTGGTCGACGCGACTCGTCGCAACCTTGCCGCTCTTGTCGGTCGTCTCGACGACAGTGTCGAAGAAGAGCACACGACGATTTACCTTTGCCAACTGTTCCCCCTCAAGCAGACGCACTCGAAGAGTAGTGGACCGTAAGTCCATGACGATGCATTGACCCACGCATGCCCGGCATGGCGGCGCAAGGCATCCATTGCTCGATCGTCAACGCCTCTGGCTTCGAGTAGCTCGCCGCGTGCAGTGGAGGCTCGCCCGGCAGCGACGATGCGGGCTGCGCGCTCCATCCCCTGATTGAGATGGGCCGTCAGGATGAACCGAATCCATGGGCGCACCTGCTCGACGGTCGCCGAATCCGGGTCCCAGTGGCCCTGACCGACGGCGGCGACCACATCGTAATTGGCCTGGGTGTGGCGACCGAGATACTCCTCCGTATAGAAGAACACTGGCGAGATGTCACCGTCTGCGGCGAGAACAAGGGACTGGAGCACCCGGGCCATCCGACCGTTGCCATCCTTGAACGGATGGATGAGAACGAAGTCCAAGTGCGGCATTGCGGCGTCGACCGCGGCCACTCGCTTCTCGAGTTCGTCGATCCGTGTGCTGCCGGCCACGATGTCGCTGAGGATGTCGCGGGCCAGTTCGGCCACCAGCCCGGCACGGCCGTCGAGCCCTGTCGCGACCCGTTGCCGCTGCACTCGGGTGAGGAGCGCTTTCACGCCGACGTTGAGCTCGGGGTCGATTCCTGGGTGAAGCGGTTCCTAGACAGATCCACTCTCGCCACGAGGGGCCTTCGCCCGTCAGCACGGAACAACGTCCCTGGACATCACAGCTAGCCGTCTAGGCTTGCCTGTCCCAGCGGAGACGTCCGTGCGTCGCGGTGGTTGGCACGAGACGTACAGCCTTCTTTGCCGCGTGATCTCCACTCGGTTCGTCCGGCACTAGAGTTATCTCCCCGGTGATCTCGAGGCTAAATGCGAACTCGAAATCGTCGCCAAGAAGCGGGAACGGGATTGCCCATGGAAGCACCAGTCTTCCAGAGTCGGCGCGAGCCAACAGGTCATCGAGCGCGGCGGGATCGTCTTCGTGCCAGATGACGAGCTCGCCGATACCAACCTCCGGTTCGAGCCCCGAAACGGTGTTCGCGATGATCCTCAGGCCGACGCCGTTCTGCTTCGCCAGACCGGCCATGGTCGCGGGCAGCGCAATGGGTCGTTTCGTCGCAGCACTGATCCTCACCAAATCCTCCACAGCCGTCACGAGGACAGACGGTATCGGAGCGTCACCCGAGAGGGTGAGTACCTGTTGGGAGACTTGGAGGCCGAACTCGTCCTGAGGACGTAGCAGGTTGCCATCCCCCCACGCCGCGCAGAAGCGCAGCATGGGCAGGACACGTTGTACCGGTTCGCCGACCCATCGCTCGCCGAGAAGGTCAAGCTTCACCTTCATCGAGCCGCCAGGCGGGCCGGGCATAAAAAAGAGGTCAGTCGTGATGTACCCCTCGGCGTCGGTGCCGCGGAGGTGCTGACCACCCGCAATGCCGCGCCCCGCTCGACGTAGAGAAAATAGGCGTTCCGCGAGGTGCGCGCCCGTTGCATCCTCAATCACCCAGAGCGAGCGTCCAGTTGGCTCGTCGTCGAACTCGCCGACCGCGGGCCCAAGACTTACGACGTTGTCCCCGTTCGGCAGCACGCCACCAAGGCCCCCCGGCAGGTCCAAAGAGAGGTTCTCGACAGCGTCGCCGCCGAGTACGACCGGCGTGCCGTAGTCAAGCCACCGTTCCCAGGCCTCGCGCTGGTCGGGGCTCATTCGTTCGGGATAGACCGTATAGCTTCCTGGGATCGGCCGGTCTTCCAAGGCTGCTTCGTACTTTGTGGAGACGTGCCAGGTGACGTGGGGCGCGTTGGCGGTGGTCCGTGCGATCACGCTCGCGACTAGACTCGGCCACGGTGTGATCGATGGTAGGTCGGTCGTGACTTGGTAGTCGTAGTTGAAATGAGGGTCGGCAGCGTTGATCTGACGGTGAAGGTTCTCAAGGGACTCTGTCGCGTCGGACGGCTGCACCTTTGTCTGGTCCTGCGTAAGGCCTTGCAACCCCGCGAGACTGTTCATCTGGCTCAGGATCTCGCGGACCTTCTCCATTCCGTCGCCGAGGTAATACTCACGAACGTTGGGCGATTCGAGTAGCAGATCCTCAATCTGCGTTAGCCCGAAAGATTCCACAGGGAAGGGAGCCGCAAGCTCGGTCGCGAGCTCTGACAACCACGCTTCCTGCTCCCGTGTTAGGTCCATGGGCAGCGTCAGGTACCACCTAGAGATCTTGTACTCAGACTTCACGTCCGCGTGTGTCGCTATCGCCGACTGCAAAGACTTCTTGATCTGGCGCTTCCGTGAATCGTTGAGTCCGTCGGCGAACTTTTTCACCTGGTAATTCTCGACCGGGAAAGGCACCCCACGAGGGTCCGGGACGAGGACATCGAGCCCCCCATCGCCTTGGGATGGCTTAATCCGCCGGGCTCGCTGATGCCGGCGGCACAGCCCCACGGCGATCATCCGCTCGATCGTGTCAGGATCGACAACTGTCCAAGGGATAGCAGTCATCGAAACCGTCCCCCGGGGTATCTGCAACGCATGCCGAAAGTCTCTCAGTTCGTCATGAGCGGCGCCGCATCCAACGCCCCGCGTGGTTTTTTTGTCGATTCCGGGCAGAAGCTCTATTTCAGGCTTTGCCGCCCTCCCGGTGCGACTGTCCTGCGGCACGCGGCGTGCCGCAGGACGACGTACCCCATCCGGATCAGAAAGCCGCGACGAACCCGAGGACAGTGCTCAGTGCCGGAAGCAGCATGCAGCTGAACGATCGATAGCTTTCCATCGCACATGGTGGGCTCTATATCCCGATGCCGCGCCCCGACCACCGGCTCCGCGGCCATCGCCGCCTCCCGGTTCCTCGCAGCACGACGCACCTCCGCCTCGGCCGCGCGCGCAGGATCCTGCATCGTCAACTCGAGAACGGGACCATCCCCACAGTAAGCACGACACGCCGTCTGCACCTGCCATTCTTTGCTTGGCGATCCTCGGTAGGGTCGCCAATAGATTGCTTGAGGCTGGGGGCCGCAGTGGGAAAGACATACCGACCGTTCACGCTGGCGCGCGCGGGGGAACTTGCTGCGCTGGCGAGGATCAACCCAGCGACGAGGAGCGCTGTGCGGCCGGTGTTCCAGGTTGCTCCACGCGCATGGGACTACGAGAACGACCGATACAGCAAGACGGTGCCGGCGCACCTGGCACCCCTCCCGGACAAGCTCGCCGCGGTGTGGGGCGGCGGGGCGGGCTACGCCGATGTGTCCATGCTCGACTCGGAACCGATTGTCGACGGCCAGCACCCGCTTGAGTGGCTAGCGACGAAGACGAGCGACGCCGGCGTTCCGCTGACACCGCTCGTAGAAGCGTCGTCCTCGGCAGCTGCGAAGGCGGCTGCGGCAAGCCTGCACGGTACATACAAAACTGGCGTCGGGATCCGGCTCCCGCAGGTCGACTGGACCACGGTTGATCCCGCCCGGCTCACGACGCTGCTCATACAGTTGAGTGTCGCCCCGGAAGCCGTCGACGTATTCGTCGACTTCGAGGGTGCAGAAGGGGCCGTGATCGAGGTTGCCGTCAACGCTGAAATGGCGTCACTTCGCACGCTCGGGCAATTTCGATCGATAACAGTTGGCGGCGCGGGCTTCCCAGACGTGAACGGGGTGCCCCGTGGGACGACCGAGTATCCACGCAAGGAGTGGCGCATCTACAGTGCCGTTCGCGAGAAAATCGCGTCGACGGGGGAGCCAATCCCCGACTTCTTCGACAACCTCGTCCTAAAGCCCGACACGATCGAACTTGGCGTCGACCCCCGATTCATTAGCATTAGCGCCGCGTTCCGCTACACGGTGGCTAATGACTACCTCCTCGCGAAGGGAGAACTCTTCAAGGGGCAGGGTGGGTCTGGGAAAGGCGGGGCGGCGCTAATTGCACCCCTGGATGAACTCACCCGCCATGCGGAGTACGCGACGCCCGTGCGCAGTCAGGCCGACGACTGGATCGAAGCCGTCGTGGGCGGCGGCGCTACACCGGGGAACCCCGGGAAATGGCGAGAGTGGGCCACCGTTAGGCACATTGAAGTGGTGGCGTTTCAGCTCTCCACCCTGACCTAGCTTTCAGGCGCTCGCGCACGATCTGGCGAACTTCCTGGGGATCCAGTGAGTCGCACAGTCGATTCCAAAGCACCTGGTTCGGCTTGCTGCGCACGCCGTCCGCGATGCCTCGCAACTCCAGTTCGTCGAGTGCCTCACTCCGCCAAAGCAGGGTGCTCAGGACTCGGGGCTCAAAGTGGGGGTTGGGCTTTGGCTCGCGGGTCGTTCGGAGGACGACGGGGTCTCCACTCGTCCTGGAAACTGCCTCCATGACGCCCCACCAGCGTGGGAGGAGTTGTCTTGCCTTCGCGGCATGATTACGAGCAACGACGAGTGTCGCGTAGTCAAGAACAGCCGAGTACACCTCGACCTGTCGCGGAAGTCGACGGAGGGTGTCGCTGGCACTCTTGATCTCGAATCCTGCGAACGAGCCGTTCAGCACAGCAGTGTCGACCCGAACTTGGCCAGCGATCGCCAGCTCGTCGACGATACGCATCTGGCTGAGTTCGTTGTGGTGTTGCTCACGCAACCACTCGTGAAGTGCTACCCGCACATCCACATCGCGCATCAGCCGACTCCCTCGGTCGCCATGGGGATGATGCTCGCACACATGGTCAGCAACTCTACTCATTTGGGTTCCCTTCTGCGTCGCCGTGTTGGAACGCAGCATGGTCGACGAGCGAGCCACAGCATTCATGTCGGCGTCAGCCCCTCTCGAAACTTCGCCCGATCCGCGTCTCCATGAACGGGCATCACATCCGAATCCTGCGCCCCACACTCGGTGCTCCCGCCACCGGCCCCGTCGCGACCTCCCGGTGCCTCGCCGCGCGACGCACCTCCGCCTGTGCCGCGCGCACAGCATCCTGCATCGACAACTCCGGAATGCCGCGCTGCATCGACTCGGCGAGGCGCTCTCGAGCAGCGGTATCCGTCCGCGCGACGACGATCGCGACGTTGTGCACCCGCCCGCGCGTGAGGCCCACGTAGAGTCCCGGGGCATCCACATCGGGCCCGACCACCGATGCGTCGGCGGTGTCGCCCTGCACTCCGTGCACGGTGGACGCATAGGCAAGCTGCAGGTGCTCGCGCGCGTACTCGGCGGACACCCGCCTCACCTCGCCGCTGTCGTTCACGGAGACGAGATCGACGAACGACTCGCGGACGTCGCGCACTATCCACTGTGCGCGATTCTCGACTCCCGTGAGCCGGTCGTTGCGACGTGTCTGGACGGTGTCGCCGACGAGGATCCGCTGCTCGCCCATTCCCCACGCGGCGACGCGCGCGTCGAGCTCGCCTTGATCGACTCGCCGCTGCTGGATGGCGTCGTTGATCGCATCCGCCTCAGCATTCGTGCCAGACACCAGCGTCACCCTCTTGCCGCGCGCGTGCCAGTCAAAGTACGCGTCGATCATCCGTTCACGTGCCGCGTCGTGATCTTCGACCCGTTCGACGTGACCGTGTTCGGCAAGCTCGCCCGCGACCACCAGCGCGCGCTCGCGATCACCCGCATCCCGGAGCCGCAGTGTGAGCGCCGCATAGTCGGGATCGCGGAACCGGTGCACCGTGTTGAGCTCGACCGCAGCGTTTGCGTGCTGGATTGCAGACCCCATCGCGCCCGCATGCCCGACTGGCAACGCCTGATGCGTGTCACCCACGAACGCCACCCCGACACCCTGCTCGATCGCGAGCTCGACGAGGACGTTCGCCGTCTGCAGGTCGACCATGCCGGCTTCGTCGACGACGATCCGATCGCGAGCGCGCAACACGTACTGGGTTGCTCCGCCGTACACGGCGCCCGTGCTGGGATCGACTTCTCCCACTCGAAGCCTGGTCCACACCTGCGCGCCCGCCTCGTCGGTGCCCCACCGGTAGCCATGGTCCAAAAGCAAGGAATGGATGCTGGATGCCGCGGCCCCGACCTCGCGGGACGCCACCGATGCCGCCTTCCGAGTAGGAGCAACGACAAGCATCCGCCGGCGTTGCGACGTGAGCGCCGCGAACGCAGCGTGCAGCATCGTCGTCTTGCCCGCGCCGGCGGGGCCGGTCACTGTCACGAGCCCGTTTGTTCCGGCGATGGCGCACGCCGCAACGCCTTGTGAGGCATCCATCATCGACAGATCCTCGTTCGGTGCGAGCCGGTGCAACTCGCCCGGCAGCAGGGAGCGGCCCGGCCGAGCGAGCACGTCCAGGAGGCCGGCGAGACGGACCTTGGTGCGCACGGTCTCGGTTGCCATAAATGCCTTCACGTGGGCCGGCGGATACTCCGCGACCAAGCGGTACACAGCACGCATGGCCCGCGACGTGATCTCGGCGATCACGTCATCAAGCCGCTCGCGCTCCGCGACGACGCCCGTGCGTGAGAGCGCGCGTATTGCGCCCGCGCGGATGTCGAAGCTGCTGAACCTCCCGCCGCTCGATGTGGACCGTTCGTCCGCGTCGACGACCGCCTCTGCAGCGAGCAGATCCAGGTCAACGGCATGCGGATCGATTGCTGCGACTGGAATGGGTGCGCGCGGGGTGGTCAGACTCGGATCGATTGCTGTGATCTCGTCCCGGACGCGGGCTTCCCAAGCCGCCTCATCGAGATCGGTCGGCTTGTTCGGACGCGACCCCGCCCACGCGCGGCGATCGATCTGCTGCAGCACCTCCACGCTCGGCGCAGATTCTCCGTGCGCCGCTGACCACTCGGCGATCAGGCGCGCGCGGTTGGCTTCGATCTGCGCCGATCGGCGCGAGACGGGTCGGACAGCGCCGGCGAGTTCGGCGATCTCGCCCGTGTCGTCGAGGGTGTATCCGTGCTGGGCGAGCGAGGCGATCCAGGCGGGATCGGTGCGGGCGGCGAGCTCGCCCTCGGCGTTGACGACGGTGTGCAGCTTCATCGCGACGCGCGAGTCGAGGTTCGTCCACTTGCCGTCCGCGCCGAGCACCTTGATGTTGAGCCAGAGGTGCCGGTGGATGTGCGGGTCGAGTGCGCGTGAGCGCCGATGCTGCAGCTCGACGACCTCGATGCGGTTGATCTGCTCGCGGATGAGCCCGCCGTGCCCGCGCCGCGCGTTGAGCTCCGTCTGCCACGTGAGCAGGATGCGGTCACGCAGCCGATCCTGGAGCGTTTCGAACTCGGCGGTGAGTTCGGGATGCAGCAGCGCGGCGATGCTGTACGACTTCGGGTGGTTGATCGTCCCGTCAAGCAGCAGGTCGGCGTCGGCGCTCAGCCGCTGATGGCCGCGCTCTTCCCCGGTGACCGGGTCGTGTCCGGTGAGCCAGACGCGAAGGCCGTCGGCGGTGAGCTCGTCGGAGGTGATGACGCCGTTCGCCACGATGAATCGCGAGACGGTTGAATCGGATGCGGAACTGTACGCTTCGAGCGCATCGACGCCGGGGGAGTGCTGCAGGTGAGCGTCGCAGGTGCCGTCGAACGCGTAGCCGATCGCCTGTCGAACCCCTCGGGATTCGGCACCTCGCTTCCATCGCTCGAGGCCGCCTCGCATGCCGTCAGGATAGGGTGAGTTTTGCCTATTATCCAGGGATTTTTCGGTCGTGCCGGTATGGGCAGGGGAGTGCAGCTAAAGGCTGGTGCTCACCCATGGTGCCTGCGTGCATTGCGATGGTGGCTCGTGTGGTCTGGTCTTCGGTCCTCGTAGTCGGTCAATTGTCGATGGTGCGGTCGCCGGTTCTAGTTCGATCGCTTGCATCAGTGCTCGTTGCATTGTCAGTTAGGAGCACCGGGGACGCACGACCACGGGGTGGGCTAAACGCGTACCGAGTAGCGGGAGCGGCGAGGGAGGCCTCGTTCGGTTAGGACACAGACCCGAACATCCGCAGAAACGTCGGGACGATCCCGGTCACTGCAGCAAGCGACACCAGGAATGGTGACGTGAGTGTGATCAGCCAGCGTGTGACCGCAGGGTGATTGCACGCTGTCGCGATGCGCGGGCCTGCCAAGTAGGTGACTGAACGGGCGAAGCCTGCTCGACGACCCTCGACGCCGAGCCGCTTGACGTCAATAGCCAGCCAGATCAGAAAGATCACTATCGCTGCCTGGATCGCGTAAGTACCCGCAACGCCAACGAGCGAAGACAGCGCGTCGCCGACCTGCTGAGCCGAGCCCCCGGGAACGGCCGTTCCGGCCAAACCACCGAGAAACGTCGAAACGCACAGAAGGAACGCCGCCGTCCCAAAGCGACCGAGCCACGACAGGCGGTTGAGGAGATGACTCTGGTCAGCCAATCGAGGAAGCGGGCGCGCGCCAGCAAGCACCGTGATCGTTAGCCCAGCGACGAGCAGAGTCGCGGACCAAAACAGTGCGATGGCCCAGGCTTGGCCGAATAACGACCCGAAGCCGGCCACCAGGTACACGGTCGCCGTGACCGGAACAGGACCCAGTAGTGCGGACGCGATCGTCTCAACGCGTGGTGGGCGTTTCCCGGTTGCGACTTCGCTCATGTCGTCAACCTAAGGTGAACGTCCGACATTGAAGGACCGGCGATCGGGCGCACGCGCCCGTCTGCGCGACCTCGTCAACCGCTGGATGCGTGAGATCTCGTAGTGGAGCTTACGGCGCGTCGGTCACCGAAGAACCCGGCAGCTCGTCGTCTTGGGACGAGAGCGCCGCCGAAGGAATGTCCTTCGGCACCTGCTCGTCCACCACGACCTCGTCCGGCTTGCGGAGGCGAGGCGGGGCGGCAGACCAGTCCTTAAGTCGCTGGCCTACGACCTCATAGGACTCGAGGATCGCGTCCATCACCGAATCGATGAAGCCGGACCTGCCCGCAAGCCGTGCGCCGCCCATCTTTCCGATGTACGTAACCGTGAACGACTTGATCTCCTTCGTCGGGTCAGCCACAAGGACGCTCGGATCCTCGCGAGCGGCCTTCAAAAGCTCCGCGGTCCCGCCACGCTGGCGCACGGCGAACGACTCAATCCGGAGAGTGTCAGGCGCGTCCTTCAGCTGACGCAGCAACCAGTTGATCCTCGTGGTGGGCCGGCCCTCGGCGGGAGCGCTCGTGGAGAAAGAGCAGGTGACCTGCGCCGCACGGATATCAACAGTCACGGTCAACGGCGACACCGCGTTCGGGATGCGGATCGCGCCCGACATCTTGCCCTCCGTTACCAACATTTCCGTGACGGCCGCAATCCGAAGCGCCGGGTTGCCGACCTCCGTCTTCGACAACACCTGCGTGACGTCGGCGCCAAGTCGCTGCCCGAGCTTGAGCGCGCCATAACGCAGCAACGCATCGAACCGGCCCGCCACCTGCGCAGCATCCTTATCGCTCTTGCGAAGTGTCCCAGTCGACACCGAATCACGGACGGGTACCCAGCTCGGACCCATGTCCGTGAACTCGACGGCGCCGGACTTCGGATGCTCGAGGTACCGGATCAGCTCACCCAGGATCCACGCCTGGTCGGGATCGGCGACGCCACGGAACTCTTTCTGCATGATCGCGGCAGTCAGCACCTCTGTCCAAGACAGATGGTGCATGGTCGCGTACTTCGACTTCCGCTTATCAACAACGGTCGGATGCGTGCCCGCCGCGGGCGGAATCTCATTGGAGATCGTCAGCAACGCATCGAAGCGATGTTCCCGCGCCACGTCGAGATAGTTCTCCAGCTGCTCCCGCTGCAGTTCGTTGTTGCCTGTCTTGACCTCCACAAGAGCGGTCCAGACCTTGCTCCCGCGCTTCACTCGAATAAGGCCGTCAGGAAAGACTTTCTTGTCACCCAACTGGAACGGCACCTCGATGAACGTCTCGAGCACACCCGCCGGCGCCCCCATACGACCGGTCACCACCCGGCCGTATTCCTTCACCGAACTCATAACCGCGAGCAGAGCGGAAGTCGCTCGCCGCTCCTGCTCCTCAGCACCGTTGATCCCAGACGTCGGGATCAGACGCGCGGCGTTCCAGGGGTTCTCTTCTGCCATCAGGACTCCGTTGTTGACATGACCTACAACCGAACGCTATCGGCAACCTCACACCCTCTTCGGCATTTCGAACCGAGCGCGTTGCGCGGCCGAGTTGCGTGCTCGACGGAGGTGAGCCGCTCGTCGCATGCTTCAACTAGGTCGATCCGCCCAAGGTGCTAGCGGCTAGCCCGGAAATCATGCGCTACCTGTACCGGGACCTTCCTAACGAAGAACGCAGCGTCGGTGGATTCCGGCTAGCGGTCGAGTCGGGACCGCGGCGGCCACCTGCTACCGTTCGACTCCGCTAGCCACCGAGTCACGCACTCGGTCGAAGCCCGGCGCGGCGGAGGACCGGCATTCGGCCAGATATCCAGAGCACGGGTCGATCTCAGAGGAACACATGACCCTACTGTCCGAGGTGAGTGCGGAGGCGAGCTGAGTGCGGGGTTGCCGGGGCTCCGAGCCAGAACGAACGCGTGTCAATCGCTAGTCTGCCGAGATGGACGAAGTGTGGGCAATCGGGGTGCTTGAGTGGTGGATCGAGACCGTAAACCAGATTCGAGGATCTTCATACGGTGGCTCTGGGCGGACTGAACGCAACAACTACGTTGACCCAGGGAGTGCTCAGTTCACTGCGCTTCGAGCGCGCGAGGATCAGACCCGGCGAGTGCTCGCAAGAGCGCTTGGGGAAGACGAACTGCCTGAAATACTCCTTCGCGGGTCGATGAGCAACTCCTACTGGGTGTCGTCGGGGCTCGACAAGGCAGAGTATGCGATCGGGAAGCTGCGCACCGACGCCGAGACTCGAGCGAAGCTCGGGAGCAACGCTCCAACCATGAAGGCCGACGCGCTTCACCCTCTCATCTGGGGCGCGGCCTCGAAGCGTTGGGAGTCGGCCCACTACTCCGACGCCGTGCAGAGAGCCGCAACTGCGCTCAGCGGGCTTGTGAAGGATCAGATAGGGCGATATGAACTAGGAGACGCTGACCTCATGTCTCAGGCGTTTTCGCTCACTGCCCCCCCCAGGAAGGCAAGCCACGGCTCCGCTGGCCCGGAAATGATGATGACCGCACAGTGAAGTCGATGCGTCAGGGCATCCTGAACATGGCACAAGGCGTCTTCGCCGCGATTCGCAACCCCGCCTCGCACTCCACTGACGAGCTGCCAAGCAGGAAGCGCTCGAACAACTGGCGACCCTCAGCATCCTCGCGCGGTGGGTCGAGCGATGCGAGCTTGTGACGGTCTAGCCGCTACAGGTGCGCATCTGCGCGGAGCCGAAACCCTCGTTGCGGGGAGCGCCTGTTAAGCGGTCCCCTCTCAGCGGCCAAATGATCGCGGGAACGCGATGTCCCGATCCGCGCTCTCAGGTCAGCGGCAGTGTGGGGTAGCGGTCGCTTCGTCTTGCAATATGCTCTCGCTGTGATCTGGACCGCCGAGTGGACTCGTGGAGACGTCTTCGGGTTGCTTCAGGTAGTTGTAGCGATCCTCGGATTCGGGCTGGCGATCTGGCAACTCGTCCGCACGGCGAACGCGACGGTGGCCTCGAATCGTGCGCTGCAGCGGCGTCTTTTGTACAACGACCTATTGGTGATGCTCCCCGACGTTCATTCGCTTGAGGATGCTGTCGATAAGGCTGCTCGCTCAAAGAGCCGAGATGAAGTGTCTGTGGCCCTCGTCACATACAGTCGCCGTGTGGCATCCATGGTTGGAGCGCTGAAGTCAGACCCCGCCCTGAAGGACCACAAAGTGACGAAGGCTTTGGCGGCGGCGGCGAAGGCAGCGGGTGACCTGAAATCGACGCTCTACGACGAAGCGGAGCCCGATGTGCAGGCGATGGTCAGGCCAGTCCAGACCAAGATACAGACGGCGAGCCGCGAGACGGGTGAGGCGATTGCAACTCTTCAACGGAGCGCGGATGCTGAGAAGCAGAAGAAGAAAAGGGCGGATGGCTAGGAAATGAACCTCGAACCTACCGAGATCATCCAAATTCTCGAACGTCTCGCCCGAAAGACACAGACTCCGAATGGGCTGTCGTGGGAAGTGTCGGCACACGAGCCGGATGAGTACCTCACAAAGAGCCGGCGTTTCCGCTACTACGTCCGCTCGCGCGACGGCGACGGAGCCGCTCCGTACATCTTCGAGATCTATTATCCCGAGTCGCAAAAGCCCGGCCCGGAGCTGGTAGTCGACTCCGGCGCGGAGGATGCGCGGAAGGCGTTGAGCGAGTTGTACCAGATTGCGCGCCGGTCAGCATCGGGCTTTGTTGATGGTTTGGCTACCGAGGTTCTGCGCGATCTGGAAGACGACCCCTTCTAGATCCCAGAGAAGTAGTCGTGACCGAGGCCGCCCGTTCGCCGAGACCAGGGTCGACGACGGCGCCTTGCCGGCGGGACAGACACAGGTCCGCACTCCGGGAGAACGGAGAGAAACGCTGACCTCCCTCGGGCACCTCCTCGGCGGGCAGGAGATCAGCCGCGAACTCATCTGAGGCGACCACAACGCAGCCAATTGAGCACGTGGTCGAGAACGGCGTATACGTCGCACCACCGCCCCCGCCCGGCCCATTCGCCGCCGGCCGGCAACACGTTCCGAAGATATATATCCGCGGCAGTTGCCGGCGCGGGCACCCACTCGGAAGCCGAGTATGACGGTGTGTCCGCTGGACGACCCGATTACGAACCTGCAGGCTCCTTCTGCGCGTCGAGCAGCGCAAGCTCGTAGGCCCGAACGAGTTCTGCCGAGAGCCTGCCGCGAACTCCGACGGTGTAGCCGTTCTCGATGCCCCATGCGCGGATCTCACCGGGAGAAGTGGTCGTTTGAACCGTGACAGGTGTACTCCCAGCGACGGCGGTCGTGGTCGGTTCTTTGGTACGTCTCGTCTCGGGGGCCGCGACCTTGGCGGGTTGCAGGTGCTTGAGGAGCATGGCGTACATCTCGGGGTCAACAATCCGGGTCCCCAGTTCGTGTGCTCGCGAGAGCTTTCCCCCTGCGAAGGAGCCGTCACTCACGAGCATCGCGGTGAGGCCGGAAACGGCTCCGATCACGCGGACGCCGAGTTCCTGGGTTCGCCGCTCCAGTCGTGCTCGTTCACGCTCTCGCCCGTCGAAGCCCGTGAATACGACCTTGTCGCCGACGCGTAGCGGCTCCCCGAGTGCCCAGTCGGCAGGAAGCGGACCGAGTTTCGCGCTCAGCCGTGTTGCACGTGCGGCATCTGCCGCGGCGATCAGCTTCGGAACGAGCTCGCTCGACAGCCGCAGCGACGATGCGATGGATTCGAGTTCGGTCCGCTCGTCGCGGGAGACATGGCCATCGTCCAACGCCTTGTGTGCGAGAGCGAGAACGAGGGCCTGGTGTGCGTCAGCGACATCGGCGTCACTCAGCTCGTAAACCTCGACGAGGTCTTGCAGAGCGGCGGCTTCGTCTTCGGAGATGACTCCATCCTCCAGTGCGTCCAGGAGGGTTTCGACGTACGTCAGTGATCCGACAGGCGCCCCCTCGTCAAGCACTTCGACAAGACTGAGTTTCGACAGTTGTGTGATGAGCGCAGGGTGCTTCGGCTTCGCGCTGGTCACCCTGATGGGACGCGGCCGCGCCGAGGCTCGCTCGTCCGGCAGGAATGCGAGCGGTGCACGGCTCGGTCCCAATGGCCACACCACGCCTCGGGCGTCCGTTTGCACCGAGATGAGTGCCGGGTGCGGACGCACTCGACCCTGCGCCTGCAGATAGTGACGGAGCAGTCCGGCTGTCGCACGGGCATCGCCGAGCGCCGAGTGAGCGTCGTTCAGCGGGATGCGAGCGCTCCAGCAGCAGTCCACTAGGCGACGACGGTCCAGATTAGGCATGTAGTGATGGCTGCCGTCGAGCGTGCAGTACGCGGGCAGCCACGGTACGTCCCAGCCGGCGCGGCGGAACTCCGCGCGGAGGAACGCAAGATCGAAGCGTGCGTTGTGCGCGGCGATGGGCAGCCCCGCGATGTACGGCACGACGGAAGCGGCGACATCGCGGAACAGAGGCGCGTTCGCGACATCGGCCTGCGTGATGCCGTGGATGTGTGTTGCGCCGACAGGCCCCTCGGGGTTGAACCGGGTTGACCACTCGTCGACGACGTTGCCGCCTTGATCCACCCGCACGACTGCGATCTCTAGCACACGGTCCGTCTTGGGGGACAGGCCCGTCGTCTCCACGTCGATGATGGCGAAGTGGGGCTGCCGCGAAGCCGGAGGCGGCGACGCCACCCGCGGCGCCGCCGCATCCTTCTTCGCGCTACCGTCGCCGAACAGCCAATCGAGCCAGCCCATGCTTCTCCCCACGTCCCGCGCTGCCGATTGCCGAGCGCACTCGACCCATCATGCCGCGGCGCGCCGACGTGGGTCGTACGCTCGCGATTACCCATGGGTATGGCGTCGAGTGACTAACAAGTTCAGTTCCCGTTACTCACCTCCATGTGAGCGCTTGGCCGCCGGGCATCGGGCGACTCGCTACTGCTGGAGGTGCTCAAGGCGGCCGCAACTCGCCACAGAGATTCCAGCCGCTCGGATCAGCGAAGCGTGAGCGGTGATCCAGCCTCGGACGATCGGCACGCGCGAGTTTGGATCGAGTGTGATCCCTCGCCCACGACGCACGGAATGGCGCGTGCTACCGAATTCTCGCCTGCAATAGGTTGGCGAGATGACAGACGAACTCCAAAGCCTCCCACGTGGCCTTGGCGAATTGATCCAGGGAGTGCTTGAGCTCCAGGTCCACTTCACCCCCCTGGCTTCGCCCGCGATGTCGCGCCGCCGGGAACTGATCAACGCAATCGCGGCCGAGTTCGCCGCACTCCTCGCCGCGTCAGATGATCATGTATCCCAGGTGAAGGGAAGCAACGGGGCTGGCAACAATGCAAAGGTGCCCTGGGTCCGGGTGTTCGACCCCGCTCAATCGCCCCGCCCCACGCTCGGCTGGTACGTCGTGCTGCTGTTCGCCGCGGACGGATCTGCGGCCTATCTGTCGCTCAACCAGGGCGTAACCAAGCTGGATGCGGCTGGCATCGAAGCCAACGTTTCAGATGGATGGGGCCGGGTATCCGAATCACCGGCCGCGAGAACCCCGTTGATGGACGAAGCAACTCGCAATGTCGACCTCCGGGACCCGGGTCTCGGCGCCCAGTACGCTCGCGGCAACTTGCTGGCCTTCCGGTACAACCGAGAGGGGATCCCAAGTGACGGGGACATCAAACGGCACCTCCGCTGGCTGTCAGAGCTCTTGACGATTCTTCCGACAACTGACGCCCTCCCCAGCCAGCATCGCCCCGCGGCGGAGCCGGGAGTGCTCGACGTTGCGGCGTTCCACGACGTGGGGCAGGCGGAACTCAGCACGATCGCAAACGCGATCCACTGGTCCGAGGACGAGATTCTGAACACGGTTGAGAGTCTTCGGGACGCGAGTCCGCAGATTGTGTTGGCGGGACCTCCAGGTACGGGCAAGACCTTCGTTGCTCGCCACCTTGCTGCCTTCCTTCTTGGGCAAGCGGGATACGTCGACAACAATCCCCAGATCGAAGTGGTTCAGTTTCATCCGACGTACGGGTATGAGGAGTTCGTCGAGGGTCTCCGCCCCACCATTGGCCCGGCTGGCGCGTTCGAGTTCGCCCCAGTTGCCGGGACGATCGTCCAACTGGCCGACGCGATCGCAGAGGACGGCCAGCCGCGCGTGCTGATCATCGACGAAATGAATCGGGCGAATCTCCCCCGTGTGTTCGGCGAGCTGTACTACCTGCTTGAATACCGCGAGCAGGAGGTCCGACTCATGTACCGGAATAGATTCGCCTTGCCGGAACAGCTGTTCATCATCGGAACCATGAACACCGCGGACCGAAGCATCAGGAGCGTGGACTTTGCGCTGCGTAGGCGTTTCGACTTCTTCGATGTCAAGCCGTCATCGGAGATTCTGAAGGCGCACTACTCCGAGGACGGCCATGTGAATGAGCTGGGACCGTCCCTCTATTCCGGTTTCGACGCCCTGAATGAAGCAGTCTTCGCTCTCATGGGCGACCGTCACCATGGCATCGGCCACAGCTACTTCATGCTGGATCGAATGAGTGGGGCTACTCTGCGGGCAGTTTGGGAACGACAGGTGCAGCCGTTGCTGGAGGACTACGTCGGCGGAAACGTCGCCAGTCTTGAGGGCCTGAGCGTTGAGAGCCTCTTCGGCGAATGAAAACGCTCCACCTCGCGGAGGCTCGAACCGCCATACATTCTCTCACCGACGATCAAGCGGCGAGGCTGGCATTGCTCGGCAAGAAACTCGCGGGTGAGCGCCGGTGGTGGGGAAGCAACGGCGCGTACAGCGACGATTCCCGGTCTGTCTTCCGGCTGACCAAACTCTTCGGGGGCAGCTGGCGTGTCGAAGTCGGCAACGTAGTGGGCGTTGTCGGGCTCCCAGATTTGACGATAATCGTCGAACCGAAGATCGGCATGCAGCACTTCATGCATCTGCTCGCTCGCTCAAACGGCATGCCGCGCGTCGACTCGTCTATGACGTCGCTGGAGGCAGCATCAGGTCTTCAGCGACTAGTTATCGAGTGGTTTGTTGGAGAGCTCGACACCCTGTTCCGGCGAGGCCTTGTGAAGGACTACGTGCATTCCGCGGAGCGTCTTCCAGTCGTGCGCGGCCACGTCAACTTGGTGACAACCTCCCGCCAGTGGCTGCAGGGCCGTGTTCTTGCTGACTGCGAGTTCGATGACTTCACCGAAGCCACGCCGTTCAACCACTTCCTCGCAGCGGCTGTTTCTCAGTCCATTCGCTCCCCGGCGGTTGACGATCGCCTTCGAATGAGGCTGGCGTACTTTGCACGCGAGCTGCCCCCTGCATCCACTGAAGCTAGGGAGGACTTTGATCTCGACCGTCTCCCCGCGCGATATCGCCACTACCAGCCGGCTCTGAAGTACGCGATCGACATTCTGACCGGGGTCGGTCGCGCCCTCGAATCGGGCGACCACAGGTCGGGGACGTTCCTCTTCAACTCGGCGGCCGTTGCCGAGGACGCGATCCGTGAGGTGCTCGCCGAAGCGCTCGCCCCGATGCGCGTGGTCAAGACCGGTGGACGCCACCTGCTACCGGCATTTGTGTCCGTGAATCCCGACCTCGAGATCGGGCCACCTCCATTCACCGGAGACGTCAAGTACAAGATTGGCGATCGAAGCTGGAATCGCCAGGACCTCGCTCAAGCCGTCCTCTTCGCGGCGGCGTACAAGAGTGCGCACGCAGTTATCGCGGATTTTGCTCAGATGGACGTACTTCATCCGTCGCTAAAGGTCGGCGACATCCAAGTTTCGCGCCTCCGCTGGGTGATTGGCGACGGCACTGATCCCGAGGACTCCGAGCGCCGCTTCGCAGAGTCTGCTCGCGCGCACATAGAGCGGGCCGCCCCCAGCCTCTTGGCCACCGCCTGACACGAGGGGAAGTCCCACCTCAGCTGAATTTCACAGAGTTGGATCGACATCGACGCTCAGGATCGTCCTGCGCACGTCCCCGCGTAGATCTGGATCGCACACGTGGCCGCTGTAGGCTGTTACGCACAGCGCCCTTCCCTCCGATAGTCAGCGGCTCTAGCGATCGGGCGCGGCGCAGTGCTCGTCGTCGAACGGCTGCTAAGCGACGCGCGCCAGCGCGGAGTCTGCAAGGAGTGAGCGGCGAGAACGGAGTCGGGCGCGAGCGCTACACTCTCGGCGTCGGAGGGAGGCGCCCGTCCACCTCAACGCCAGTTGACGACGTCTTTCGCTATCTACCCACATCTCTCACCGGCCGCATTGACGGCATCCGATGAGTGTCCGACACTGTCCCAATACTGACCGTGGAGCCAGGTACGAGCGGAGGTCGAGATGGGCACCATCACCCCGTACGAAACGGCGAAGGGCCGCCGCTACCGCGTGCGCTACCGCAAGCCGGATGGCGCCGAGACGCAGAAGCGGGGCTTCACGACGATGCGCGAGGCGAAGCTCTACCTGTCCATGGTCACCGTGTCGAAGTCGAAGGGGGAGTACATCGATCCCGTGGCGTCGCGGGTGCCGGTCCGGATGTTCGCCGACAGCTGGCTCCGGTCGAAGCAACCGCCGATGTCGAAGCCTTCGTACTACATGACGCTTGAGCGTGCGTGGAAGAACCACGTCGCTCCCGTCTGGGCAGACAGGGAGATCTGGTCTATCCGGCGCTCCGAAGTACAGGATTGGGTGTCCGACCTCGCGACGCAGAAGTCGCGGACCGTGGTCATCCGCGCCCTAGGAGTCCTCGCCGGCATCCTCGACGTCGCGATCGACGATCGCCGCCTCGCGAGCAACCCGGCCCGCCATGTGCGCAACCTTCCTCAGCGCGGGCCCGGCAAGCGCCGCGTCTATCTCTCGCACGACCAGGTGGCGACGTTGGCAGCGTGCTCGGCGCATCCGACGATGGTCCTGACCTTGGCCTACACCGGCCTCCGCTGGGGTGAGGCGACAGGGCTGCGCGTCCGCAGCGTGAACCGGCTCCGACGACGCTTCGTCATCGAGGAGAACGCGGTGATGATCGCATACGAGATCCATGTCGGCACGCCCAAGACGCACGAGAAGCGCTCGGTGCCCTACCCCGAGCGCCTCGCTCCGATGATCGAACAGGCCTGCGCGGGCAAGGGCCCGGAAGGATTGCTCTTCGGCGACGGCGTCAACCATATGCGCAACTCAGGCGCACAGGGGTGGTTCGCGAACGCGGTCCTGCGTGCGCAGGCCATCGATCCATCGATCCCGCGGTTGACGCCTCACGATCTCCGCCACACCGCCGCATCGCTCGCGATCAGTTCCGGCGCCAACGTGAAGGCCGTGCAGCGGATGCTCGGGCATGCATCGGCGGCCATGACGCTCGACACCTACGCCGACCTCTTCGACGACGATCTGGATGCCGTCGCATCGCGCCTCAACGACGCCATGCCGTTCGTGGCGCTGCCGGCGGGTCCGCAGACCCGGTACGCCCGACCGCAGTAACCCGCAGAGAGCAGATTGCTCAGCTTTCCGAGGTGGCTCGAGACGCCCGAAATGCTCGTTTTCGGCGCTCCGAGACGCCGGATGAAGCGTTGCGAAGGGCCTTCCCTTCGGCTCATAGCTTTCTCACATGCGGCCAAAAAGCGGCCAAAACCGCATTCTGAGTGGTCTGACCACAGAGGAAAAACCTGGTCAGAGGCGAAAAGAGACTGTGCCCCTGGAGGGACTCGAACCCCCAACCGTTTCCTTAGGACGGAACTGCTCTTCCATTGAGCTACAGAGGCTGGCCGGACGAGTCTACCCGGGCCGCACGCACGCGCCGTGTACCCTCACTGCGTGCTCGACAGCCGACAGCCTCACCGCGCGCGCCGTGCCGCCGTGGCGCTCGCGCTCGCCGCGGGGCTCGCGGGCTGCGCCGGCACCGCGCCCGCGCCGCACATCACCTTGCCTCCCGCGGGCGCGGCGCCCGACTACCAGCTCGGCGTGGCGTATCAGCCGCCGGACGGGGTGGGAATCGTCGCGCGGGACCGCACGGCCGACCCCGCGCCCGACCTCTACTCGATCTGCTACGTCAACGGCTTCCAGACTCAGCCGGGTGAGCTCGACACGTGGCCCGCAGATGCGCTGCTGTCCGATCACGACGGTGACGTGGTCTTCGATCCGGAGTGGCCGGACGAGGCGCTGCTCGACACGTCGACCGACGCGAAGCGTGCGCTCATCGCGGGCGTCGTCGAACCGTGGATCCTGGGCTGCGCCGAGGCGGGCTTCGACGCCGTGGAGTTCGACAACCTCGACACGTACGAGCGCAGCGACGGGGCGCTGACGCTCGACGACAACCTCGCGCTCGCGACGATGCTCGTCGATGCCGCTCATGGCGCCGGGCTGGCCGCAGCGCAGAAGAACGCCGCCGAGGACGCCGACCTGCTTCACGAGATCGCCGGATTCGACTTCGCGGTGGCCGAGGAGTGCACCGTGTACGACGAGTGCGGCCTGTACGCGGACGCCTACGGCGCGCACGTGATCGCCGTCGAGTACTCCGACACCGACGTGGACTTCGCCGCCGCCTGCGCCGATCCGTCGGCGCCCGCGTCGCTGGTGCTGCGCGACCGCGATCTCGTCGGTCCCGACGACGAGGCCTACGTCTTCGCGCTGTGCGACGGCGCCGACCTGCGCGGATAGCGAAGGCCCCGGCATCCCTCCCCGAGTCGTGCGGGAAGTGGATGCCGGGGCCCGAAGTGCGGCGTCAGCCCCGCGTCGCGAGGGCGAAGCGCACGGCGCCGTCCTCGGCGAGTTCGGCGTCGAGCACGCGATCCTCGAGTGCGATCGCAGCAGTCTCGTCGAGGAACACGCGGGCGCCGTCGGTGACGACGACCGTGTCGGCGGGCTGGGGGTCGGGGGCGACGCTCAGTTCGAATCCACCGGCGCCTCCCGTGTCGCGGATGCGGACTCCTCCGTCCTGGACGGCGGGCACCCGCGAGACGATCTCCTTGACGGCCTCGGCGGCGGTCTGGGTCAGCGTGAGCATGCTTTTCCTTTCCGTTGGGGCTGTGGACCGGCCACGATTCCGAGAACCGCGCCGGTCCGCAACCCGTACGCGCCGACCTGTGCCGATTCGGAGGAAGCTCCCACGTTTTCGGTCCGCGCCTCGGCTCGGTCGGTCACGGCCGGCGACCGCCGCCCCCGCCGCCGGGGCCGCCCATTCCGCCGGCGACGTTGGAGCCCTCCGTCACGGTCGCGGCCGTCGCGCCGTCGACGGCCACGGTGTACGAGCCGCCGTCGGCGAGCGCGGGGCCGCTGTAGAACACGGCGCTGAAGTCGCGACCGGCCTCGAACGTGGCGATCACGGTGCCGGAGGCATCCATCACCGTCACGGTGGCTCCCGCCGAACCGCTCGCGCTCGCCGCGAGCCACTGCTGCGACCCGGTCGGGTCGACCAGCGCGGTGCCGGCCACCAGCACCTCACCGCCGTCGATCGTGATCGTGCCGTTGGCGTCGAGGGCGCCCTGGCCGCCCGAGTCGCTCGGACCGCTGAGCACCGTGGTGCCGCCGCTGACCGAGATCGAGCCGTTGGAGTCGAGGCTGTCGCCGCCCGACACCACCCGGACCGAGCCGCCCGAGATCGTCAGGGTCTCGCCTGTGTCCTGCTCGCCGCCCGCGCTCGCACCGGCGGCATTGACGCCGTCGTCGCTCGCGGTGACGTCGACAGTGCCGCCCGACACCGCGATGTCGGTGCCCTCGAGACCCTCGTACGCGCCGGTGACGGTGACCTCGCCGTCGCGGATCTCGAGGCGCTGATCCGCGTGGATGCCGTCGTCGCCGGTCGCGACAGTCACGGTGCCGCCGCCGATGCCGACCGAGCCGTTCGAGTGGATCGCGTCGTCGGCCGCGTCGACCGTGACGTCGCCGCCGTCGATCGCGACGACCACTCCGGCCGAGATGCCCTTGGCGCTGTCGGACGCGGTCGCGGCATCCGGTCCCGCAGTGATCGACACGGTGCCGCCGGTGATCACGGCATCCGTGGCGACAGCGATGCCGTCGTCGCCGCTCGTGAGGTCGACGGTGCCGCCGGCGATCACCACGAAGCCCTGGCTGGCGTCGGCGTCCTGGTCGCTCTTGAGGGCGTCGCCGCCCGCGGTGATGTCGAGCGTTCCGCCCTCGACCGTGAGCGAGTCCTTGCCGCGCAGGCCGTCGTCGACGGCGTCGACGGTGATGTCGCCCGAGAGGATCACGAGATCGTCGGTCGAGGCGATGCCGTCGTTGCCGTTGCCCGACACGTCGAGTGCTCCCGTGCCCGAGATGGTCAGGTCGGCCTTCGAGGAGATCGCCGCATTCGCGTCGGCGTCATCGGCGTACGAAGAGGCGTCCGACACCGAGTTCGAGCTGCCGTCGGCAAGGTACAGGCCGACGTCGTCGGCGCTCGTGACCGTGATCGCGGGGGAGTCGGATGCCGTCACGTCGGCGTCGTCCAGGATCAGCACGACCTGCGCGTCGTCGGGGGCGGCCACCACGATCTGCCCGTCGAGGGATCCCGACAGGCGGAAGACGCCCGCGGCGGTGATCGTCACGGTCGAGCCGTCGACGGTCACGGCGTCGGAGTCGGAGGAGGCGGTGGAGCCGGTGAGCGTGATGTCGGCGGCATCCGATGTGCTCCATTCGTCGTCGTTCACCGTCGTGACGTCGGCGTTTGCGGCGAGCACGGCGGCCGCGCTGAGGTCGGAGTCGACGACGGCGGCGGTCTCGGTGTTCGAGCTGTCGGTCGACGGCGTGCTCGAACCCGCGGCGACGGCCTGGGTCGTCGCACAGCCGGCGAGCACGAGTCCGGCGAGGGTCAGGGGCGCGGCGGCCAGGATCAGGCGGCGGCGCTGGTGGGGACGGGGCATGACGAGTCCTCCTCGTTCGTGGGGGTCGGGGTCTGGGGTGCGGCGCGATGCGCGTCGGCGAACGGGCCGCGCAGCAGGCGCGACCAGCGGTTGCGGGGCAGATCGGGATGCAGCGCCGCCAGGCCTGTGGCGTACTTGCTGACGGTGGCGGGGCGGTGGCCGGTGCGCCACAGCGCGCGGTCGACGTCCGACGGGCTGGCGCCGGACTTCGTTTCGACGATCGCGAGCTCGGGCAGCGCGAAGCCGCGACCGTCGGGCTCGATCCACTCCAACGCGGTGTCGACCGTCGCTCGTCCGGAGCCGTCCGGAGCGAGCAGCGTCGCGCGGCGGTACCGGGTCAGAAGCGTGGCGTCGAGGTCACCGGCACGCTCGGCGGCGACGCCGATGGTCGCGAACGCGTCGGCGACATCGTCGCGGGCGTCGTCGGTGAGGCGGTCCCGGTGCTGCAGGTCGTACTCGCCGCGGTCCTTCACGGTGGTGCCGCGGGCACCCCGCGTCTTGATCTCGAGGTACGACGTGCCGGTGTCGAGGTAGCTGCGCGTGCGCAGCTTGAACCGCCGTCGTCGCGGCTGCGCGGCCATGCGGAAGCTCAGCAGGTCGGGGGTGTCGAAGTAGACGGATTCATACGCGAACTCGCGCGCCCCGTCGATCTCCAGCACCCGCGTGCGGGGGTCGAGCGCGGCGATGACCTCATCGAGGCCGTCGCGGGGGACGACGTACTTGCGGTCGACGCGCGTGAGGAGGGATGCCTCGGCCACGAGCCCGTCGAGCGTCACGGGATCGAAGCGGCCCAGCGCCGTCATCGCCCGGCTCCCTGCAGCGCGGACGCGGCCCGCGCGCCGGAGCGCGGCATCCGGTACCGCACATCGACGAGGGTCGTGTCGTTCACGAGGTCGAGCTCCTGGATCGTCGTCGAGCTGACGGTGCCGCCGAGCCGTGACTCCAGTTCGCTGCGCAGCTCGTCGTCGTCCGACACGGCGCGGTCCAGGCGCACCACCTGGTGTCGTGTGCGGGCGAGGAAGGCCGGGTGGTCGGCGGCCCACAGCACGACGAGGATCAGCGCGACCATCGCGGCCACCGGCCACGGGTCGGTCTGCGGCAGCCCCGTGACGAGGCCGATCGCGAGGGCGGCGAAGTAGTACGCCACCTCGCGCTGCGTGATCTCGGACGAGCGCAGGCGGATGATCGACAGCACGCCGAAGAGGCCGAGTCCCAGGCCCATGGCGACCTCGGCGGTGCCGAGCACCGCAGCGACGGCCATGACCCCGACATTGACCCCGAGGAACGCGACGACGAGGTCGCGGCGGTGGTGCCGGCGGTAGTAGAGCCCGAGGCTCAGGACGAGGGCGGCGGCCAGATCGATGCCGATCAGGATCAATGCGCTGATGGTCATGGGTTCCTCCCGATGGGGTGTTCGTTGGCATCCATTCGAGCCGTGGCCGCTATGGGGTTGCTATGACGCGCAGAAGGTCGGGATCCGAGTTCCGTACGACCTTCCTGTGCCTCGCGGGCGGTGCCGAAGACGAAGCTGCGCTGCACCCCGTAGCTCGTCACGAACAGCACGGCCTCGGTCAGCACCTTCGCCGCCACGAGCGGCACGCCGTACCGGGTGAGAGCGTCGAGCCACACGATGTTGGATGCCAGGAGGGCGATGGCAAGCACCGCGTAGCGGACGAGCTGACGAGGCATCCCTCCGCTCCCGCGCGCACGGAAGACCACGCGACGGTTGACGGCGAAGTTGACGGACGCGCTCACGACTCGGGCCGCGACGATCGACGGCACCAGGGCTCCTGTCAGGGCGGTGAGCGCGAGCAGCATGACGGTGTCGACCGCGAAGGCGATGAGTGACGATCCGGCGAACAGCATGAGCGGCAGCATGACGCGCAGCGAGTCCACGACGGGGCGGAAATGACTCGACGCATTCCCGTCGAGGTATACGGTCTCGATCGGCACCTCGCGCGTGGCGACGCCCGCGCGCCGGCAGCGCAGCAGCACGTTCTGCTCGTACGCGAAACGTTCGCCCGGCTGGTCGCGGACCCACTCGACGAGTTCGGCGGGGATGCCGCGCAGCCCGGTCTGGGTGTCGCTCAGCGGCCACCCGGCCGCGAGCCGGAAGACGCCGCGCGCGACGGCGTTTCCCGCGCGCGAGCGCCACGGCACGCGGCCCGCGAACGCCCGGCAGCCCAGCACCAGGGTCGGCGTGCCGGCCGCGGCGTCCGCGCGGAGCTCGTCGGCGACGCGGAGGATGTCGGTGACCGTGTGCTGGCCGTCGGCGTCGGCGGTCACGACGTCGTCGCCCGGGTGCTCGAGCAGCGCGTGGTCGAAGCCGGTGCGCAGGGCCGCGGCCTTGCCGCCGTTCACGCCGTGATGCAGCACGGTCGCTCCGAGGCCTTCGGCCATCGCGAAGACCGCGGCGTCGCCCGGCCCGCTGCCGTCGTCGACCACGACCACCTCGACATCCGGGTCGGCGCCGAGCAGCCCGGCGACCACGCCCGCGAGCCGTGGCCCGGGCTCGTACGCGGGGATGAGGACGATCACCGCGTCACCCCGCCGACTGATCGGCGATGTACAGGATGTCGCTCGTGCCGCGCTCGCCGCCGTTGGACGGCTGGTTGATCACCTCGCCGTTGAAGTACATCGTCGACGAGCCGCCGCCGTCGAGGTTGTACGCGGTCGTGGCGCCGAGGTCGACCATGATGTCGGCGAGCTCCGTGAGCGTGACACCCGCGCTGTAGCCCGACTGCCGGCCGTCGACCACCACGAACACGAGGTGGTTCTCGTCGATCACGCCGACGGCGGTGCGCGGCTGGTCGCCCTGGATCGAGTGGTTGCCGAAGTTGGTGTCGATCTCGACATCCTCGATGCCGTCCACGACGGAACCGTCCTCGACGATCGCGGGCCCGAAGCTCAGTGTGTTCCAGGCGCCGTCGGCGAGGAGCTCTGCCGCGGTCGTCGTGGTCTCGTCGTAGACCTCGACGCGGCCGTCGGTGTAGAATACGAGCCCCTCGCGCGCCGGTTCGTCGCGGAAGACGACGCCGTTGCGGATCACGATCCCGGTGTCGCGGAAGCCGTAGTAGTCGCCGTTGATCGCGAAGATCGCGTCGTTGTCGGCGGCGATCGCACTGGTGAGCTCGGTGATGTTCTCGCCGAACTGGTCCTTGGCGAAGGCGCTGCGGACGGCGGTCGCGTCAGACAGCGTCACGTCGGCGACGTAGTAGGTGACGGTGTCGGCCCCCGACCCTTCGGTCACCGTCGAGATCGTGATGGACGTGGAGCCGTCGGAGTACGACGATCCGGTGACGGTCGTGCCGGCGTCCGTCGCGGTGCCGGCCGTCGCATCGTCGGTCGTCGCGTCCGCGCTCGCCGTCGAGTTCTGCGCCTCGTACTCCGAGACGTCGGCGATCTCTACGTGCTCGACGAGGAAGCGGTCGGCCGCCCACACCGCTCCACCGCCCGCACTCAGGGCGACCACCAGGCCCGACGCGATCACGATGTTGCGCGTGCGGCGGCTCCACCGCGGTCGCCTGCCGTCGCCTTCGGGCGGGTTCCGGGGTGTGCGTGTCGTGTCCATGCTTCATGGGTACGAGGCCCACTTACGACGAGTCTTGCCGTCGCCTATGAGGCCGCCCGGCGAACAATCCTTATCGGATCAGAAAGTTCGGTGGTTTCTTGGGCCGTGTCGGGCGACTTACGTGGCGTATCGCCGTGACGGTCTGACATCGTGGCACGCATGACCCGCATTGGCATCGTCGCCGAAGCGCCCGGAGAGAACCGGGTGGCCGCGACCCCCACCACCGTTCCCAAGCTCGTCGCCCTGGGCTACGACGTCGTCGTCGAGGCCGGGGCGGGGGCAGCGTCGTCGTTCCCGGATGCCGCGTACGCGGCATCCGGCGCGACCGTGGTCGACGGGGCCACGGCGTGGGCCTCGCCGGTGGTGCTGAAGGTGAACGCGCCGACCCCTGGCGAGATCGACCGGTTGGCTGACGACGCGACCCTCGTCGCGATGCTGAGCCCGGCGCTGCGGCCGGACCTCGTCGAGGCGCTCGCGACGCGGGGGATCACCGCGCTCGCCCTCGATGCGGTGCCGCGCATATCGCGCGCCCAGTCGATGGACGTGCTGAGCTCGATGGCGAACATCGCCGGCTACCGGGCGGTCGTGGAGGCCGCCCATGAGTTCGGGCGCTTCTTCACGGGACAGGTCACGGCGGCGGGCAAGGTGCCGCCGGCCAAGGTGCTGGTCGCCGGGGCGGGGGTCGCGGGCCTCGCCGCCATCGGCGCCGCGTCGAGCCTCGGCGCCATCGTGCGCGCGACCGACCCGCGCCCCGAGGTGGCCGATCAGGTCGCGTCGATCGGCGGGCAGTACCTCGAGGTCGTCGTGCCAGACGAGCAGAAGCAGGTGTCGGCCGACGGCTACGCACGGGCGACCAGCGACGCGTACGACCGCCGTGCGGCCGAGATCTACTCGGAGCAGGCCGCCGACGTGGACATCATCATCACAACGGCGCTCATCCCCGGGCGCCAGGCTCCGCGGCTCATCACCGCCGCGGACGTGGCGAGCATGAAGCCCGGCAGCGTCATCGTCGACATGGCGGCCGGGCAGGGCGGCAACGTCGAGGGCTCCGTCGCGGGGGAGCGGGCCGTGACGGCGAACGGTGTCGTCATCCTCGGCTACACCGACCTCGCCGGCCGTCTGCCGCAGCAGGCGTCGCAGCTGTTCGCGACCAACCTCGTCAATCTGCTGAAGCTGCTCACCCCGGACAAGGACGGTGTGCTCGCCCTCGATTTCGACGATGTCGTGCAGCGCACCGTCACCGTCGTGCGCGACGGAGCGGTGACGTGGCCGCCGCCGCCCGTCCAGGTGTCGGCGGTCGCGCCGACGCCGACTCCGGCCGCGACGTCCGCGACCGCGCCCGTCCGCACTCCGATGTCGACAGGCGCCCGCATGGCCCTCATCGTGGCGGGGATCGTCGCGCTCTTCGCGGTGTGCGCGTTCGCGCCGCCACCGCTGCCGCAGCATTTCCTCGTGCTGACGCTCGCGGTCGTCGTCGGGTTCTATGTGATCGGGCACGTCGCCCACGCCCTGCACACGCCGCTGATGAGCGTCACCAACGCGATCTCGGGCATCATCGTCGTCGGCGCCATGGTGCAGATCACGCTGCCCGACCTGACGGTCCAGATCCTCGCGGCGGTCGCGGTGCTGCTGGCCAGCATCAACATCTTCGGCGGCTTCGCCGTGACGCGCCGCATGCTCGCGATGTTCCAGAAGGGTGACGCCCGATGATCGCCGTCGCAGGTGCCGTCGCGGGCGCGGCCTACGTCGTCGCCGCCCTCCTGTTCATCCTGAGTCTCGCCGGGCTCAGCAAGCACGAGACCAGCCGCCGGGGTGTCACCTTCGGCATCGTCGGCATGATCGTCGCGCTCGTCGCGACCGTGTGGCTCACCGCCGCCGGCGCATGGGGGACCCCGCAGGGCACGACCGGTCTCGTTCTCCTGGTGATCGCCGTCGTCGTGGGCGGCGCGATCGGGCTGTGGCGCGCGCGGGTCGTGGAGATGACGGGGATGCCGGAGCTCATCGCCCTGCTGCACTCGTTCGTCGGCCTCGCCGCAGTGCTGGTGGGCTGGAACGGCGCGCTCTACGACGTGGGGCTCGACGGCGCACTTGCGGACATCCATCACGCGGAGGTCTTCATCGGCGTCTTCATCGGCGGCGTGACCTTCACCGGGTCGATCGTGGCCTTCCTCAAGCTGTCCGCGCGCATCTCGTCGAGGCCGCTCATGCTGCCGGGTAAGAACGTGCTCAACGTCGGCGCGCTCGTCGCCTTCGTCGCTCTCACGGTCTGGTACGTCCTCACCCCGGAGCTCTGGCTGCTCGTGCTCGTGACGCTGCTGGCGCTGGCGCTCGGCTGGCACCTCGTCGCGTCCATCGGCGGCGGCGACATGCCGGTGGTGGTCTCGATGCTCAACAGCTACTCGGGCTGGGCGGCGGCTGCGGCCGGGTTCCTGCTGAACAACGACCTGCTGATCGTCACCGGCGCCCTCGTGGGTTCGTCGGGCGCGTATCTGAGCTACATCATGTGCAAGGCGATGAATCGTTCCTTCCTGTCGGTCATCGCGGGCGGCTTCGGCATCGAGGCGCCGAAGGCAGGCGAGGAGGAGCACGGCGAGCACCGCGAGATCGACGCCGCGGGCGCCGCCGAGCTGCTCGCGGGCGCGGGCACCGTCGTCATCACTCCGGGCTACGGAATGGCGGTCGCCCAGGCGCAGCACGGCGTCGCCGACCTCGTGCAGAAGCTGCGCGAGCGCGGCGTCGAGGTGCGGTTCGGCATCCATCCCGTCGCCGGCCGTCTTCCGGGCCACATGAACGTGCTGCTCGCCGAGGCGAAGGTGCCGTACGACATCGTGCTCGAGATGGACGAGATCAACGACGACTTCGCGCGCACCGACGTCGTGCTGGTGATCGGCGCGAACGACACGGTCAACCCCGCTGCGGCCGAGGACCCGTCGAGCCCGATCGCCGGAATGCCGGTCCTGCGCGTGTGGGAGGCGGCGAATGTGATCGTCTTCAAGCGCTCGATGGCATCCGGATACGCCGGTGTCGCCAATCCGCTCTTCTATCGGGAGAACACGCAGATGCTCTTCGGAGACGCGAAAGACAAAGTCGACGAGATTCTCATGCAGCTCTCACGAATCACCGTCTGAATTCTGATACAAAAGGGCCCTCGCCGCGATGGTGATCGCAGTGAGGGCCTTTTCGTGACGAAAGTCAGTGCGCGGCGTCGTATGCCTCGAGAATGGATGCCGGAACCCGGCCCCGCTCGGAGACCTTGAAGCCGTTCGCCTTCGCCCATTCGCGGACGACGCCGAGGTCGCGCTGACCGGCGCGGCGACGGCCACCGGCGGCTGCGGGTGCCGGGGCGGCCGAGCGGCCCGAGCTCACTCGGCGGCCGGCGGACGTGTAGGCCGACAGGGCGTCGCGCAGGGCGGCCGCATTCTCGGCGGAAAGGTCGATCTCATAGGCGACACCGTCGAGCGAGAAAAGGATCGTCTCGCCGTCGCCGACTTCGAGAACGGTCCCGTCGATGTCGTCGACGAGCTGGTGGATGATTTTACGGGCCATGGAATTCACATTACGCAGGGCAATTCCGCGTAGGCAATCAATTCCGGGCGACGCGCCGAGAAAAGGCGTGCACGAATGTCAGGGGAGAATTCCGGCCCGTCGGGCCATGACGACGGCGGCATGACGGGTGGAGGCATCCAGTTTCGCCATCGCGGATTGGAGGTACGACTTGACCGTGCCCTCTTTGAGGTCCAGCGTGGCGGCGATCTCGGCGTTGGTCGAGCCCAGCGCGGCGCACGCCAGCACGTCGACCTCGCGGGGCGACAGCCGGACGTCGAGCTCGATCGGCTGGTCGACGGCGTCGTGCGACAGTGCGGCGAGGCGCTGCTCGAGGCGATCGAGCCGGGCGCGCACCACGGGATCGCCGACGATCGCGGCGATGCTGCGCAGCTCTGCGTAGCTCTCACGCAGCCCCTCACGGGTCGCCGCGGGAAGGGCCGAAGGGGGCGTGGAACTCCGCGTCAGCGTCAGCCGGCGCTGGACCTCGTCGCGGATGCGCAGTTCGCTCGACAGTTCGTCGGCCACCGCGAAGGCGGGGCGTGCGACGACGTCGCCGACGGGCGCCTCGGCCCATGAGCCGCAGTAGATGACCCCGCGGGCGCGGCCCTCGACGAGGATCGGCACGGCGAACAGCGTCGCGATGCCCTCGCCGAGCACGGCCCGGTCGTAGTCGTGCGTGATGCTGCGGGCCGAACGGTAGTCGATCGCCAGCCGTGGGCGCTTCTCGATGAGCGCGCGGCCGCCGAGGCCGCGCGCGGCCTCCACGACGAGGCCGTCGAGGCTGTGCGTGCGGGCGCCGTGGATGGACGTGACGTGGATCGCGCCGTCGAGGACGAGGCCGCCGAATGCGACGGGGAAGCGGGTGCGACGCACCAGCTCGGCGACGGCGTGATCGAGGGCCTGCGCGTCGCTCAGGCCGTCGTCGGGTGCGCCGAAGGCGCCACGGCCCCCTGATCGTGTACCGGGGACCGGTGCGCTGTGTGGGAGGGACGCGCCCACGACTACCTGCTTCCGGGTGACGGCGTCCTCGCCGCCTTTCGTAGCGTCGACATTACCATCGGGCCGATTCGGGAACCCGGGCGCCATCGTCCAGGCGGGGCCCGGGTGTGCCCGGGCCCCGCTGCGTGCGGGCGGCCTACTCGCCCGTGGCCCACGAGTCCCGGGCACCGGGAGGCGCCGGCGGGATGCTCCGTCCGCTCTCACTCTCGGCGGGGGTGCCCGGACCCTGTTCGAGGTCGATGAGGTAGCGCTTGATGTCGGGGCGGCCGCCGTACTCGCCCAGCGAGCCGTCGGCGCGCACGACGCGGTGCACCGGCACGACGATCGAGAACGGCGTGGTCGCGCACGCCGTGCCCACCGCCCGCGCCGCACGCGGTGCGCCGGCCGCGATCGCCACCTCTCCGTAGCCCGCCGTCTCGCCGTAGGGGATGTCGCACACGGCCTGCAGCGCGGCGAGGGTGAAGCCCCGCACGAGACTCCAGTCCAGCGGCAGGTCGAAGCCGGTGCGCGCGCCGTCGAAGTATTCGTCGAGCTGCGAGGCCGCCGCCTCGAACAGGTCGGGTCGGGCACCTGCTTCGTCGTCGGGGACGGGAGCCGCGCGCAGCAGCAGCGACACCCGTTCGATCTCGGCGTCGAGCGGGCCGTCGAAGGGATGGAGGGTCACGATGCCGTTCTCGGCGATGACGATGAGGATGTCGCCGATCGGCGACGGGTGGACGCGGTAGCGGGGCGGATCCGTCGGGGTCATGCGACCATCCTGGCGCGGGCCGGCGCCGAGGCGGACGGTGGACCCCCGAGCTGTGGGGAGTCACCCGTCCGCGGCCGGGATCCGTGCGCTGGGGAGGAGTGGCCCGCTCGGCCGGCCGTCCAATACCGCGAAACTCAGGTCCATTGCAAGTACCCCGTGCGCGCTCCGCTTAGGGTGGCTCGTGTGTGGCGAGCAGATCGGAGCGCCGTGTTGGGCGCAGAGGACGCCGAACGCGGGGCGGTCGTGACCCCCGGCGACCTCGGGCTCGCCGAACCCGACGTGACCGTCGTGCACGTCGCCGAACCGGAGCGGGACCGTCTGCGACTGCAGTCCGCGGCTTTGGGCGGACGCTCCACGCTGCAGCACTTCATCGACGGCCAGGACGCCGCGATCGAGATCACCAAGGCGCACCCGGGCAGCCTGCCCCAGTTCATCACCGGCCGGTCCACGCTGCTGTCGAACCTCTTCCGTGACGAGGTCGCCCTCCGTGGTGCGCGCCTGGCCGCCCAGCGCATCACCTCGAAGGACCTCGAGCTGCGCACGACGCGCGGCCTAGACACGGTCCGGCTGGCCGTGGGCCTCGCGAACTGGCGCCTCGGCGGGCTCGTGTGCAGCGCCCCGGTGCTGCTGCGCCCGCTGGCGATCCGCCGCCACCACGGCGACTTCGAGCTCAAGCTGCACGGCACCTTCTCGGTCAACCCCGAGCTGGTGCGCGCGATGCGGCAGCACTTCGGCATCGCGATCGACGCGGGCGGGCTCGCGGCTCTCGCGTACGAGGGCGGCCTGTTCAAGCCGCAGCCGGTCATCGACCACCTGCGTGCGCTCACCGCGTCGATCGACAGCTACGTCGTCAAGCCGCGCCTGCTCGTGTCCAGCTTCGCCGACGTGGGCGGACGCATGGCGGCGGATGCCTCGGACCTGGACCACCCGGTGCTCAACGCGCTCGCGGGACACGTCTCGGATCGCGAAGCGCTCACGATCCGCCGCGACGGACCCGTGCCGACGAGCCCCGACCACCGTCCGCCGGCGTCGGACACGCTGCTGCTGGACGCGGACTCCGAGCAGGAGCGGGTGCTCGCGCGCATCGCCGACGGCCAGTCGATCGTGGTGCACACGCTCCCCGGCACGGGCGGCACGCAGACCGTCATCAACACGATCGGCCAGCTCGTCCGGGCGGGCAAGAACGTGCTCGTGGTGAGCGCGCGGCGCTCGACCCTCGACGGCGTGCGGCACCGTCTCGCCGGCATCGGCCTCCCGGGGCTCGCGGTGTCGCCGGATCGCCTGCAGCGTGACCTCATCCGCGCGATCGGACGCAACGAGAAGGCGGACACACCCAAGGTCGCCGACATCGACGACGCGCTCGTGCGCCTGCGCGGGGTGCTCGGCGACTACCGCGCGGCCGTGACCGACCGGCATCCCTCCCTCGGGGTCTCGGTGCTCGACATCCTGCGCGCTCTCGCGACGCTCGCCGACTCGGGCGATGCGCCGGCAACCGAGGCGCGCTTCGACGAGGACGCCCTGGAGAGCCTGGCGACCACTCGCGCGGAGGCGGCCGCGAAGCTCGCGGCGGCCGCACGGCTGGGGGAGTTCCGGTTCGGCCCCGACGACTCGCCGTGGTACGGCGTCACGTTCTCGACCGTCGAGCAGGCACGCGCCGCGCACGCCCTGGCGGGCAAGCTGCAGCGCAGCGACCTCCCGACCCTCCTGGAGCGCGGCTACGAGCTCGTCGGCCAGACGCGCATGCGCCCGTTCCAGACCGTCGACGAGCTTGGCGTGTACCTGCGCCTCATGCAGGGCATCCGGGACTCGCTCGACAAGTTCAGCATGACGGTGTTCGAGCGGCCGCTCGGCGAGCTCATCCAGGCGCACGCCGCCCGCCGCGACTCTCCCGACATGACCGGCGCCAACCGTCGCCGGCTGCGGCGGCTCTCGCGGGAGTACCTGCGCCCCGGCGTCCACGTGCCCGACATGTACGAGGCGCTCGTGCGCATCCAGCAGCAGCGGACGGAGTGGCAGCGCCACGTCGAGGCAGGCGTGACGCCCGAGGTGCCGCTGGGACTCGGCGACGTGCAGGTCGCCTGGCACCGTGTCGAATCCGAACTCGGCGAGCTCGACGCCGTCCTCGGCCGCACAGGGGCCGATCGCCTCGGCTCGCTGCCCGTGAAGCACCTCGTGCGCACGCTCGCCGGCCTCGCCGCGGACTCCGACGTCTTCGACAACCTCAAGGAGCGCGCGACGCTGCGCACCGAGCTGGCGACCCTCGGCCTCGAACCGCTGCTGCTCGAGCTCTCGGTGCGTCATGTGCCCGAGGAGCGGGTCGCGGCCGAACTCGAGTTCGCCTGGTGGCAGTCGGCGCTCGAGCTGGTGCTGCGCACCGACCGTGCCGTGCTCGGGGCCAACACGGCCGTCGTCGATCGTCTGGAGCGGGATTTCCGCCTCGTCGACGAGGCGCACGCGGCGGCATCCGGCCCACTGCTGGCGGCGCAGCTGGCCACGCAGTGGCGCATCGGCATCGTCGACCACGCCGACGAGGCGGGCGCGCTCAAGCAGGCGCTCAAGCGCGGTGCGGTGACGCCCGCCGAGCTCGTCGCCGTGGCGCCGACCCTGTCGCGCACGCTCGCGCCGGTGTGGCTCGCCTCGCCGTACGAGGTCCCGCGGATCCCCGAGAAGGCCGCCTTCGACGTCGTCGTGCTCGCGGATGCCGCGGCGCTGTGCCTCGCGGAGGCCGCCCCCGCATTGCGCCGGGCCACCCAGGTCGTCGCGTTCGGCGACCCTGTGACGCAGAAGCCGACGCCGTTCGTCGTGGCCGCCGGAACCCCCGCCCCGCCGGCTGCGCCGACGGGCGAGGACGCGCAGGACGACGAGCCTCCGTTCGACGACACCAGCGTGTTCGAGCGGCTCGCCGAGCTGTTCCCCGTCGAGACCCTGACCCGCAGCTATCGCGCGGGAGGCGAGGACCTGGCGGCGCTCGTCAACGACGCGTTCTACGGGGGCGAGCTCGTGTCGCTGCCGTGGGCGGGGTCGTACCTCGGTCGCGGCAGCCTCGCGGTGGACTACGTCGAGGGCGGCCACGGCGCGCCCGACCCGGTGACGGGTGCCGTCGAGAGCCCAGACTCCGAGGTGGCCCGTGTCGTGACCCTCGTCGTGGAGCACGCCGTGAACCGCGGCACGGAATCGCTCATGGTCGTCACCGCCAGCACGCGGCACGCCGAGCGCATCCGCGCGGCGGTGGAGGCCGCGTTCGTGGGGCGCTCCGACGTGGCCGACTTCGTCTCGCGCGACACGGCGGAGCCGTTCGCCGTGCTCACGCTCGAGGAGTCGGTAGCCGAGAGCCGCGACCGGGTGGTCTTCTCGCTGGGGTTCGGACTGACGAAGCACGGCCGCGTGCTGAGCGACTTCGGCGACCTGTCGACGCCCGACGGCGAGCGGCTGCTCACGGTCGGCATGACGCGCGCCCGCCGGTCGATGGTGATCGTGTCGTCCATCCGCCCGTCGGCGTTCGACGACGGGCGCCTGGAGTACGGGGCCGCCACCTTGATGTCGATCCTCGGCGGCATCGCCGCCCGCTCGCGCGAGGCGCGGCTCGAAGACCTCGCCGATCCGCTGACGCGCGCGCTCGCCCGCGAGCTCCGGCGCGCCGGGCTGTCGGTCGACGTGGACTACCGGGGCCTGCTGCCCCTGGTCGCCCAGTACGACGGCAAGGCGGTCATCGTCGAGAGCGACCCCGAGACGGTCGGCGAGTCGCTGCGCGAGTCGCTGCGGCTGCGGCCTCAGGTGCTGCGCCGGCTCGGCTGGCACTACGTCCGCGTGCACTCGTTCGATCTGTACCGCGACCCGGCCGATGTGGCGCAGCGGATCGCCGCGATGCTCGGCGTGCCGCCTGACGCCCCCCGGGTGGACAACGAGACGCAGCCCATCGATGTCGTCGAGTGACCGTCAGCGCATCGAGCGGGTCACGGGGTCACGCCGGGCGAAGCTGACGCCCGCCCCCGGCACGACGGCCGAGCCGATCCCTGCCGACGAGACGGCGGATGCCGCGACCGAGCAGGCCGCGGCATCCGCCGATCCGGGGCCGAACGACGAGCGCATGCGCCGCGACGTGCCCCCGCACTACTAGGACTTCTGCTTCCCCAGCAGGTCGCGGATCTGCACCAGCAGCTCGGCCTCGCTCGGCAGCGCCTCGGGCTCCTCGGTCACGCCCTGCTTGGCGGCGGCGCGCTCCTTGAGCACGTTCATCGGGTGCACGAAGACGAAGTACACCACGACGGCAACGGCCAGGAAGTTGATGACCGCGGCGAGGATGAGACCGATGCCGAAGTCTGTGGTCCCGCCCCGGACGTTGGGGATCGCCACCACGATGTCGGACAGCGTGTCGGCCTGGAACACCAATGCGATCAGCGGATTGATGAGGCCGTTGACGATCGCGGTGACGATCGCCGTGAACGCGGTGCCGATGACGACCGCGACCGCCAGATCGATGACGTTGCCGCGGACGATGAATTCCTTGAAGCCCTTGATCACGGGTAACCCCCCTGGTGTCGTCCCGCGCCGATGGGGCTCCGGTTCAGGCTCCGGAGGACGCGGGCGAGGCCTTCGCCTCGGACTTCGATGATGTCGAAGTCGGCGAGGAGGCGCCACCCGAGGCATCCGATCCCGAGCTCTTCGCGCCCGCGCGCGAGTCGGTGCGGTAGAAGCCCGATCCGTTGAACGTCACGCCGATCGAGCCGTACTCCTTGCGCAACGGTCCGCCGCACTCAGGGCACTCCGTGAGGGTGGGGTCGGCGAAGGACTGGACCGCGTCGAAGCGGTGGCCGCACTGCTTGCAGGCGTAGGCGTAGGTGGGCATGGATTCTCTCGCGGGTTCGGATGTCAGCGCCGCGTGGGCGCGAGGGTGATGGTCTGCGTGGGGGTGACGACCCCGGTCACGCGCTGGTCGTGGATGTCGCTCGGCACCTCTTCGACGAACTCCGAGTCGTACACGACCGCGTACACGGGCGGACAGCGCTCCATCGATCCGAGCGTCTTGTCGTAGAAGCCGCGCCCCCAGCCGAGTCGCATCCCGGTGCGGTCGACCGCCGCCGCCGGGACGACGAGCAGGTCGACGTCGTTGAGCGCGATCGGGCCGAGCAGTTCGCCGACGGGCTCGGGGAGTCCGAACAGCCCCTCGGCGATGTCGCCGTCGGGCGTGGCGACGGCCCAGTCCAGCAGGCCGTCGGTGCGGGTGACCGGAAGCAGGACGCGGACGCCGCGGGCCGCGGCATCCGTCACGAAGGAACGCGTGCCCGGTTCGGTCATGGTCGACAGGAAGCAGGAGATCGAACGGGCGCCGTGCTCGGCCACGAGGGCGTCGAGCTGGGCGTGGATGCCGGCCTCGGCGTTCTCGCGCGCGGCCGCCGAGAGCAGCTGACGGCGCTCGCGCAGCTCCGCGCGCAGGGCGCGCTTGGCATCGGCGATCGCGTCGGACATGCCGTCGATTCTACGGTGCGGTTCTCACACGGCGTCCGATCCGGTGTAGGGGCACGCCGCTGACGCGGCATAGACTCGGACAATGCCTCATCACCCGATCAAGGCCGTGATCCCGGCCGCCGGTCTCGGTACCCGCTTCCTCCCGGCGACGAAGGCGATGCCGAAGGAGATGCTGCCCGTCGTCGACAAGCCGGCGATCCAGTACGTCGTCGAGGAGGCCGCGCAGGCCGGCATCGACGACATCCTCGTGATCATCGGGCGCAACAAGAACGCGATCTCCAACCACTTCGACTCGGTGCCTGAGCTCGAGGAGAAGCTGAAGGACAAGGGCGACATCGATCGTCTGCACCGCGTGCTCGAGTCGAGTGACCTCGCAGACATCCACTTCGTGCGTCAGGGCGAGCCCAAAGGCCTCGGCCACGCGGTCCTGCGCGCCAAGGCGCACGTGGGCGACTCGTCGTTCGCGGTCATGCTGGGCGACGACCTCATCGACGAGCGTGACGAGCTGCTGACGACGATGATCGCGGAGCACCAGCGCACCGGCGCCGCCGTCATCGCGCTGATGGAGGTCGATCCGTCGCACATCCACCTCTACGGCGTCGCCTCTGCGGAGCGTACCGACGACGACGGCATCGTCAAGGTCAACGGGCTCGTCGAGAAGCCCAGCGCCGAGGACGCCCCCTCGAACCTCGCGGTCATCGGCCGCTACGTGCTCAGCCCCGCGGTGTTCGACATCCTCGAGCGCACCGAGCCCGGCAAGGGCGGCGAGATCCAGCTCACCGACGCGCTGCAGGAGCTCGCCGCGGACCCCGACGGGCCCGGCGTGTACGGCGTCGTCTTCCGTGGCCGTCGCTACGACACCGGCGATAGGGTGGACTACATCAAGGCCATCGTGCAGCTCGCGGTCGATCGCGAAGACCTCGGTCCCGATCTGCGTCCCTGGTTCAAGGAGTTCGCGGCGAACCTCTGACGCCGCTCGTTCGAGGGAGTCTCGTGGATCTGACGGCTCCCCGCAGCCATGGACCGGTGGCGATCCGGCTCGTGAAGCAGCGCGACGCGCGTGTGCTCCAGAACGAGCTGCTCGCCAACCGCGGTTGGCTGCGGCCGTGGGAGGCGACGAGCCCCGACGGCCCCGTGTCGTTCGACATGCGGGTGGGGGTGCGGCGGCTGCTGCAGCAGTACCGTGACGGTGTCGGCGTGCCGTTCGTCATGGAGCACGACGGCGAGATCGCGGGTCAGCTCAACGTGTGGGGCGTCGCGCGCGGGTCGCTCGCGTCGGCGACGATCGGCTACTGGGTGAGCGAGCGGTTCGCCGGACGGGGCATCACGCCGACGGCAGTGGCGCTCGCGACCGACATCTGCTTCTCCGAGATGCGGCTGCACCGCATGGAGATCTGCATCCGGCCCGAGAACCGGGCCAGCCTGCGCGTGGTCGAGAAGCTCGGCTTCCGCTACGAGGGGCTGCGCCGGCGTTTCATCCACATCGACGGCGACTGGCGCGACCACTACGCGTTCGCGCTCGTGCGCGAAGACGTGCCAGAGGGCGTGCTGCAGCGGTGGGTGTCCGGTCGGGCCCCGCAGGACGCCGCGACGGTCCCTCCCGCAGACCGCCTGCACGCGTAGGGGCCGGACACCGGCGTCCGCGCATCGCGCGACACGCGAGCGGATGCGAGTGTCCGGGCCATCCGGTCGCGTTACCGTGGTCTGCATGGGCGGGCAGGTACTGGGCGGGGGAGTCATCGTCCTCGTCGCTGCGGCATTGTGGCTGGTCTATCTGCTTCCGACGTGGCACAGCAGGCGTCAGTACGACGCCGCCGAGCGCAATGCGGTGCGCCTCAACCAGGCGCTGCGGGTGCTCGCCGAGACCAGCGAGACGCCCGAAGAGGTGCGGCTGGAGCTCAACGCACGCACGGCCGCGGCCCAGCAGAAGCTCGCCAAGCGCGCACTCGCCGAGCGCGAGCAGGCGGCGCTCGAAGGCGCGAAGGCCGACCTCGAGATCGCCCGCACCGAGCGGGTCGCCGCCGAGGCGGCCGCACGCGTCGACCTGGAGCGCAGCCGGGCCGCGCGTGCGTCGGCCGAGGCCACCGCGCGCGCTGAGGTCGCAGCCGCACGATCCGTTCCCGCCGCGCGCCGTGCCCGTGCCCGGCGTCGCTTCCGTCTCGCGGCCACGTTCGTCGGCGTCGTCGGACTGGGGCTCGTCGCCTGGGGCGTGTTCGAGACGGTCACCGCCGGTGTGCAGACGCTGCTGTGGACCGGCGTGGGGCTGGCCACGGCATCCCTTCTCATCCTCCACCGGCTGTCGCGCGTCGCGGCGCGTGCCGTGGCCTCCGCGGTGGATGCCGCACCGCGTCGTGTCGCGGCGGTGCAGGACGTCGAGCTCGAGGCTCAGGAGCGGGCGTGGGAGCCGCGCACGCTGCCGCAGCCGCTCACGGCGTCGGCGGGCTCGCGCGCCGCCGCCGTCCTGGACGCGCAGGCGGCCCGTGCCGCGCTGCGCCAGGCGGCGCTGGAAGAGGCGATGCGGGCGCGTGCGGAGGAGCAGCGGCCGCCGTCGATCGAGGTGGCCCGCACCGCGCGGACCGCGTCGTCCGGCGCCGACTACGCACGCATGGGCTACGTCGACGACGCCGAGATCGAGGCGCACGTTCGCGATCTGCTGACGCGTCGCGCGGCCGGCGCGTGAGGCGCGCCCGGGGCCCCGCACTGATTCGGAGCACGCCTCGAGCCGTGATAGTGTTTTCGAGGTTCACGGGCCTGTAGCGCAGTTGGTAGCGCGCCTCGTTCGCATCGAGGAGGTCAGGGGTTCGATTCCCCTCAGGTCCACCAGAACACCGAAGAGCCCGCCGGATCCGGCGGGCTCTTCGCCGTTTCAGACAGCTTTCAGCGGAGGCGGCGCCGTCGAGGACTCGATGATGGCGACGCCTCGTCCGCGCAGTCGCCGGCGTTCCTCTTCGAGCGACGCGAGCAGCCGATCGCGCGTGCCGCGGCTGTGCGCGACGACGAGCCGTCGCGCCGAGGCCGCGTCGCGGTCGGCCACCGCGGCGGCGATCTGCATGTGCTCGGCCCGCGCCTGCGCCCGCGACTCGGGGGTGCGCACTTCGAGCCAGCGGGTGCGGCTCAGGCGGGTCAGCGCGTTGGCCATCGCCTCGGCGAGGAACGGATTGCGGGACAGGCCGGCCAACGCGAGGTGGAAGTCGCTGCCGTCGCGCAGACCGATCTCTTCGTCGTCGTGACGCTGGTGGGCGTGGGCGAGTGCGGCGAGGGCGGCCAGCTCGGCGTCGTCGGCGCGTTCGACGACGTGCTCGACGACGGCGGCCTCGACGGCCTCCCGATACTCCATGACCGCTCGGATCTCGCTCAGGTCGATCGGCGCCACCTGCCAGCCGCGCCCCTCGCGCTGCGTGAGCCCCTCGTTCTCCAGCCGCATCAGTGCGGCGCGGATCGGGGTGCGCGACGCCCCGAGCAGGGACTCCAGGCCGCGCTCGCTCAAGCCCTCTCCGGGCGTGAGCTCGAGGGAGAGGATCGCCGTGCGAAGCCTCTCGTACAGACCGCCGTCGCTGGCAGCGTTCATGGCGTCCCTTCTGGTTCACCGAATTGGTATACCGTTATGGTACTCGATGGTCGTGGACGGAAGAAGGGGCACATGTCGAACCGGGTGGTGACGCAGGCGGTGCGGACGCCGACGAAGGCGTGGGTGATGCTGGCCCTCGGAGTGGCCGCCCAGGCCGCGGGAACGATGCTCGTCTCGACGCCCGCCTACCTCATCCCGATGCTGCACACCGAGCAGGGGATGCCGCTCGCGCAGGCGGGCCTTCTGGCCGCCGCCCCCACGTTCGGCATGGTCCTCACCCTCGTCGTCTGGGGCGCGCTGGCCGACCGGTTCGGGGAGCGCTGGATCATCGCCGGCGGCCTCGCGCTGACCGCGGTCTTCGCGTTCGCGGCCGTGCCGGTCGACGGATACATCGGGCTCGCGCTCGTGCTCATGCTCGGCGGCGCCGCAGCCGCCAGCACCAATGCCGCGAGCGGCCGCGTCGTCGTCGGCTGGTTCCCCCGCGAGCGCAGGGGCCTCGCGATGGGCATCCGCCAGATGTCGCAGCCACTGGGGGTGGCCGTCGCGGCGCTGACGGTTCCCGGGCTGGCGTCCGAGTTCGGCGTCACAGCGCCGTTCCTTCTCTCGGGCGCGGCCGCCCTCGTCCTCGCGGCGCTGTGCGCGTGGGGGATCCGCAATCCTCCCCGCCCCGGTGCTCCTGCGGGCGCGACCGCCGGTGCCACGGCGAATCCGTACGCCCGCGACCGCTTCCTGCTGCGCATCCACCTCGTCTCGGCCCTCCTGGTCTTCCCGCAGTTCACCCTGTCGACGTTCGGCCTGGTGTGGCTCACCTCGGGAATGGGATGGGAGCCCACGGCCGCCGGCATCCTGGTGGCCGCCTCGCAGTTCGTCGGCGCCCTCGGCAGGATCGTGATCGGACACGTCAGCGACCGCGTCGGCACCCGCGTCGGCGTGCTGCGCCACGTGGCGATCGCGGGCGTGATCGCGATGGTCGTGCTCGGCGCGACCGGCTGGGCGCACTGGGACGTCGTCGCCGCGGTGGTGTTCGTGATCGCCGCCACCATCAGCGTCGCCGACAACGGGCTCGCGTACACGTCGGTGGCCGAGGCCGCCGGATCCCGGTGGTCGGGACGCGCGCTGGGCATCCAGAACACCGGGCAGTTCCTCAGCGCCTCCGCCGTCGGGCCGGTCGTCGGCGCGCTCATCACCGTGGTCGGCTATCCGCTCGCCTTCGGTCTGGTGGCGCTCACGCCGCTGATCTCGCTCGGGCTCCTTCCGGCCCGGGATCGGCACGCGGACGACCAGGCCACGGGTTAGGCGCGGGCGGGATGCCGCTCCGTCGGCCCGATCAGCCGTCGGAGCCGGTCCAGCCCCTGCGGCGGAAGAACAGCCACATGGCGCCCGCCGCGGCGGCCATCAGCGCGCATCCCACGGCGAACGCCCACGGCCCATCGAACACGTGGGTGACGGCCCATCCGAAGTTCATGCCGAAGAACCCGGTGAGGAAGCTCAGCGGGAGGAAGATCGACGCGATGATCGCGAGCTGCTTCGATGTCTCTCCCTGGCGGTTCGCGACGGTCGACAGGTAGAGGTCGGTGCAGCCGCTGACCAGCTCGTGGTACGAATCGAGCTCGTCGGTGATGCGGATGAGGTGGTCGTAGATGTCCCGGAAGTAGTCGTGGCTGTCGGCTTCGAGTCCCGCGAGGTCGACGATCACCTCGACCTCGCGGGCGAAGACGTCGCGCATCGGCACGACGGCCTTGCGCAGCCGCAGCAGCAGGCGTTTCAGCCGGAACGTCTCTTCGAGTTCGCTCCGTCCGCCGTGCGAGGCGATCGCGTCCTCGAGGTCGTTGATCTGCTCGTCGAGGTCGGCGAGCATCGGGAAGTAGCTGTCGACGATCACGTCGATGATCTTGTACACGTGGTACTGCTCGCTCTTGGCCGTCTTGGCGTGCGAGAACAGCGGTGTGACGCGCTGCAGATCGGGATACGGGCGCCGGTGCAGCGTCACGATGAAGTCGCCGCTCAGATGGCAGTGGATCTCTTCGAGCGGATGCTCGTTGCGGTCCTCGGGCTGCGACCGCACCGCTCCGCGGAGCACGAGCAGCGCCGTGTCGCCGTACGTGTCGAGCTTGGGTCGCTGGCCGAACGTGATGCTGTCCTCGACGGCGAGGGGATGCAGGTCGAGCAGGGTGCCGAGACGCTTGATCTCGTCGACGGGCAGGTCCGTGGCATCCAGCCAGAAGAACTCGTGGTCGCGACGCAGCTGCCCGATGAGCTCGTCGTCGATGGAATCGAGGATGCGCATGGCTTCACCCTAGGACGTGCGCGCACGCCACCCGCGACCGCCGCACACGACGACGGGAGCGGATGCCGGGCGCCGGCATCCACTCCCGTCGAGGCGTGCGCGGCAGTCGTCAGACGGTCAGGGCGCGACCGTCGAACAGGGCCTGGACGGCGTCGGCCGATGCGGCGCGGCCGTACGGGGCGAGCTCGAACGTCTCGGCGTAGACGACCGCGTCGGGGTCGGGGTGACCCGTCGCGTGCAGGCGCTCGCGTGCCGGCGGCTGCGTGTAGAGGAACTCGGACCAGTGCTCCAGGATGAACGCGTCGACGTCGGACGCGTCGGTCGGCACCAGGTCGGTGAGCCCGCGCTCGTGCGGGGCGAACTCCAGGAACTGCGAGGCATGCGCGGCGCACGCGGCCAGCTTGCGCTCGATGTGCGGTGTCGTGTCGACGACGACGTCGACGCGGTGCTGGTCGATCGAGCCGAAGTCGATCATCCGCACCACCACCGGCGCCACCTCCAGCGGCGGGACGTCGGGCACCTGGTTGGGCAGGGTCACCAGCCCCGCCGCCGCGCGCGCGAGTTGGGCCGCGGCGCGGTTGTCGGGGTGGCCGCCGCCTTCGTCCGCGAACGTGATCACCACGTCGGCCCGCCAGCTGCGGATCGCGCGGATCATCCGCTTGCGCAGCTCGACCGACGCGACGAGATCGCCGTCGTGCACATCCCACACCTCGTACTCGGCGATCCCGAGGATGTCGGCGGCGGCGTACGCCTCGCGCAGGCGCCGCTTCGCGAGCGGCTTGCGGCGCATCGTGGCGTGACCGGCGTCGCCGTTGGTGGCGCACAGCACCTTCACGTGGTGGCCGCGGTCGGCCAGCCCCGCGATCGTTCCCGACGCGTACTCTTCGGCCTCGTCGGGATGGGCGACGACCACCAGGATGCGGGAGCGGCGTTGCACGATGTCTTCCTCTGCTTTCTCTTGTCGGACTTCTGTCGCCCTGCGGGCGAGGACGGCTGCCGTGCTCATCGGCGTCCCGCCAGCGCCTGGCCGTAGGTGCGCTGCAGCGGCGCATCGTCTGCGGCGGCCGAGCTGCCCTGTCCGAGGGCGCGGGCGCGGGCGTTGCGCAGGCTCAGCCGGATCGCGCCCGTGGCCACCGCACGGGCTCCCCCCGGGGCGTGGGCGACGGGCGGGATGGCGTTGGGCATGAACGTGAGCTCCGAGCGGACCGCCGTGGCCAGACCCTCGTACCGGTCCGCGACCGAACCCGCCAGCAGGATCAGGTCGGGGTCGTACGCGGCCAGGACGACCGCGCCCGCCAGGGCGACACGTGCGGCGATCGCATCGACGTCGTCGCCGAGCCCCGCGACCGCCGCCGGAGAGAGCAGCTCTTCGAGCCGCGTGCCCGGGACGGCGGCGAGAGGCAGGTCGGCGGCGCCGGGGATGCCTGCGGGGACAGGCAGCGCGCCGATCTCGCCGCTGGAGCCGTGTGCGCCGAGCAGGACCTCACCGCGCCGCACGTACACGGCGCGGATGCCGCGGTCGAGCCACAGGAGAGCGAAGTCCTCGGCCCCGGCGGACTCGCCCACCTCGTGCGCCGCGACCGCGACCAGCGCCACGTCGTTCGACGTGAAGACGTCGACGTGCGGCATCTCGGCCCGCACGGCACCGATGATGTCGACGTCGACCCAGGCCGGCAGCTGGGCGCCGTGCGTCAGCCGGCCGCCGACGGGCTCGACGACGCCGGGGAGCCCGAGGGTGATGTCGGCCACGCGATCGTGTGCGATGCCGGTGCCCGACAGCGCTGCCTCGACGGCGTGGCGCACCTGCGGTCCCACCTCGTCGGGGCCTCGGACCTCGTTCGGCACGGCGGCGCTCGCGACGACCGTGCCGCGCAGGTCGGCGATGTCGGTCCAGAGCTGCTCGGCGCGCACCGAGATGCCGGCGACCAGGCTCGCGTCGGCGACGATGTCCCACAGCACCGCGGCCGGGCCGTGCTTGCTCGCCTTCTCGCCGGCCCGGCGCACGATGCCCGCCTCTTCGACCCGCAGCAGCAGCCGTGCGGCGGCGGGCTTGCTCAGGCCGGTGATCTCCTCGATCTCGGGGCGGGTGAGGGCGCCGCGCTCGAACAGTGCGTGCAGGACCGCGCCTTCGTTCAGGGTGCGCAGAGCACTCGGGGGTCCGTACTTCACGATGCCTCCTCGGCCGCCGTCCGCCAGTCCGCGGTCAGCGTTTCCCGACAGCGTTGCACGAAACCGAGCTGCGCCTCGGCAGGATACGGATCGGTGTAGTAGTCGTCGCTCCCCGGACGCTCGCCGGCCCGCACGAGCTCTTCGAACCGCTGCGCCAGGCGCACGAGCTCGAGGACCTCGCCGACCCGCAGATCCGGGTGCTGCTCCTGCCACTGCGGGAGGAAGAAGGGGATGTCGTTGTGGTCGCGCCCGGTGGCGTTCTCGACGGTGAGGTTCACGTTCCTGCCCGCGGCCTGCAGCGCGCCGAGCACCGCCACCCAGTCGATGACGCCGTCGCCGCACGCGCGGATCTGGCGACGGATGCCCTGCGGGGTCGCGAACAGCGCGACGTCGCGCATGTGCGTCTGGCGCACGAGCGGTGCGACGCGACGTGTCGCCGCGACCGGGTCCTCGCCGCGGACGACGACGTTCGCGAGATCCAGGGTCACCCCGAACCGCTCGCCGACCTCGTCGCCCATGCGCACCAGCTCATCGGTGGTGAGCTCCTCGTGCGTCTCGACGGCCAGATGCGCGTCCCGTTCCTCCAGCACGGGCACGAGGCGCTGCGCGAACGCCGTGGTGGCCCGCAGCTGCTCCGGCCAGGTCGTGTCGGTGCGGAACCGGTCGATCGCGAACACGCCCCACTCGTGGCGCTGGTAGTTCGCGGTGTCGGCCCACAGATCGACGCAGCCGATCTCGGTCGTCGCCTCGATCATGCGGGTCATCCCGAGCAGGTAGTCGCCGTCACCGACGGCGCGCACCGACGGATCCTCCGCGGTGTTGTACGGGTTGATCTTGCCGAGCCCCATCTCCAGGTACATCCCGAGTTCGTCGGCGAGCGCTCGCACGTCGCGCAGAACGCCGGGGTCCAGGGTCGGCGTGACATCGAGCACGGTGCGGAAGAAGACCCCCGCGAGTCCGGCCTCGGCGCCTCGGCGCAGCAGGCGCAGCGGACCCAGCTCGGCGGCATCCGGGAACTTGCGTCCGCACAGTCCCACGCGGACGGTGGTGTCGATCGTCATCGGTCGGCTTCTTCCTCTCGGGCCGCCACGAGGGCGTCCAGTTCTTCCAGGCGGTGGCAGCGTGCGGCCGTGGTCGCGGCGTCGCCCGCGCGACCCGTCACGGTGAGCGGGGGCAGGGTGGTGCGGCACAGCTCCTGCGCGAACGGGCAGCGCGGCGCGAACGGGCAGCCCTCGCCGTTCCACGGCGTCCGCGGCCGGGGGGCCTCGAGGAACACCCGGGCGCGCTCCTCCTGACCGAGGCCTGGCGACGAGCCGGCGAGCAGTCGGGAGTACGGATGCCGCGGACGGGCGAGCACCTCCCGTGCGGGTCCCTGCTCGACGACCATGCCGCGGAAGAGCACCACGATGTCGTCGGCCACGTACCCCGCGCTGAGCAGGTCGTGGGTGATGTACAGCACGCTGACCCCTTCGTCGTCGCGCAGGCCGACGAGGAGGTCGAGCACATCGCGGCGGATCGAGACGTCGAGCATGCTGATCGGCTCGTCGGCGATCACCACCGACGGGTCTCCGGCGAGCGCCCGTGCGATGCCGACGCGCTGCCGCTGGCCGCCCGACAGGTCGTCGGGGCGTCGAGCGGCGTACAGGTCGGGGTTCAACCCCACGCGCGCCAGCAGGACAGCCGTGCGTGCACGTGCCGCGCCGCGGCTCGAGCCGGGATGCGACGAGAGGAAGGCCTCCTCGATCTGGCGCCCGATGTCCTGCGACGGGTTGAGGGAGCCGTAGACGTCCTGGAACACCATCTGCGCGCGGCGAGGCCGGGCGCGGCGCCGCCGTTTGACCGGTACGACCGGCTCCGCGTCGACGCGCACGTCGCCGGATGTCGGGTCGAGCAGGCCCACGACCATGCGTCCGAGAGTGGACTTGCCGCTGCCCGACTCGCCGACCAGCGCGACGATGCGCCGTGCGCCGACCGTGAGGTCCACGTCCGACACGGCGGGGATCGCGTGGCGGCGGTAGCGCTTGGTCACGTCGGTGAGTGCGACGACGGGCCCCGCCGCGGGTGGCGATGAGATGTCGACGGTGTTCATGCGGCCTCCCAGGTTCCCGGTCGCGGCACGGAGGCGACCAGCCGGCGGGTGTAGCTGTCGAGGCCCCCGGTGACCGCGAGCTCGGCAGGTGTGGTCTCTTCGACGACGAGGCCGTCCTTCATCACCGCGATGCGGTCGGCATAGCGGGTGAGCAGCGGTAGATCGTGGCTGATCAGCAGCACGCCGAAGCCGAGCTCGTGCTGCAGCGCCGTCACCATCGCGAGGATCTCGCGCTGGACGACGACGTCGAGCGCCGTCGTGGGCTCGTCCATCACGATCAGCGACGGCGAGAGGGCGAGGGCCATCGCGATCGCGGCGCGCTGCCGCATGCCGCCGGACAGCTCGTGCGGGTAGTCCCTGCCGCGGCGTGCGTCGATGCCGACCATCTCCAGCAGTTCGCCGGTCGTCCGGTGGCGCCCGCCGCCGCGGTCGCGGCGATGCGCGCGCACCACCTCGTCGATCTGATCGCCGACGCGGTGGACGGGGTCGAGCGCCGTCAGCGAGTTCTGCATCACGATCGCAGCCCGTGCCCAGCGGACGCGCCGCAGTCGCGCGGGCGACATCGCGAGGACGTCCTCGCCCTCCAGCAGGATCCGGCCGCCGGTGATCACCCCCGGCGGTCGCAGGATCCGCAGGACGGACTGGGCGATGGTCGACTTGCCGCAGCCGGACTCGCCGGCGAGGGCCACCAGCTCTCCGGAGCGGACGGTCAGGTCGACGCCGCGCACCGCCGGCGCGACGCCGTCGGCGACGACGTAGCCGACTTCGAGTGCGTCGATGCGGAGCACGTCGGCCGCTGCGGCCGGTGTCGCGGGGGACACGTCAGGACGAGGCATCCGTCCTCCTCACGGGGGTGATGAGCGAAGAGCTGCGCGTGCCCGTCCCGAGGAACCGGTGCACCAGCTCGCGGGCCTGAAGGCGCGGGCTGCTGGTCTCGTCGACGGCGTAGTTGACGAACGTCAGCATCGATGCGGTGAGGGCGATGGCGAGTCCGGGGAAGACGAACTCCCACCAGTTGCCGAGGAGCAGCGCCGACCCGGTCTGCGCCCAGAACAGCATGGTGCCCCACGAGATGGTGGTCGGATCGCCGAGACCGAGGAACTCGAGGGATGCCTCGGCGGTGATGGCGAACACCACCTGGTTCACCACGAACGCGGCGATGATCGAGGCCATGTTCGGCACGATCTGCGTGCCCATCACCCGCAGCCGGCCCATGCCGGCCGTCTCGGCGGCCGCCACGAACTCCCGCGTGCGCAGGCTGAGGGCTTGAGAGCGGAACAGGCGTGCGCCGAAGGCCCAGCCGGTGATCGACAGCACGAGGATGATCGTGCTGGGTCCTGGCGGCAGGAACGCGGCGAGCACCACGATGAGGGGCAGCCCCGGCAGCACGAGGAACACGTTCGTCAGCAGCGACAGCACCGAGTCGGTCCAGCCGCCGCGGTAGGCGGCGATCACGCCGATGACGAGCCCCATGACGGTGGTGATCCCGGCCACCGCGAGTCCGACGCCGAGCGAGGTCCGGGCGCCGTAGAGGAGCTGGGACAGGACGTCGAAGCCCTGCGTGGTGGTTCCGAGCGGGTGCTCCAGGCTCGGCGGCTGGCTGCCGGCACCGGCCGGCACGTCCGGCGGATACGGGGCGAGCCAGGGTGCGAGCAGCGCAGCGAGGCAGGCCGCGGCGAGGACGGCCAGGCCCACGATCGCGATCACCGGGATGCGCCGCCGGCGAGTCCCCGCGCGGCGGACCGTGACGAGCGTGGCGGTCATGCGGTCACCTCCCGGGTGCGCGGGTCGAGCAGGACGTACACGATGTCGACGATGAAGTTCGCCGCCAGCACGGTCACCGTGATGATGAGGAACAGCGTCTGGATGAGGGGGTAGTCGTGCGCGCTCACCGCGTTCATGAGGATCATGCCGACGCCCGGGTAGGAGAACACGATCTCGACCATCACCTGACCGCCCACGACCGCCCCGATCATGCCGCCGAGGAGCGTGACGGACGGCAGCAGGGCGTTGCGGGCGCCGTGGCGGAACACCACCGCACGGACCGAGAGGCCTTTCGCCTCGGCGAGCGCGAGGTAGTCCTCGCTGGTCACCGACATCATCGCGTTGCGCATGTTGAGCGTCCAGGTTCCGGCGGTGACGAGCACCACGGTGGTCACGGGGAGGGCCATGTGCCACAGCACGTCGCCCACGAACTCCCAGCTCCACTCCGGAGGAGTCGAGTACGCCTGGCCGATCGGGAACCACCCGAGGCCGACGGCGAACACGTACACGAGCAGGAGCGCCAGAAAGAAGTACGGGAAGGACCCGATGAAGATCAGCACGGGCGGCACGGTGCGGTCGAACCACGATCCGCGGTACCAGGCCGCGATGATGCCGAGTGTCGATCCCAGCAGGTAGGCGATGATCAGCGAGACGCTGCCGAGGAGCACCGTCCACCCCAGGCTGCCGCTGATGACCTCGGTGACCGGGCTCGGGAACCGCGAGATCGAGAGGCCGAAGTCACCGGTCGCCAGGTTGCCCAGGTACTGCAGGAACTGCACGCCGAGCGGGTCGTCGGTCAGGCCGTAGGCCGTGCGCAGGGATTCGAGGGAGGCCTGGTCCGCTCCCGTGCCGAGCTTGGCGACGAGAGCGGACGCAGGGTCTCCGGGTGCCAGCCGAGGCACGAAGAAGTTCACGGCGATCGCGATGAGGAGGGCGATCGCGTAGAACCCCAGTCGGCGGAGAAGGAGGAGCAAGGGATGCCGCCGGTCAGACCGTCCGCAGGTGCGGGAACACCAGCAGCGACTTCTGCGGCAGCTGCAGCGACAGCGGCGCGTACGGGTCGTCCTCGTTCGGGAACCCGTCGAAGCGGGTCGTCGTGTAGAGCCCGAAGTCGGGGGCGTTGTACAGCGGGATGAGCGGCAGCAGCTCGGCGAACCGCGCCTCGATGCCGGCCATCGCCGCGACCTGCGCATCGGGGTCGGTGATCGCCGTGTAGTCCTGCAGCAGCTGCGTCGCCTCGGGGTCGGCGAACCGGTGGGCGTTGACGACGGACTGCGTGCCGATCGGCGCCAGCGTCTCCTGCGACATCGCGCCGAGGTAGAACGAGTACGGGTTGGGGGAGGACGGCATGCCGTACAGGGTCATGTCGAACTCGCCGTTGTAGACCTCGTCGGCCCACGAGTCGTACGCGATCGTCTGGAGCTCCACCTTCACGCCGACCGCGGTGAGATCCTGCGCCACCACCTGGGCGGCCGTGATCCAGTCGCTCCAGCCCGTGGGGATCACGATGGAGTACTCCAGCGCGGTCCCGTCGGGGGCGTGGCGGACGCCATCGGAATCCGCTGCGTACCCGAGGTCGTCGAGCAGCGCGGCGGCGGCATCGACATCGAGCGTGACGGCGTCGGCGTACTCGTCGACGACGTCTGCGTCCAGCCAGGTCGAGAAGCCGCCCTCGGGCAGCGCGGTGGCGTTGGCGGGGTCGGACTTGCCCCACACCGCCTGGTCGATGATGCGCTCGCGGTCGACCGCCATCGAGAGCGCGCGGCGCACGCCGGCGTCGCCGAGCGCGCCCTTCGTGGTGTTGACCTGCAGGCTCACGGAGCGGGTCTGCGGCCACCAGTAGTGGTTGTGCTCGGGGTCGCGCGGGACGAAGGTCTTGTCGGGGTCGGGAACGAGCCCGCCCCAGTCGATGTTGCCGGCCGCGACCTCGGCGCTGATCTGGTCATTGCCGGAGTAGGACCGCAGCGACAGCTCGGGGACCTCGAGCTTCTGCCAGTAGTTCGGGTTGCGCCCCAGCGTGTACATCTGGGCGCTGAAGTTCTCGATCACCCGTGTAGGGGCCGGTCGCGACGGGGTTCTCGTCGGGGAACGTCGTCGGGTCGGCGACGTCGGACCACGTGTGCTCGGGCACGATGAACTGGGCGAGGACGGCATCGCGTGCCGGCGCGAACGGCTCGCCGAAGGTGAGTACGACGGTGCTGTCGTCGGTCGCCTCGACGCCGGAGAGTCGTCCGAGCACTTCGTCGGCCGGTCCGACGAGGCCCTCGTTGTCGATCATCAGCTGGAAGGTGAACGCGACGTCCGCCGCGGTGAACGGCTCGCCGTCGGACCATGTGACGTCGTCGCGCAGCGTGACGGTGAGCGCGGTGCCGGCGGCATCCCATGTCGCGTCGGTGGCGAGCCAGGGCTCGTCCTTGCCGGTGGCGGGGTTGGCGATCATCAGCGGCTCGTACATCGCGCTCTTCGCCGCCCACCGCGCGGTGGGCGAGAAGGGGTTGAACGTGCGCGTCATCCCGCCGGGCGGCTCGGCGACGAGCGAGAGCGCTGTGGTGGCCGACTTGCCTTCGCTGCCGCCGGCCGGTGCGCATGCTGTGGTCATCGCGACCGCCGCGCTGAGGGCGAGGACTCCGGCGAGGCTGCGACGAGCCAGGCCGGACCGCTGTGTCTTGGTCATGGGGACGCCTTCTTCCTTGGAGCTGTGGATTACTGTCTCGGAACGTTTGAGACAGTAGTCGAATGCGTCGTCCGGCACCAGAGGTGGGGTCGAGAAAGTGGGCCCGCCCCTCAGGACGAGCCCACTTCACGGCGTGTGCGGCGTCGCGGATCAGCCTTCCGTCGCCGCACGGCGCAGCAGCGGCCTGGTCGCGACGAGACCCAGCGCCACCACGCCGATCCCCGCCGCCAGCACCGCGGCGATGACGATCAGCGCGAGGGGCTGGACGAGCAGCGTGACTCCGGTCAGGGGGAGCATCACCACGGCGGCGACCACGGCGGATCCGGCCGCGGTCAGCCGCAGCGGTGACATGACCGCGCGGCGGCGCGCGGCATCCATCGTCCGCTCGGGCATCCCGAGCATGTCGAGCGAGCGGTACAGGTCGCGACGGTCGAGGATGCCGGCCGCCTGGTTGACGCCCACCGAACAGGCGACCATCAGGAACGAGCCGATCACGGTGAGGAGGATGCCGGTGCGGATGTCGGCGAACAGCTGCGCCGACGCGGCGTCCATGCCCGCGTCTCCGGCCGTGAGGTCGACGAGCGCGACGCCGACGCCGGCGAACACCGCCATGAAGCTCGTCATGGCGACTCCCGACACCTGACGCCACGCGGCCTTCGGGGACTCCAGGACGGTGCGCGCGGCCAGCAGCCTGGCGGGGCGGCTCGCCCGTCGTGCCTGGCGCTGCGCGACGAGGCGGATGACCCACGGCCCGACCAGGTTGAGGACCGCGAGGGTTCCGCCGAACGCGGCCGCGAGGAACGCGATGATCACCATCGCGCTGCCGGCGACCTGCAGCACGCTCATCAGCCCGAACGACACGACGACCACGGCCGCGGCGATGCCCGCGCGCACCCACGACAGCTTCGGCGCATCCTGCCGGGTGCGCACGCCGAGCGGCGAGATGACGACCTGCCGCAGGCCGAGCACTGCGCTGACGGCCGCGAGCACGGCGATCCCGAGCACGGTCCCCGCGATCACGGGCAGGCCGAGCACGACGCCGCCGATGCCGAGCGGATCGCCGCGGAACGGCACGAGGGCGAGCGCGGGGACGATCGCGAAGTAGCCCGCGACGCCGGCGACCGCCCCGGCCAGCGCGAGCACGGTCGACTCGAGCACGGCCAGCGCCGAGACGGTGGCCGGTGTGGCGCCGAGCAGGCGCAGGGTCGCGAGGCGGTCGTCGCGACGCCGCGCCGACAGCCGAGCCGCGGCTCCGCCGAGCGATGCCAGCGGCACGACCAGCAGCACGAGCGCGATGACGGCGAGCAGCTGATAGCTGAACGCGATGTCGTCGGTCCAGGTCCAGAACGACTGTGCGCCGCCGAGCACCGTGAGCAGCAGCGTCGTCACGATCGCGAACGCGGTGACGGGGAGCACGAGCGTCGCCGTGCCCGCGGCGCCCGGCCGGGCGAGCAGCCACGCGACGCGCGCGATCATGCCGCGGCTCCGACGCGCTCGCCGACGATGCGGCCGTCGCGCACCTCGACGATGCGCGAGCAGCGGGCGGCGACGTCGGCGTCGTGCGTGACCATGACGAGGGTGCGGCCCTGTCCCGTCGTCGAGTGCAGCAGTGCGCCGATGACGTCGGCCGAGGTCGTCGAGTCCAGTGCGCCGGTCGGCTCGTCGGCGAACACGACGGCCGCCCCGGTGACCTGCGCGCGGGCGATGGCCACGCGCTGCGCCTGACCGCCGGAGAGCTGTCCGATGCGGCGATCCTCCATGCCGGCGAGGCCCAGGGCGGCGAGCCAGCCCGCGGCGTGCGACGTCGCCTCGCGGCGCGGCATGCCGTTCAGCATGAGTGCGAGGGCGACGTTCTCGATGGCGGTGAGCTCGGGGATCAGCAGACCCTGCTGGAACACGAACCCGAACTCCTCGCGGCGCAGCTGCGAGCGGCCGCGCTCGTTCAGCGTGTTCACGCCCACGCGTCCTGTGCGGCCGTGGAACGCGACTGCCCCGGCGTCGGGGAGGGTGATGCCGGCCAGACAGTGCAGCAGCGTCGTCTTGCCCGAGCCGGAGGCGCCCATGATGGCGAGCGACTCGCCGGCGCGCACCCCGAGCGTCACCCCCGCCAGTGCCCGGGTCGTGGCGAAGGACTTCTCGAGGCCGGTGGCCTCGATCACGAAAGAACTCATGCCTACACGGTGCCGCGCGTCGCGGGCACGGCGCGTCGGGCCGGAGAGTGATCTGCCGCGCCCGCCGTCATCCTCGCGGATGATCCGCAGGAGGCCCATGGTCCCGGGCGCGCGCGGCCAGACGACGAAGGCCCGATCCGGGGGATCGGGCCTTCGTCGTGGCGGGTGATCAGGCGGGCGTCGCCTCGGCGGCCGCGCGGGCGGCCGCCGGGAGTGCCGCGAGGATGCGCGCGACGGCGGCGTCGTCGTGGGATGCCGACACGAACCACGCCTCGAACACCGACGGCGGCAGCGACACCCCCTGCGCGAGCATGGTGCGGAAGAACGGCGGGTAGCGGAACGCCTCCTGGGCCTTCACGGTGTCGTAGTCGGTCGGCGCCTGGGGGGCGAACTGGATCGAGAAGAGGTTGCCCGAGCGCTGCAGCACGTGCGTGACGCCGGCGTCCGTGAGGGCGGATGCCGCTGCCTCGGCGATCGTGGTCGCGGCGGCGTCGATGCGGGCGTAGGCGGCCTCGTCGAGGTGGTCGAGCGTCGCACGCCCGGCGGCCACGGCGAGCGGATTGCCGCTCAGCGTGCCCGCCTGATAGACGGGCCCGAGGGGCGCCAGCAGCTCCATGAGCGCCGCCGGGCCGCCGATCGCGGCGAGCGGCAGGCCGCCGCCGACGACCTTGCCGAACGTGATCAGGTCGGGGGTGAAGGGCACCGGGTCGATGCCGTACCAGCCGGCGGGACCGACGCGGAAGCCGGTGAGCACCTCGTCGAGGATCAGCAGCGCGCCGTGGGCGTGGACGATGTCGGCGAGCGCGGCGTTGAAGCCGTGCGCGGGCGGCACGATGCCCATGTTGGCGGGCGCGGCCTCGACGATCACCGTGGCGATCTCGTCGCCGCGGGCCGTGAACACCTCGCGCACCGCGTCGAGGTCGTTGTAGGGAATGACGAGGGTCTGCGCCGCGATGGCCGCCGGCACGCCCGCCGACCCGGGCATCGCGAGCGTCGCGACGCCGGATCCGGCCTCGGCCAGCAGGCCGTCGGAGTGCCCGTGGTAGTGGCCGGCGAACTTCACGACGAGGTCGCGCCCGGTCGCGCCGCGCGCGAGGCGGATGGCGGTCATCGTGGCCTCGGTGCCGGTCGACACGAGTCGCACGCGCTCGACCGGGTGCGCGCCGTCACGCGTGACGCGGGCCGCGATGAGCTCGGCGAGCTCGGTCTCGCCCGGGGTCGACGCGCCGAAGCCCAGTCCGTGGGCGGCGGCGTCCTGGACGGCCTTCACGACGGCGGGGTGCGCGTGCCCGAGGATCGCCGGCCCCCACGAGCCCACGAGGTCCACGTACTCGCGTCCTTCGACGTCGGTGACGTACGGTCCCGACGCCGACACGAAGAACCGGGGCGTCTCGGCGACCGAGCCGAAGGCGCGCACGGGCGAGTTCACGCCGCCCGGCATGGCGCCGCGGGCGCGGTCGAACTCCTGTGCGTTCGTCGTCATCGGATCCACTCCGCGAGCTCGAGGGCCCAGTAGGTCAGCACCGCGTCGGCGCCGGCGCGGCGGATACCGACCACCGACTCCTCGATCGCGCGGCGGCGGTCGATCCAGCCGTGGGCGGCGGCCGCCTCGATCATGGCGTACTCGCCCGAGACCTGGTAGGCCCACACCGGGACGGGGCTGGATGCCGCGGCATCCGCCAGCACGTCGAGGTAGCTCATCGCCGGCTTGACCATGACGATGTCGGCGCCCTCGGCGATGTCGAGGTCGAGCTCGCGGGCGCCCTCGCGGCGGTTCGCGGGGTCCTGCTGATAGGTGCGGCGGTCGCCCTCGAGCGAGGACTGCACGGCCTCGCGGAACGGGCCGTAGAACGCGGACGCGTACTTCGCGGCGTAGGCGAGGATCGGCGTGTTCGCGTGGCCCGCCTCGTCGAGCGCGTCGCGCACGGCGGCGACCTGGCCGTCCATCATGCCCGACAGCCCGAGCAGCTGGGAGCCCGCCTCGGCCTGCGCGACACCCATCTCGCGGTAGCGCTCGAGCGTGGCGTCGTTGTCGACGTACCCGTTCGCGTCGAGCACGCCGCAGTGGCCGTGGTCGGTGAACTCGTCGAGGCACAGGTCGGTCTGCACGACGAGCGCATCGCCGGCCTCGGCGACCGCGACGCGTGTGGCGACGTTGAGGATGCCGTCCGGGTCGGTCGCACCGGATCCCACGGCGTCCTTGCGCTCGGGCACGCCGAACAGCATGATGCCGCCGATGCCGGCGGCCGCGGCATCCGCGACGACGCCCTTGAGCGAGTCGGTCGTGTGCTGGACGACGCCGGGCATGGACGAGATCGGCACCGGCGCACCGGCGCCCTCTCGCACGAAGACGGGGAGGATCAGCTCGGCGGGGTGCAGACGGGTCTCGGCGACGAGACGTCGCATGGCGGGCGTCGCGCGAAGGCGACGGGGACGATCGATCACGGGCGTTCTCCGGTCAGGTCGGCGGCACCGGCCGCGAGCAGCTCGCGTGCGACGGCGGCCGCGACGTCGCGCGAGGCCTCTTGATCGGGCCAGACCGCGGCGTGCGACGAGGTGAGGATGGTGGTGCCGTCGAGGCTGTAGACGCTCGCCGACAGCAGCAGGAGGCCCGCGTCGACGACGGCGCGTGCGCCGACCGGTGCGGAGCAGCCCGCCTCCAGCAGTGCGAGCACCTCGCGCTCGGCTTCGACGGCCGCGCGGGTCTCGGCGTGGTCCAGGGCGCGGACGAGGTCCTCGTCGCCGCGCCGCACCTCGACGGCCAAGGCCCCCTGACCGGGCGCCGTGGGCCACGCGTCGGCGTCGAGGAACTCCGTCACGACGTCGGCGCGGCCGATGCGCCGCAGGCCGGCGGCGGCGAGGATGACGGCATCCAGCTCCCCGCTCGTCACTTTGCCGAGCCGCGTGTCGACGTTGCCGCGGATGTCGACGACCTCGAGGTCGGGGCGCCGTGCCCGCAGCTGAGCCATGCGGCGCGGCGACCCGGTGCCGACGTGCGCGCCGGCGGGGAGCTGCTCGAGCGTGAGCCCGTCGCGGGCGACGAGGGCGTCGCGCGGGTCCTCACGGGCGGGGATCGCGGCGATCACGAGGCGCTCGTGCGGTGCGGTGGGCAGGTCCTTCAGCGAGTGCACGATGATGTCGCACTCGTCGGCCTCGAGGGCGTCGCGCAGCGCGCCGGTGAACAGGCCGGTGCCGCCCGCGCGCGACAGGGGCTCGTTCGAGCGGTCGCCATCGGTCGTGATCGTGACGATCTCGGTGGTCGCTCCGGTCGCGTCGGCGAGGTCGTCGGCGAACATCCCGGTCTGGGCGAGCGCGAGCGTGCTGCCGCGCGTGCCGATCCGCAGGCTGCTCACGCGAGCACCTCGGCGATCTCGTCGAGGCCGACCCGGCGCCCGGTGAAGAACGGCACCTCCTCGCGCACGTGGCGGCGGGCCTCGGTCTGGCGGAGGTCGCGCATGAGGTCGACGAGCTCGACGAGCTCGGGGGCCTCCAGCGCCAGGATCCACTCGTAGTCGCCGAGGGCGAACGAAGCGACGGTGTTGCTCAGCACCGAGCGGTGCGCGGCGCCCTTGCGACCGTGGTCGGCGAGCATCTGACGACGCTCGTCGTCGGGGAGGATGTACCAGTCGTACGACCGCACGAACGGGTAGACCGTGAGCCAGGCCTCCGGGTCCTTGTCGCGCATGAACGCCGGCAGGTGGCTGGCGGTGAACTCGGCGTCGCGGTGCACGCCCATCGCGTTCCAGACCGGCAGCAGGCTCGCGAGCGGCTCGGCGCGGCGCAGCGTGCGCAGCGCGGACTGCAGCACCTCGGGGGCGACCCCGACGCCGGTGAGCCAGATCATGAGGTCGGCATCGGCGCGCAGTCCCGACACGTCGTAGAACCCGCGGACGACGACTCCGGATGCCTCGACCTCGGCGACCGCAGCGGTCAGATCGCCCGCCGTCGCCGGGCGTGCGGGGTCCCGCCGGAACACGGCCCACAGGGTGTAGCCGAGAGTGTCAGGGGAGGTCTGGGCCGGGGCATCCGTCATGCCTCCATTCTCCCACTCCTGCCGCAGGGGTCCTCCCCGCACGGTCTGCCGAGCACGGTCGGCGTCGGGCGGCCGGAGCGGGCGGGTCAGCGGGCGAGCAGGTCGGCCGCGGTGCGCTCGGCGTGCGCGACGATGCCCGCGAGCCCCGAGCCGGCGACCGTCTCGCCGACGACCACGACGTCACCGGAGGGAGTGGATGCCGCGGCCGGCCGCATCCACCACACGTGCGCCGCGCCGACCACGACCGGCAGCCGCACCCCGAGGAGCGTCTCCGCGTCGGCGACCGCTGCGGCGACCGGGTCGCCCGGGGTCTGGTCGTACGACAGCCGGACCACGTGGCGCCCGGCGGCGGCCTCGCGCAGCCAGGCCCATTTCGCCGTCGCGTGCGTGAGCGCCCGGGCGCCCACCGGCGCCCCTGCGGCCACGAGCAGCCCGGTGCCGCGGGGGGCGGCATCCAGCTCGTCCTGCTCCACCACGAGGGTGACGAGGTCGATGCGACGCCCGGGGGCGGCGGGCGCCGCGATGCCGGGCGCAGCGATGATCACCGTGCCCTCCAGGCGGGACGGGTCGTCGACGCGCGCGGTGAGGCGCACCTCGCCGCCGAGGCGGCCCAGGTCGTCCGCGAGCGCGGGGACGACGCGGTGGACGCCGCCGCGGATGCCGGCGACGGCCGCACCCGGGGGAGCGGCGGCGCGCAGGCGCACGACGGCGCCGCTCAAGGATCCGGCGGCGCGCACGGCGTCGGCGAGGCCCGGGTGGGCGCGGGTGACGGGGAGCTCGTCGGGGTGCTGCGAGTGCACGCCGTGCACGACCGGCGCGACGAGGCGATCGAGCACGCCGTCACCCAGGCGCTCGCGCACGAGTGCGCCGAGGGTGTCGGGCAGGGCGCCCACGGGGCGGGCGTCGAGCTCGACCGCGCGCGCGGCGGCCTCGTGTCCGACCACGCGCACGACGTCGTCCGCCAGCGGGTCCGCCGGGATGCCGAGGAGCGCGGTCGCCGGCAGCGGCACCGCGTCTCCGGCGACCGGCTGCAGCCAGGCAGGGCCGGGCGCCGGCGCGACGATGTCGTCCTGCAGGCCGAGCTCTCCGAGCAGCGCTGCGACGGTGCCGCCGCGGACGGCGAAGCTCTCGGCCGCGGCATCCAGTCCGAGTCCCGCGACCTCGTGACGGGCGACGGTGCCGCCCAGATGATCGGATGCCTCGAACACGGTCACCCGGGCACCGGCGGCCGCCAGCCGGCGGGCCACGACGAGCCCGCCGACACCGCCGCCGACGACCGAGTAGCGGTCGGAGCGCTCAGGCATGCGCGTGCACGAACTCCACGATGCGCGTGAGGACGGCGGGGTCGGTGTCCGGCGGCACGCCGTGTCCGAGGTTGAGCACATGGGCCCGGGCCGCCTTGCCGCGCTCGAGCACGTCGACGATGTGCGCCTCCAGCACGGGCCACGGCGCGCGCAGCAGTGCGGGGTCGATGTTGCCCTGCACGGTGACCTCCCGGCCGACGCGGCGCACGGCCTCGTCGAGGGGCAGACGCCAGTCCACGCCGACCGCGTCGACGCCGACGTCGCGCATCCGCGCGAGGAGCTCGCCCGTGCCGACGCCGAAGTGCACGAGGGGCACGTCGAGGTCGCGCACGGCGTCCAACGCCAGCGACGAGAACGGGGCGACGTGGTCGGAGTAGTCGGCGAGGCTCAGCGAGCCCGCCCACGAGTCGAACAGCTGGCCCGCCGACGCGCCGGCCTCGAGCTGGGCGCGCAGGAACGCCCCGGTGATGCGTGCGCACCACGTGAGCAGCGCGGCCCAGGCGTCGGGGTCGGAGTGCATGAGCGCGCGGGTCTTGAGCTGCTCCTTCGACGGGCCGCCCTCGACGAGATACGACGCGAGCGTGTACGGCGCACCCGCGAACCCGATGAGCGGCGTGGTGCCGAGTTCGGCGACCGTGAGCGCGACGGCGTCACGGATCGGGGCGAGCGACTCCGGGTCGAGAGGGGGCAGCGACGCGATGTCGGCGGCGGTGCGCACCGGGTTCTCGAGCACCGGGCCGCGGCCGGCGACGATGCGCACGTCGACACCCGCCAGGCGCACCGGGATCACGATGTCGCTGAAGAAGATGCCCGCGTCGACGCCGTGACGGCGCACCGGCTGGAGCGTGATCTCGCTGGCCAGCTCGGGGTTCAGGCACGCGTCGAGCATGTCGGTCCCCACGCGCAGCTCGCGGTACTCCGGCAGCGAACGACCCGCCTGCCGCATGAACCAGACGGGCGTCACCGCGGGGCGTTCGCCGCGGTACGCGCGTATCAGCGCGGGGGGATCGTTTCTCTGAAGGACGGAAGGGTGAGAGTCATGCAACGTCACACGTTAAGATTAGAGTCGTGCTCCTCTGTCTGACCGCGAACCATCGGAACGCGAGCCTCGACACCCTGGAGCGTCTCTCCGTGGGGGCGCCCACGGCGACGCGTGCCCTCGTCGAGCGCGAGATCTTCGTGGCCGGGGCTGTCGTGCTCGCCACGTGCAGCCGTTTCGAGGCCTATCTCGACATCGACGAGCCGCTCACCGGCGGCGAGGCCGTCGCTGTCGAGTCGGTCGTCGAGGCGATGGCCGAGGCGTCCGACGTGTCGCCGGAACTGCTGCGTGCGTCCGTCGCCGTGCACCAGGGGGCCGATGCCGCAGCCCACCTGTTCGCCGTGACCAGCGGGCTGGAGTCCGTCGTCGTCGGCGAGGACGAGATCTCGGGCCAGGTGCGGCGGGCGCTCGACGCCGCCCGTGCCGACGGCCTGACCAGCGGAGAGCTGGAGCGGCTGTTCCAGAAGGCCACCCACACCAGCCGTGGCGTGCGCAATCGCACGCAGCTGCGCGGCGCCCACCGCTCGCTCGTGCGCCTCGCCCTCGAGCTCGCCTCCAGCCGCGTCGCCGACTGGTCGGCCGCGCGCATCGTGCTCGTCGGCACCGGGCGCTACGCCGCCCGCACGGTCGACGCGCTGCGTGCCCGCGGAGCCGGCGACATCCACGTCTTCTCGCCCTCCGGCCGCGCCGAGGGCTTCGCCGTGCAGCGCGGGCTGCTGCCGGTCGCCGACTTCGCCGCTGCGGCCGCGCAGGCCGACGTGGTGATCACGTGCACCGCCGATGCGGTCGTGCACGCCGACGCGTTCGTGTCGGGTCGTCGCGTGCTCGTGATCGACCTCGGTCTGCCCCGCAACGTGGATCCGGCGGTCGGAGAGGTCGACGGGGTCGAGCTGCTCGACCTCGAGACGATCCGCCTGCACGCGCCGCTCGAGGAGTTCAGCGCCCACGCCGACGCCCGCGCCATCGTGGGCGACGCCGCGACGGAGTTCGCGGCCGACCGCGAGGTGGGTCCCGCGATCACCGCGCTGCGCGGCGAGGTGCTCAAGGTCGTCGACGACGAGATCGCCCGCGCCCGCGCGCGCGGCGCCGGCGACGACGTCGAGGCGGCGCTGCGGCACCTCGCGGGCGTGCTGCTGCACAAGCCGTCGGTGCGCATGCGCGAGCTCGCCGTGGAGGGACGCATCGACGACGTCCGCGACGCGCTCGGCCTGCTCCACGGCCTCACGGTCGAAGCCCCCGCCGCAGCGGCCGAGGACGACGACGACCTCTGGGCCACCGCGTAGCGGTCGACGCCAGGCCGGTCGGCTCAGGCCCACGTGCGGCGTGGACCGTGACGGCATCCGTTCCGCCGGATGGGATGCCACGTCCCGTGGCGCGCAAGTCTGCGCAATGCGCGCAAGATGTCTGCAGAGTTTTGCAAGAAGGCGACAATCGCTTGAGAACTCCCGCGCTGCGCCTCTAGATTGAGCGCGAGCGGGCATCGCCGCCCGTCCCACCCCGGATGAAGCGAGTCGACGATGACACGATCCCGAACCCTCGTCGCGGCTGTGGCCGCGGCATCTCTCACCGTGGGAATGGCGGTGACGGCGCAGGCCGCCGTCGCGGCGCCACCCGGCTGGAACACGCCCGCGCCCGTCGTGACGCGCGCGGCGCTCGATCCGGCGCTCGTTGCCGGACGCGGCGCCGACGTCTCGTTCCTGGAGCAGGAGGCCGAGAACGCCGTCACGAACGGCACCGTGATCGGAGCGGGCCGTGAGGCGTACACGATCGAGGCCGAGGCCTCGGGACGCTCGGCGGTCCGCCTGGCACCCGGGCAGTACGTGGAGTTCACGCTGCCGGCCGCGACCAATGCGCTCACCGTGCGCTACAGCATCCCCGACGCGCCCGCCGGCGGGGGGCTCACAGCGCCGCTGGCGGTCAAGGTGGGCTCGCAGACGACGTCGCTGCAGATGACGTCGCAGTACTCGTACCTCTACAACCAGTACCCGTTCACCAACGACCCGAACGCGGGGCTGCTGCATCCGGACTGGTGGCTCGCGGAGTGCGCGTGCGTGCCGCAGTTCGACCAGCCCGGCTACGAGCCGGCCAAGCCCTTCCGCCCGATGAAGTTCTACGACGAGGAGCGACTGCTCCTGCTCAAGACGTACAAGGCCGGCGACAAGGTCCGGCTGACCGCGCCCGCGGGCGTCGCGTGGACCGTGATCGACCTCATCGACACCGAGCTCGTCGGCAAGCCCTCCGTGAAGCTCAAGGCGTCGAACGTGCTGGCGTTCGGTGCCGACCCGACGGGTCGCAAGGACTCGGCCCCGGCCATCGACAAGGCCATCGCCTTCGCGAAGAAGACGAAGCTCACGGTCTACATCCCGCCGGGGACCTACCGCGTCGACCGCCACATCGAGGTCGACGACGTCACGATCGAGGGCGCGGGCAACTGGTACACGATCATCAAGGGATCGCAGGTCGCGCTCTCGGAGCCCGCGCCGGACGGCTCCACGCACACCGGCGTGGGCTTCTACGGCAAGGATGCCGCAGACGGAGGCAGCACCGACGTCCACCTGTCGGGCTTCTCGATCGTGGGCGACGTGCGCGAGCGCATCGACACCGACCAGGTCAACGCGATCGGCGGGGCGTTCCACGACTCGTCGTTCTCGGACCTGTACATCCAGCACACCAAGGTGGGCATGTGGTTCGACGGGCCGATGTCGAACGTCACGGTGGAGCGCAACATCATCGTCGACCAGATCGCCGATGCGCTGAACTTCCACATCGGCGTGACGGACTCGGTCGCACGGCACAACTTCGTGCGCAACTCCGGCGACGACGGCCTGGCGATGTGGGCGGAGTCCAAGGGCGGCACGACGCTCACGAACGCCCGCAACACGTTCGAGCGCAACACGGTCCAGACGCCGAACCTCGCGAACGGCATCGCGATCTACGGCGGCACCGACAACACCGTCGCCGGCAACCTCGTCGCCGACACGATCCGCGAGGGGAGCGCTCTGCACGCCGGCTCGCGGTTCGGCGCGCACCCGTTCGCGGGGACGCTGACGTTCCGCGACAACACGACGGTGCGCGCGGGGACGCGCGAGCTCAACTGGAACATCGGGCTCGGCTCCCTGTGGGTGTACGCCCTGGAAGGCTCGATCTCGGGCATCCACGTCACCGGGGATCACTACCTCGACAGTACGTACAACGCGATCATGCTGGTCTCGGAGTGGGGCGTGAAGGACCTCTACTCGATGACCGACGTGTCCTTCGCCGATGTGCAGGTCGACGGCACGGGCACGTCGGTGCTGAGCGCACGGGTCAAGGGCGGGGCGTCGTTCCAGAACGTGGATGCGCGCAGCGTCGGCGCCGTGGGCATCAACAACTGCGGATCGTTCGGGTTCCCGCCCTCCGGCTCGGAGTTCTCGGTGACCGACCTCGGCGGCAACGACGGCGGCGGCACGACGGGTCCGTGGCTGGCGGCGTGGGAGCTGCCGAACACCATCACGTGCAACGACCGGCCGCCGGTGGTGGCGCCGCCGGCACCGTCGCCGTGGCCCTGATCCGGCGCCCGTGAGGGAATGAGGGATGCCGCCACCCGGCCGGGTGGCGGCATCCACCCTTCTGCGGCGAGTCATTCTGAAGAAGTCTTGCGAAAGAAGTCTTTAGAATCTACGCTGTGACGCATGGCACCTGAACGACGCGAGCGGATCACGGATCCGGAACGGATCCGTGCATTGGCGCACCCGGTGCGGATCGCGCTGCTGGACCACCTGGCCGACGTCGGTGAGGCGACCGCGACCGAGTGCGCGGCGGCGCTGGGGGAGTCGCCCGCCAGCTGCTCGTTCCACCTGCGCACGCTCGAGAAGTACGGCTACATCGAGCGCGCGGACCGCCGCGGCCGCGAGAAGCCGTGGCGCGTGAAGACGGCGGACTTCGACATGCGTCCCGACCCGGACGTCCCGGGCTCCCTGCTCGCGGTGCAGGCCGTCGCATCCCTCGGACTCGAGTCCGAGTACCTGCGGGCGATGGACTGGTTCTCTCGCATCGACCGCGAGAGCGACGAATGGCTGCAGGCGACGACGTTCACGCGGTCGTCGTTCTGGGCCACCGCTGAAGAGCTCGCCCAGTTGAGCCGTGACGTGCAGGACATCACGGAGCGCTTCGCCGGGCGCCATGCCGACCCGTCCAAACGCCCTGAGGGTGCGCGGTTCTCGCGCTTCTTCGCCGTGGTGAACCCCGAGCCCCTCGCCGACTCGGACCAGGAGGCGGGCCGATGACCGGCGCGGCCGCGCGGCGCGGCATCCGCCTTCCGGTCGCGTGGTCGGCGCCGGGCTTCCCGCGGCTGGCCGGTGCATGGGTCGCCACCAACCTCGGCGACAGCGCCCTGTACCTGATGATCGCGGTGTGGGTGAAGGAGCTCACCGGCTCCGACGTCGCCGCCGGCTTCGTGTTCGTGGCGCTGGGCGTCCCCGCGATCCTCGCGCCGTTCATCGGCATGCTGGCGGACCGGATGCCGCGCCGCCGGCTTCTCGTGATCAACAACGTCGCGCTGGTCCCGGTGCTGCTCTCGCTGTTGTTCGTGTCGGGGGTCGAGCAGCTGTGGCTCGTGTACGCGGTGGTCGTCGTCTACAGTGCGGCCGGCTATGTCACCGCCTCGGCCCAGTCGGGCATCATCCGGGCCATGCTGCGCGATGACCAGCTCGCCTCGGGCAACGGGCTCCTGTCGACCATCGACAACGCGCTGCGACTGGTGTCGCCGCTCATCGGCACCGCCCTGTACGTGTGGCTCGGCGCGCCCGCAGTCATCGTGCTGACCGCCGGCTGCTTCGCGGTGGCGGCGGTGATCGTCGCCGGCCTCCCCGTGGGAACGGCGGCTCCCGAGCGGGAACCAGGGCGCGGCTACTTCCGCGAGCTCGCGGCCGGATTCGAGCACCTGTTCGCGCCGCAGAGCCTGCGCGTCGTCACGATCGCGGTGGCGATCGGTTTCGGCGCGACCGGGCTCCTCAACATCGTCGTGTTCCCCGCCCTCGACGCCATGCAGGCCGACCCCGCCGCGATCGGCGTGCTCGTGCCGATCCAGGGGGCAGGCGCCGTGCTCGGCGGCCTGCTGTCGGCCACCCTCGTCACCCGGTGGGGCGAAGGACGCACGGCTGCCCTCGGCCTGCTGCTCGTCGCGGCGGGGAGCGTGCCGTTCGCGTTCGGCTCGGTCGTGGCCGGCGGTGCCGGCATGTTCGTGCTGGGCATGGGCATCCCGCCCACGGTCGTGGCGTTCGCGACGCTGCGCCAGCGGCTCACGCCCGACGCCCTCCAGGGCCGCACCGGCGCCGCCGCGAACGTCGTGGTCAACCTGCCGCAGACGCTCGCCTCGATCGTCGGCGCCGGTCTGCTGGCGGTCGTCGACTTCCGGATCCTGATCTGGGTCTCGGTCGCCGCCGTGGTGCTCGGCGCCGCGACCGCGCTGCTCGCCCGTCGCGCCGCGCCCGTCGTGCCCCCCAGGGTTTGTGAGGGGTGTATGCCGTCGCCCGGCCGGGCGACGGCATCCTCGTCTTCCCCGTCAGACGGCGTCGACGGCCGCCCGCTCGTGCGGCTTCGCGGCGGGCACCACCAGCCCCGTCGCCGGACCCGTCAGCGCCCGCAGCGCGTAGAGGATCGTCGCGAGGTCCACGCCCTCCTGGATCAGGGCGCCCGCCACCGCCGGGATGACGCCGGTCGTCGCGATGAGCATCAGCCCGATGCTCAGCGCGATGCCGATCCAGATCGCGGTGTAGGCGACGCGCAGCGTGTGGCGCCCGATCGAGACGGCGTCGGCGATGCCGACGAGCGAGTCCTTGAGCACCACGGCATCGGCGGCCTCGCCGGCGGCCGTCGATCCCTTTGCGCCCATCGCGACCCCGATGTCGGCGGCCGCCAGCACGGGCGCGTCGTTGACGCCGTCGCCGACCATCATGACCGGGCGCGGACGCATCTGCGCGGCCAGGTGCACCTTTTCGGGCGGCAGCAGCTCGGCGTGCACGTCGGTGATCCCGACGCCCCGGGCCACGGCATCCGCCGTCGCCTGCGCGTCGCCGGTGAGCATGGCGATCCGCTCGACGCCGGTGTCGCGCAGCCACGACACGACCGCCCGGGACTCGGGACGCGGATCATCGGCCAGCACAAGCGTGCCGGCGAACCGGCCGTCGACCGCGACGTACGCGGCCGCCTCGCCCTCGCGGATGCTCCGCCGCTCGGTGTCGGGCGCGATCGAGGCGACGTACGCGGGCTTGCCGACGACGACCGTGCGTCCGTCGATCTGCGCCGTCACCCCGTTCGTCGCCACCTCGTGCGCCTCGGCGGCGGCGAGCAGGTGGATGCCGCGCCCCGCGGCCGCGCGACGGATCCCGTCGGCGAGCACATGGCTGGAGTACTGCTCGGCCGACGCGGCCAGCGTGAGCAGCTCCTCCTCGTCGAAGCCCGGTGCCGGCTCCACCGCGACGAGGTCGGGTCGACCCTCGGTGAGCGTTCCGGTCTTGTCGAACGCGGCCGACCGCACGCGCGCGAGCTGCTCGATGACGGCGCCGCCCTTGACGATGATGCCGGCCTTCGCCGCCCGCGACAGGCCGCCGAGGAACGCCACCGGCGCGGCGATGAGGAGCGGACACGGCGTCGCGAGCACCAGCACCTCGGCGAAGCGCGCCGGATCGCCCGAGATCGCCCAGGCGGCGCCGGCGATCACGAGCGACACCGCCGTGAACGGGATCGCGAACCGGTCGGCGAGGCGGACGGTCGGAGCCCGGTCCTCCTGCGCCTGCTTCACGAGCTCGACGATCTGCTGGTACTGGCTGTCGGCGCTGCGGCGCAGCGCGCGGATCCGCACGGCACGCGAGCCGTTGACCGACCCGGACAGCACCTCGTCGCCCGCCGAACGGCTCACCGGAAGGCTCTCGCCGGTCAGCGACGACTCGTCGAACGAGCCGTCGTCGCTCAGCAGCGTGCCGTCGACCGGCACGATCTCGGCGGGCCGGACGAGCAGCACGTCGCCGACGCGCACGTCGGCGGCATCCGCGTCCTGCACCTCGTCGCTGTCGGCCTGCGGATGCACCAGCACGTGCGCCACCTGCGGCGAGCGGTCCAGCAGCGACGTGAGTTCCCGCTTGGCGCGACGACTGGCGTAGTCCTCCAGCGCCTCGCCGCCCGACAGCATCAGGACGATGACCAGGGACGCCACGTACTCGCCGACCGCGATCGTCGCGATCATGGCGACCACTGCCAGCACGTCGAGCCCGACGTGGCCGCGCATGACGTCGCGGACCATGCCGACGATCGTCCACACGATGACCACGCTCACGTACACGATCGCGATCCACTTCGCGGTGCGCACGAAGCCCGAAGCGTCCAGCGTCAGCACCGCGACGAGCACGATGATCGTGAACCACACGACGGGGAACCGGACGAACCAGCGCAGGAACCTCATGCCACACACACTGGCACAGCTCGCGCGAACCGGTCAGCCGGCGAGCTCGTGCAGCAGGAACGCGCCGAGGAACCCGATGGTCGCCCACAGCCCGGTGAGCGCATGCTGCTCGTCGAACGCCTCGGGGATCATCGTGTTGCAGACCATCGCGAGCAGGCCGCCCGCGGCGATCGTCGTGATGAGCGCGATCAGGTTCGCCGACGCCGTCTGGAAGGCCGCGAACCCGAGCATCGAGGCGACCACGGTGATCAGGGCGATGCCGATCCACAGCATCGCCACGAACCGTCCGCTGCTGCCGCCGCGCTTGAGCGCAGCGGTCGACCCCAGGCCCTCGGGAAAGTTGCTGATCGCGATCGCGGCCACGATCGGGATGCTGATCCCGCCCTGGAGCACCGAAAGCCCCATCACGATCGACTCCGGGATGCCGTCGATGAGCGCCCCGATCGCGATCACGAGCCCCGCTCCGCTGGCGACGCCGGCGCTGCCCGCGCGCCGTGCCACGATGCTCGCGCTGCCGTCGCCGTCGACCCCGGCGACCGGCGTGCGCCTCTTCGGCCTCGAGACGAGCTGGTCGGCGACGATGTACAGGATCGCGCCGCCCAGGAACCCGACGGTCGTCGGCACGAGCCCGCCGTCGGCCGCCGCCTCCTCGACGAGCTCGAACGCGAGCGTGGAGATCAGCACACCCGCACCGAGCGCCATGATGCCCGCGACGACCCGCTGCGGGATGTCGACGAACCACGCCACCCCCGCGCCCACGAGCAGCGTCCCGCCGCCGATGATGCCGCTCAGCGCAGCGAGCCAGAGCCCTTCCATGGCGCCAACCTAGCGGCGGACGTGAGTGATGCCCCCGGCGAAACGCATTCGCCGGGGCATCCCGCCGCGATCGCGGGTGTCAGACGGTGGCGGTCTCGCGGGCGCGCAGGTCCTTGCGGAGGATCTTGCCGGCCGTGGACTTGGGGATCGCCTCGATGAACTCGACGCGGCGCACCTTCTTGTGCGGGGCGACCTGCTCGGCGACGAACGCCATCACCTCGTCCTCGGTGAGCCCCGAGTCGGGGGCGGCCACGATGAAGGCCTTCGGGATCTCCTGCTTGTCGTCGTCGAGGACGCCGATGACGGCGGCATCCATCACCTTCGGGTGGCTCAGGAGCAGCGCCTCGAGCTCGGCGGGGGCGATCTGGTAGCCCTTGTACTTGATGAGCTCCTTCACGCGGTCGACGATCGAGAAGTAGCCGCCCTCGTGGTAGACGGCGACGTCGCCGGTGTGGAGGAAGCCGTCGGCGTCGAGTGTCTCGGCCGTCGCGTCGGGCTTGTTGAGGTAGCCCAGCATGACGTTCGGGCCCTTGACCCACAGCTCGCCCGGCCGAGTCACGCCGTCGGGGCCGAGCTCGGTGATCTCCTCGCCGGTCTCGGTGTCGACGAGCTTGTTGACCGTGTTCGGCAGCATGCCGCCGACGGAGCTGACCGGCTCGTCGTGACGCTGGTAGTACATCGCGTGCGAGACCGGGCTCAGCTCGCTCATGCCGTAGCCCTGCAGCATGCGGGCGTGGATGCGCTTGCCTGCGATCTCGGCCGTCTCGCCGTCGAGCGGCGCCGCTCCCGAGAACACCGTGTGCACGCTGGAGATGTCGAACTGGTCGACGACCGGGTGCTTGGCCAGCGCGACCGCGATCGGCGGGGCGATGTACAAGTACGTGCACTGGTACTTCTGGATGTTGGTGAGGAACTCGACGAGGTCGAACTTCGGCATCGTCACGAGGCTCGCCCGCCGGCGCAGCGCGAGGTTGAGCAGCACGGTCATGCCGTAGATGTGGAAGAACGGCAGCACCGCGAGGACCCGGTCCGAGCTGTCGAGGTTCATGTTGGGCACGCACTGCGCGACGTTCGCGACGAGGTTGCGGTGCGACAGCATGACGCCCTTGGGGATGCCGGTCGTTCCCGACGAGTACGGCAGCACCGCGACGTGCGTGGCCGGGTCGAACGACACCTCGGGAGCGGGTGCCCCTTCGGTCAGCAGCTCACGCAGATTCGGGTGGCCGGCCGCGCCGTCCAGCACGATCACGCGCTCGTGGGGGATGCCGACCGCCTCGGCTGCGGTCGCGGCCTGGGGGAGGAGGGGGCTGACCGTCACGAGCCAGGTGGCCCCGGCATCCTTCAGCTGCTTCTCGATCTCGCCGGCCGTGTACAGCGAGTTGATCGTGGTCACGGTCGCGCCGGCGCGCAGGATCCCGTGGAACACCGTGGCGAAGGCCGGCACGTTCGGGCACAGCAGGCCCACGACCGTGTCGAGGCCGACACCGCGCGCGGCGAGGGCGCCTGCGAACAGATCGATCTGCGCACGCAGCGCGCCGTAGGTGGTCTCGGCCCCCGTGGCCGGGTCGATGAGGGCGACGCGGCCCAGATCCTCGTCCGTCAGCGTCGAGAACAGGTAGTCGTAGACGCTGAGTTCGGGGATCTCGACATCGGGGTGGGTACTGGTGAACACCGGATCTCCTTTGATCGCACGGCACGGTTGCGCCCATCATGCCACTTCGCATGATGAAACTGGAACCGGATTCCGTTGACTGTGGAACGCAGTGTCAGGCGTGAGGAGCGGGCCGCCGCGCCGGGCGGCGGCCCGCAGGCCTCAGTGCGTCAGGGCCGGCTGGCGACCGCCCGCGGCGAGGCGCTCGGCGGCAAGGCCCTCCGCGGCCTCCAGCGGGGTCACGCCGCGTGCCTCGGCCTCGTCGAAGATGCGGCGCACGGTGTCGCCGATCTGCGCGACCCGGCCCATGATCTCGGCACGCGTGCCCAGCTGCTTGGCCTCGAGGTCGAGGTAGATGACGCCGCCCGCGTTCACCACGAAGTCGGGGGCGTAGAGGATGCCGCGACCGGCGAGCCGCGTCGCGCCGCTGTGATCGGCGAGGGGGTTGTTGGCCGGACCGCACACCGCCTTGGCGTCGAGCGCGTCGATCACGTCGTCGGTGAGGAGCCCGCCGATCCCCGCCGGCACGAAGACGTCGGCCGGCACAAGGTGCTCGCCGCCCGGGTCGGTCCAGGCGGCGCCGAGCTCGACGGCCAGGTCGCGCTTGGCCGGGTTGACATCGGTCACGGTGAGGTGCGCGCCCTCGGCCGACAGGCGCACCGCGAGGCGGCTGCCCACCTGGCCGAGGCCCGAGATCGTGATACGGCGACCGGCGACGTCGGCCTCGCCGGTCACGCGCTCCAGCGTCGCGCGCAGCGACTCGTAGACCCCGAGGCTCGTCGGTCCCGCCGGTTCGCCCGACCCGCCCACGGCGTCGGGAAGTCCCACGACGTGCTCGGTGCGCTCGCTCACGACGAGCATGTCGTCCGTCGTCGAGCCCACGTCCTCGGCGGTGCGGTACAGGCCGTGCAGCGACTCGACGGCGTCGCCGAGGTCGAGGAAGGCGGCGCGGCGGCGGGCGTCGTCGAGCACCGTCCCCGGCGGCAGGGCGATGACGGACTTGCCGCCACCCGCGTCGAGACCGGCGGCGGCGTTCTTGAGGGTCATGGCCGCCGACAGGCGCAGCGCGTCGCCGAGCGCGTCGCTCCAGTGCGGGTACGTCCACAGCCGTGCTCCGCCGAGCGCCGATCCGAGCACAGAGGAATGCAGCGCCACGGCGATGAACAGGCCGCTCCGTCGCCCCGTGATCACCTCCACCCGTTCGTGCGAGAAATCGGGCAGGGGCAGGGAGGTGACCGTGTGCGTCATTGCGTTGCTTCCTTCGGCGGGCTTCGTGGGCCGCTGGTGGGTGCTGCGGGTGCGGGTGGCGCACCGCAGCGGATGACGCAGCCTCGCGGCATCCACCTCCATTCCACACCGAGGCGGCGGAATGTTCAACTGCACCGTCGGCGAGTGTGCAGACTGCACGCAATCGTGCGCACTCGATGTGCAGGCAGCCGCAGGATGCGCCGCTCGTTAGGCTGTCGCCGTGACCGCCCTCCCCACCCGCAGCCTGCTCGTCCACGACGCCCTCCGTGCCGCCGGCATCGCCGGCGACATCGTGGTGCTCCCGGATGCCGCCTCCACCGCCGTCCTCGCCGCCGAGGCGCTCGGCGTCGAGGTCGGCGCGATCGCCAACAGCCTCGTCTTCCTGAGCGACGGCGAGCCGCTCCTGGTCATGACGAGCGGCGCCCACCGCGTCGACACCGTCGCGCTCGCCGAGCGGCTCGGACGCGGGAGTATCCAGCGCGCGAACCCCGACCAGGTTCGCGAGGCGACCGGACAGGCGATCGGCGGCGTCGCACCGGCCGGTCACCCCGCACCCCTCACGACGGTCGTGGACGAGGACCTCGCGCAGTACCCCGAGATCTGGGCGGCGGGCGGCACGCCGCACACCGTCTTCCCGCTGACCTACGACGAGCTCGTGCGCCTCACCGGCGGCACGGTCGCGAAGGTCGACTGATGGCGGCGGCAGTCGACGCCGCGGAGCAGTCCGGGCTGGAGGCGGTGGCGGCGCTCAAGCGCGGCGACACCGGGGCCGCGCTCGCGCTCATCGCCGAGGGCGCCGACGTGAACGTGCGCGACGACCTGCTCGACTCGGTGCTGCTCTACGCCGGGGCGAACGGCTACGACGAGGTCGTGCGCGCCGCGCTCGCGGCGGGCGGCGACCTCACCGTCACCAACCGCTACGGCGGCATCGCGGTGATCCCGGCGAGCGAGCGCGGGCACGTCTCGACGGTGGCGCTGCTGATCGAGGCCGGGTCCGACCTCGACCACGTCAACCGGCTGGGCTGGACCGCGCTCATCGAGGCCATCGTGCTGAGCGACGGCGGGCCGGCGCACCAGCGCATCGTCGAGCTGCTGCTCGACGGCGGCGCCGACCCCGCCCTCGCCGACGGGGACGGCACCACCCCGCGCGAGCTCGCCGCGGGCCGCGGCTACGACGAGATCGTCGCGCTGCTGGACGCGCACCTCTGATCCCGCGTCGCCGTCGCCGCTAGGGCTGCGCCGGCCGGGCGCGGCCGATGCGGCGCTCCAGCTCGGCGGCCGCGGCGCCCGCACGGGCGGCGAGCCCGGCCGCGTGCGCGTCGGGCTCGGCGGCGCGCGGGTCGGACTCGGCCGCGCCGGATGGCGGCTCGGCGTCGGCCGGCCACGTGAGCGCGATCGCAGCCGCGGGCCATCCCGTGTGGTCGCGCACCACGACGCCGACCGAGCGGAGGCCCAGCGTGACCTCGCCGTCCTCCTCGGCGAAGCCACGCGTGCGCACGGCGCGCAGCAGCTCGCGCAGCTCGCCGGGACGCTGCGGTCCGCGGCCGGTGCGATCGGCGAACGCCGCGGCATCCGGGAACAGCGCCCGCACCTGCTCGCGGGGGAGCGCCGCAAGCATCGCGCGCCCGGTCGCGGTCAGGTGCGCGGGCAGTCGCACGCCCACGTCCGTGACGAGAGCCGGACGCCGCGGCGCGCGCTCCTCGACGATGTAGAGCACGTCGCGGCCGTGCATGACGGCGAGATGTGCGCTCTCGCCGGCGCGGTCGGCGAGGTCGGCGAGCACGGGGCGGCCGAGGCGCGCGAGCGGCTCCTGTCGCGAGTAGCCCCCGGCGAGCTCGAATGCCGCAATCCCGAGGCCCCACCGGCGGTCCTCGGGCAGGTGCACGACGAACTGGTGCTCCTGCAGCGTCGCGAGGAGGTGGTAGACGGTCGACCGCGGGATGCCGAGGGCGGTCGCGATCGTGCGGGCGGGGGCGGGTCCGCGCTGCCGTGCCAGGAACGACAGGATCCGCAGGGTGTGGTCCGCGGCCGGCACCTGCGGCCTGTCGGCCATCGCCGAGTCGTCTGGGATCACAGACACAGGATGCCACGACCCGCTGTCGCGCGGCATCCCCGCGGTGTGGAATCGAGGCATGACCACTGAGCTTTTCGACACGGTGGGGCTTCGCGTCACCGTCGGCGCCGCACCCCTGCGCCCGGAGGACGTCGTCGCCGTCGCCCGCCACGGCGCGCGCGTCGAGATCGCACCGGAGGCGCTCGCCCGCGTCGCCGCCGCCCGCGCGCTCGTCGAAGGCCTGGCCGACGACCCCGAGCCCCACTACGGCATCTCGACCGGCTTCGGCGCGCTCGCCACCACCTTCATCGCGCCCGAGCGCCGCCTGCAGCTGCAGGCGAGCCTCATCCGCTCGCACGCCGCCGGCACAGGCCCCGAGGTCGAGCGCGAGGTCGTCCGCGCCCTCATGCTCCTCCGGCTCCAGACGCTCGCGACGGGGCACACCGGCGTGCGGCCGGTCGTCGTCGAGACCTACGCCGCGATGCTCGACGCGGGCATCACGCCGATCGTGCGCGAGTACGGCTCGCTCGGCTGCTCGGGCGACCTCGCGCCGCTGTCGCACGTCGCGCTCGCCGCGATGGGCGAGGGCACGGTGCGCGTGCTTCGACAGGGTCAGCAACCGGAAGAAGCGGTGGAGATGGATGCCGCCGATGCGCTGGGTGCGGCATCCATCGCTCCGCTCGTGCTGCGCGAGAAGGAGGGACTCGCCCTCATCAACGGCACCGACGGCATGCTCGGGATGCTCTTGCTCGCGCTGCACGACCTGTCGGTGCTGCTGGACACCGCCGACGTCGCCGCGGGCATGTCGGTCGAGTCCCAGCTGGGCACCGACGCCGTGTTCGCCGCCGATCTGCAGGCGCTGCGCCCGCAGGTGGGGCAGGCCGTGTCGGCCGCGAACCTGCGTGCCGTGCTCGCCGGGTCGCCGATCGTCGCGTCGCACCGCGACCCCGCCGTCTGCACGCGCGTGCAGGACGCCTACTCGCTGCGCTGCTCGCCGCAGGTGCACGGCGCCGCGCGCGACACCGCGGACCACGCCGCGCTCATCGCGTCGCGCGAGCTCGCCGCGGCCGTCGACAACCCGGTCATCACCGACGACGGGCGTGTCGAGTCCAACGGCAACTTCCACGGCGCGCCCGTCGCGTACGTGCTGGACTTCCTCGCGATCGCCGTCGCCGACGTCGCCTCGATCTCGGAGCGCCGCACCGACCGTGCACTGGACCGGGCACGCAGCAACGGCCTGCCGCCGTTCCTCGCCGACGAGGTGGGCGTCGACTCGGGCCTCATGATCGCGCAGTACGCCGCCGCGGGGATCGTCTCGGAGCTCAAGCGCCTGGCCGTGCCGGCATCCGTCGACTCCATCCCCTCGTCGGCGATGCAGGAGGACCACGTCTCGATGGGCTGGGCGGCCGCCCGCAAGCTCCGTCGCGCGCTCGACGGGCTCGCCCGCGTGCTCGCGATCGAGGTGCTCACCGGCGCGCGCGCCCTCGACCTGCGCGCGCCGCTGCAGCCCGGTGCCGCGACCGGCGCCGTGCGCGACCTCGTCCGCACCGTCGCCGGCGGGCCCGGCCCCGACCGCTTCCTGTCGCCCGAGATGGAGGCCGTGACCGCGCTCGTCGCCTCCGGCGCCGTCGCGCGGGCGGCACTGCAGACCACCACGAAGGAGTGACGATGACCACCACCGACATCACCACCGAGGGCCCCCGCGGCCTCGGAGAGCGCGCCGTCCGCGCCCCGCGCGGCCCCGAGCGCACGGCCAAGAGCTGGGGCGCCGAGGCGGCCAAGCGCATGCTCATGAACAACCTCGACCCCGAGGTCGCCGAGCACCCCGAAGACCTCGTCGTCTACGGGGGCACCGGTCGGGCCGCTCGCAGCTGGGAGGCGTTCGACGCGATCGTGCGCACCCTCGACGAGCTCGAACCCGACGAGACGCTGCTGGTGCAGTCGGGCAAGCCGGTCGGCGTGTTCCGCACGCACGAGTGGGCGCCGCGCGTGCTGATCGCCAACTCGAACCTCGTCGGCGACTGGGCGACGTGGCCCGAGTTCCGCCGCCTCGAGGCGCTCGGCCTCACGATGTACGGCCAGATGACCGCCGGTTCGTGGATCTACATCGGCACGCAGGGCATCCTGCAGGGCACGTACGAGACGTTCGCGGCCGTCGCGCGGTCGCTCGGGCGCGACGACCTGTCGGGCACGCTGACCCTCACCGGCGGTGCCGGCGGAATGGGCGGCGCGCAGCCGCTCGCGGTCACGCTCAACGGGGGAGCGGTGCTCATCGTCGACGTCGACGAGTCGCGCCTGGCCCGCCGCGTCGAGCACGGCTACCTCGACGCGTACACGACCGACCTCGACGCCGCGCTCGCCCGCGTGGTGGCCGCGAAGGCGGCCGGCGAGGCGCTCTCGGTCGGTGTCGTGGGCAACGCCGCCGAGGTGTTCGGCGACGTGCTGCTGCGCCACCGCGCCGGCGAGCTCTCGGTCGACATCGTCACGGACCAGACCAGCGCGCACGACCCGCTCGCGTACCTGCCGGTGGGCATCGCGTTCGAGGACTGGAAGGCCGAAGCCGCCCGCGATCCCGAGGGCTTCACCGCCCGCGCCCGCGGTTCGATGGCCAAGCACGTGGCCGCGATGGTCGGATTCCAGGATGCCGGAGCCGAGGTGTTCGACTACGGCAACTCGATCCGCGCCGAGGCGCAGCTGGGCGGCTTCGACCGGGCGTTCTCGTTCCCGGGCTTCGTGCCGGCCTACATCCGCCCGCAGTTCGCCGAGGGTCGCGGACCCTTCCGCTGGGTGGCGCTCTCGGGCGACCCCGAAGACATCCGCAAGACCGACGAGGCCGTCAAGGCCCTCTTCCCCGACAATGCGGGACTCGTGCGCTGGCTCGACAAGGCGGGCGACGCTGTGCACTTCGAGGGTCTCCCCGCGCGCATCTGCTGGCTCGGCTACAAGGAGCGACACCTCGCGGGGCTGAAGTTCAACGAGATGGTCGCCTCGGGCGAGCTGTCCGGCCCGATCGTCATCGGCCGCGACCACCTCGATGCCGGCTCGGTCGCGAGCCCGTACCGCGAGACCGAGGCGATGGCCGACGGCTCCGACGCGATCGCGGACTGGCCGCTGCTGAACGCCCTGCTCAACACGGCGTCCGGGGCGGCGTGGGTGTCGCTGCACCACGGCGGCGGCGTCGGCATCGGTCGTTCGATCCACGCCGGCCAGGTCACGGTGGCCGACGGCACGGCGCTCGCCGCCGAGAAGCTGGAGCGCGTGCTCACGAACGACCCCGGCACGGGCGTCATGCGCCACGTCGACGCCGGGTACGACCGGGCCAAGGAGGTCGCCCGCGAGCGCGGCCTGCAGGTGCCGATGCTGGGAGACTGACGGCGTGACCGCGACCCTCATCACCAACATCGGCGAGCTGACCACCAACGTCGGTCGGCCCGGTGACGCGCTCGGCACCGTGCGCGACGCGGCAGTGCTGCTCGAGGGCGACCGGGTCGCGTGGGTCGGCGCGGCGTCTGAAGCGCCGCACGCCGACGGACTGAGGACAGTGGATGCCGGCGCCCGAGCCGTCATCCCCGGGTTCGTCGACAGCCACACGCATCTCGTGTTCGGCGGCGACCGCGCCGACGAGTTCGAGGCCCGCATGACCGGCACGCCGTATGCGGCCGGCGGCATAAGACGGACGGTCGCCGCCACGCGAGCAGCGACGGACGAGGAGCTCCGGTCTCGGCTGAGGGCCTTCACGCACGAGCTGCACGCCCAGGGCACGACGACGTTCGAAGTGAAGACCGGCTACGGGCTCACCGTCGCCGACGAGGCACGCCTGGCGCGGATCGCGGCCGAGGCCACGCCCGAGGTCACGTACCTCGGTGCGCACGTCGTGCCCGCCGAGTACGCCGACCGCCGCGACGAGTACGTCGACCTGGTGTGCGACGAGATGCTGCGGGCGTGCGCGCCGCACGCCCGGTGGATCGACGTGTTCTGCGAACGCGGCGCCTTCACACCGGACGAGTCGCGACGCATCCTCGCGGCCGGGGTCGTGCACGGCCTGCTGCCGCGCGTGCACGGCAACCAGCTCGGTCCGGGCGACGGCGTGCGACTGGCCGTGGCGATGGGGGCGGCCTCCGTCGACCACTGCACCTACCTGTCGGACGACGACGTCGCGGCCCTCGCCGGCTCGGCGACCGTCGCGACCCTGCTGCCGGGGGTCGAGTTCTCAACGCGCCAGCCGTACCCCGACGCCCGGCGCCTCATCGACGCCGGCGTCATCGTGGCGCTCGCGAGCGACTGCAACCCGGGCTCGAGCTTCACGAGCTCGATGCCGCTCATGATCGCGCTCGCCGTGCGCGAGATGGGCATGACGCCCGCCGAGGCGGTGTGGGCGGCGACCGCCGGCGGCGCGCGAGCGCTGCGGCGCTCCGACGTCGGCGTTCTCGAGCCCGGCGCACGTGCCGACCTCGTGATGCTCGACGCCCCGACGCGCGTGCACCTCGCCTATCGCCCCGGCGTGCCCCTCGTGCACACGGTGTGGCTCGGCGGCACTCCGCTGTGACGCCACGGGCCCGGGTCGTCGCTCGACCCGGGCCTGCGGCATCCCGGGTCCGCTCAGCGGCCGGCGAGCTCGGCGACGTCGTCGGACGAGAGGGCGGAGCGCCACACCGTCAGCTCGTCCACGTCGCCCTGGAACGGGGTGTCCCACCAGTTGACGCCGAGCGCGAAGACGTTGCCGGCGCCGGAGAGCACGTCGGGGAACCCGGTGCCCTGGAAGCGCAGCGCCCCGTCGACGTAGACCGAGGCCGCGCCGCCGTCGACGACGAATGCGACGTGGGACCACTCCCCGAGCGGAAGGCTCTGACCGGTGCCGGCGTCGTACCACTGCGACCCCGACCACAGCATGGTCGAGCCGCCGACGCCGTCGTGTCCGCGCGGGACGAGGCTCACCCACGAGTTCGCGTTCGCGGCGGCGAAGAAGGCCGTCGTGTACGCGGTGAGCGCCGACGGTCGCAGCCACAGGCTGACCGAGTATGTGGATCCCTGCACGAGCCCGTCCGGCAGCCGCACACCCGCCGTCCCGTCGAGGTGCAGCGCCTTCCCGTCGACGCCGTCGGCGACGTACGCTGCGGGGGCCGCGGCAGCGGCGTCGATGCGTGCGCCTGTGGGCGTCGCCGCGGCGAACGCCCCCGCCGTGTCGGCGAGCGAGCCGTCGAAAGACCAGGCGCCTGCGAGCACGCCCGGCGTGCGGGCGAGCACGGTGACCGGGAACGGCGCGGATGCCGACGCCTCTCCGTTGGCGATCGTCGCGGTGAGCGTCACGCGGGCGTCCGGTTCGCCGATGCCCGGCCGGGTCACAGAGCCGTCCGCCGCGAGCACGGCGGGGTCGGAGGAGGCCCACGCGATCGTCGTGCCGCCGGTGCCTGACGTCGGCAGGTCGAGGTCGACCGTGACGCCCGACGTGTCGCCGAGTGACAGTTCGGCGGCGACGGCGTCGACCGCTGCCCGGCCGGAGACCTCCACGCTCTTGCCTCCCCACAAGGTCACGCCCCTGTCCGACACGGCGGTGACGCCGGTCGACCAAGCCTGCAGGTCGGGGTCCCACACCGGCGCGAACACGCCCCGGTAGACCTCGCCGCCGACGGTGAGGGTCGCGGTGTGCTGCCCGGTGAGCTTCCAGTCCCCGTCGACCGCGCCGGTGATGCGACCGGTCTTGCCGAGCGTGATGTCGGATGACGCTGCCGCTGTCGCGGTGATCTCCTTGCCCATGTCGACCAGCTGCCACGTGCCGACGACGTCGTCGCGCTTCACCTTGCCGGCTGTCTCGCCCGCGTAGCGCATCGGTGAGACGACGGGCCAGCCGTCGGCGTTCATCCACATCTGGTGCACACGCACCTCGTGCAGGTCGCCGGTGCCGGGGAAGCGGGCGTGGAACACCATGAACATGCGGCCGGTGGCGGGGTCCTGGTACCACGACGTGTGGCCGGGCGAGACGTAGCCGGTGCCGATGCCCGTGCCGGGATCGCCGAGCTCGCGCCCGAACAGGTGGCCGCCCATGAGCTTGACCCCGTACGGCTGGATCGAGGCGTCGTCGAACAGCGGCAGCGTCGGATCGGCCTTCACGTCGCGCATGTCGTTGCCCTCGGCGTCCAGGTAGGGGCCTTCGACGTCCTTCGAACGGGCGACGCGCACGTCGTAGCCGCCCGTCACACCGAGCCCGCCGAACGACAGGTACAGGTAGTAGTAGCCGGTCTCGTCGTCGTATTGGATCGTCGGTGCCTCGATGCGGCTGTGGTTGCCGCCCACGAGATGGGTGCCGTAACCCTGACCGGGCAGCGGCTCGCCGGTCGCGGCATCCATCTTGAGCAGGAAGATGCCGCCCGAGTATGAGCCGTAGACCATGAACAGCTGACCGTCGGCGTCGTAGAAGGCGTCGGGGTCGACGGTGTTCGGATGCACGCGCGCGTCGTAGACCTCGCCAGCGTTCTCGGATTCGCCCTGCATGCCGCTTTTGAGCAGGACGCCCTGGTTCTCGTACGGGCCGTCGACGGCGTCGGAGGTCGCGAGCCCGAGCGCCGAGCGCGGCGACGAGCCCTCGCACGCGTTGTAGTACATCGCGAACCTGCCGTCGGGCAGTTGGATGACGTCGGCCGCCCACAGCGTCGAGGTCTGCGCCCACTCGAAGGTCTCGGCGAGGTCGGTGTAGACGTCGTCGAACAGCGCGTTGTCGGGGTTCTGCGAGAGGTCGACCGTGTTCTGCGTCCACGACATGAGGTCTTGCGTGTGCGCGGAGGCGCCGTGCGATCCGAACACCCAGATGTCGTCGCCCGATGTGACGATCGACGGGTCGTGGACGGTGACGTCGTCGAACACCGGGGCGGGCGGGTCGGTCGGCGGCTTCGCCCATGCGGGGGGCGCCGTGAGCATGCCCGCCATCAGCACTCCGGCTGTGGTCAGGGCGAGCGCGGCCTGGGGTGATGTCATCGGGTCTCCTGTTCGACGTCGGACGGGGGAGTCGACGGATGCCGCACTCGACGGCGAGGTGCGGCAGGTCGTCCGTCGAGGGCAATCTACAACGATGTAGAGCTCGAGTACAACGATGTAGAAGCAGATCTCACGTCACAGGCCTGCGAACCGAAGGGCGCGGCTCAGCGAGGCGTGTCGAACGTCCAGTCGTCGGGGTCGAGCGCGGTCGCGACGTCCCAATCGTCCTGGCTCCACGCGAACGTCGCCACGGCGCATGTCGGCATGTGGCCGATGCCGTCGCCCGACAGCCGCCCGGCGAGCACCGTCATCCCCGGGTCGTGCGCGACGACCATCACGGCGCTCGCGCCGGTGTCGGCCGCCGCGGCCAGCAGCGTCGCCGCGGGCGCGCCGTAGAGCTCAGGGTCGAGCGACACCGCGACGCCGAGCTCGGCCGCGAAGGCCTCGGCGGTCGTGCGTGCGCGCAGCGCCGTGCTCGACAGGATCACGTCGGGGCGGAATCCGGATGCCGCCAGCCGGGCCGCCATGACCGGGGCGTCCCTCATCCCGCGATCGTTGAGGGGCCGGTCGTGGTCGGCCAGGCCCGGGTCGCCCCAGTCCGACTTGGCGTGGCGCACCAGCGCGAGGCGGATCATGAGGCGCTCCGGCGCGCGGCGAGGCCTGCGAGCAGCTCGAGGACGCAGAGCGCGGCCAGGCGCACGGTGCGCCCGTCCGGGGCGTCGGCGGTGGCGTCGACCTCGGCGAGGTCGGCGCTGTGCAGCCGGGGGTCGGCGGCCGCCGCGCGGACGAGCGCCCGCAGCTCCCACGCGGCGAGGCCACCCGGCACGGAGGCCGGGCATCCCGGGGCCACCGACCGGTCGCACACGTCGACGTCGATGTCGAGGTGGAACGCCCCGCCGTCGGCGCCCGCGATGGCCAGCGCCTCCGCCATGACGTCGGCGGCGCCGCGGCGACGCACCTCGTCCATCGTGATCACCGTGATCCCGAAGTCGGCGGCGCGCTGCGCGTAGGCGGCAGAGTTCGCGAAGTCGGCGATGCCGAGCTGCACGATGCGGCGGCCGTCGAGGCCGTCCTCGACGAGCCGGCGGACCGGTGATCCGTTCGAGACGCCGTCGCGCAGGTCGAAGTGCGCGTCGATCGTGATGAGGCCGGTCGCCGCCGCCCCCTGCGTCACCGCGTAGGTGAGCGAGTTGTCGCCGCCGAGGGCGATGACGAGGTCGGTCCGTCGGCGCAGCGTCCGCACCGCGGCGCGGACGGCTGCCTCGCCCTCCGGTCCGTCCGGCTCGTCGACGTCGCCCGCGTCGGCGATGCGCAGCACCTCGTCGAGATCGACGGACGGCGGCCCGAGCAGGGTCGGGCTGTACCGGCGCAGCGCCTCCCGGATCGCGCCCGGGGTGGCGTGCGCCCCCGTCGGCGAGATCGAGGTGCGGAAGGCCGGGACGCCGAGGATCGCGGCATCCCACGATCCGTCGTCGGCGGGCGGCCACGCGCCGGCGCGCGGCCAGAGGTCATCATGAAGAAGCGCCACGACTCGACGCTACTCGCCGCAGAGCGGCCGTGCCCGGCATCCCTCCGGCGTGCTCTCCCGGAGATCCGCGGCGACCGCACGGAGCGTCCAGCGTTAGCCGAGCAGCGCGTGCGCGACCGTGAAGATCGCGACGCCGGCGAGCGCGCCCACGATCGTGCCGTTGAGGCGGATGTACTGCAGGTCGCGGCCGACCATGAGCTCGATCTTCTCGGTGGTCTCGGCGGGGTCCCATCGCTCGACGGTGTCGGTGATGATCGACGCGATGTCGTGACGGTAGCGGTCCACGAGGAACACGGCGCCGTCGGTGACCCACTCGTCGACGCGGCTCTGCAGCGCGGCATCCGTCGTCATGCGCTCCCCGATCTCGACGAGGGCGGTCACGCCGCGGCGCCGCAGCCCGCTCGCGGGATCGGCGAGCGAGCGCAGCAGGCCCGTCTTGGCCGTCGTCCACGCCTCGCCGGCGAGCTCGCGCACGCGCGGGCTGTCGAACACGGCGAGCTTGGCGTCCTCGAAGCGCCCGATCGTCGCCGGGTCGTGCTGCAGGTTCGCCGCGAGGCGCTCCAGGTATCCGTCGATCGCGAGGCGGGCGGGATGCCGGGGGTCGCGCTGCACGGCGCCGACGAACTTGACCGCCTCGTTGTAGACGGTGTCGTCGACGAACCGGTGCGCCACCGAGGGCACCCACGACGGCAGGCGGCGCGAGACGAGTCCGGTGAACGCGCGGTGGTTGGCGGCGAGCCACGCGGCGATGCTGTCGGCGGCGAGGTCGACGGCGCCGCGGTGCGCGCCCGCGTCGACGATACGCTGCAGCCATTCGCCGAGCGGCGGGCCCCACTCGGGCGCGATGAGGTGCTCGCGCGCGAGCTCTTCGATGACGTCGCGCACGTCGTCGTCGCTGAGGGCGCGCAGCACGCTCGAGGCCATCACCGACGCCTCGGCCGCGACGCGCTCCGCGTGCGAGGTCCCTGAGCCTGTCGAAGGGGCGCTCAGCCATTCGCCCAGGCGCGCTGCGATGGGCGTCTCGACGAGCTTCGTGCGCACGACGTCGCCCCGCAGGAACTCGGTCTCGACGAACTCGCCCAGGGTTCGGCCGATCTCGTCCTTGCGGCTCGGGATGATCGCGGTGTGGGGGATCGGGATGCCCAGTGGATGCCGGAACAGCGCTGTCACCGCGAACCAGTCCGCCAGGGCGCCGACCATGCCGCCCTCGCCCGCCGCACGCAGGTACGCGAGCGCCGGCACCTCCTGCTGGAAGGCGAACGAGACCGCGAACAGGGCGGCCATGAACAGCAGCGCCCCGAGGGCCACCGCCTTCATGTGCCGCAGGGCGCGGCGGCGTTCCTGGTCGGCGGGGCTGAGCAGCTGCGTCGGCGTGGGTGCCATGCTCAGTCCTCGACCGGACCGAGCCAGGCCGTCGCGACCGTCGAATGCGCCGACTCGGGGTCGGAGGGATGGAACAGCCCGGCGAGCACGTCGCGGTAGAGGCGGCCGAGCTCGTTGCCCGAGAAGTACGACGAGCCGCCTGCCACGAGGACCGCCTCGTCGACGATCGACTTCGCGGCCGTCACCGCCCGGTGCTTCACGCCGGCGAGCAGCGCGAACCACTGCGCGCCGTGGTCGGCGAGGTCGTCGACGTCGCGCGCGAGAGCGTCGATCTGCGGCGGCAGCGCGTCGTACGCGAGTGCCATGTCGGCGATGCGCCAGCGGATGTCGGGGTCCTGGCTGTACGCCTTGCCGGTGCGCTTGGACGTGCGCTTGGCGGCCGTCGCGACCGCCAGCTCCAGCGCCCGCCGGGCCATGCCCGTGTACACCGAGGCGAGCAGCAGCTCGAACACGCTGAAGATCCCGAAGACGAGCGGGTCGGGGTTCGGGCCGGGGGCCAGGCGCCGCACGACCCGATCGGCGGGCGCCACCGCGTCGCGCAGCTCGGTGGTGCGCGACTGCGTGCCCCGCATGCCGAGGGTGTCCCAGTCGTCGCGCACGACGACCCGCCCGGTCTGCACCTCCGACCGCGGCACGAAGGCGTAGACCATACGGGGCGCGTCGTCCGAGGACGTGTCGAGGCCGTGCAGCCCCAGCTGCGTCCACACCGGTGAGAGCGACGTGAAGATCTTGGTGCCGGTGAACGCGTAGCCGCCGTCGGGGAGTGGTGCGGCATCCGTCCCGCTCCCGAACAGCACGAGGTCGTTCCCCGCCTCGCTGATGCCGAACGCGAACACCTCGCCGGCCGCCGCGCCCTCCTGCACGAACCGCAGCGCGTCGCTGCCGCGGTCGGCGAGCACCTTGGCCACACCCGTCCACACCAGGTGCATGTTGATCGCGAGGGCGGTGGCGGGCGCCGCGCCCGCGAGCCGCTGCTGCAGAAGGGATGCCTCGGCCAGGCCCAGCCCCGAGCCGCCGAGCTCTTCCGGCACGAGAATCGCGAGGTACCCGGCCGCCTTCAGGTCGGCGAGGTCGTCGTCCGGGAACGTGTTCTCGCGGTCGTGGACGGCGGCGCGGGCGCGGAAGCGCTCGAGCAGGTCGTCGGGGAGGAGCTGTGTCGGATCGAAGAGCGTCACCCCGCCATTCTTCCCCCGCCCGGCGGCTCAGGCGAGGAGGGGGAGGAGCGCTGCGATCGTCGCGTCCGGGTCGTCGCGGTGCGGGGAGTGGCCTGCGCCCGCGATCACGACGGCCGGCCGGAAGCGCGGGTTGCCCGCCACCGCCGCCTCGACCGGCGTGTCGCGGAAGATCGAGCCGACGCCGGCCGCGATCACCTCGACCGGCACGGCGACGCGCAGGGCGGCATCCGTCACGTCCCATTCCGGGTTCTGCGCGGTCGTCTGCTCCACCGCCCAGCGGCTCGTCACCTGCGAGGCCTGGGCCTTCAGCTCGACGTCCTGCGGGTGCCAGTGCGGGTGAGTGCGGCGCACCGCCTCCTGCGTCGGGTCGTCGAACGACGCGGTGAGGCCCGCGCCGATGCCCGCGCGGTCGTCGGCCCGCAGCGCGATCGCCGGGTCGACGAGCACGAGCCGGCGCGCCCACTCCGGGTCGCCGGCGGCGGCGAGGACGGATGCCGCTCCGCCCAGGGAGTGGCCGATCACGAGGTCCCACGCGCCGCCGCCCGCGGGCCGGGTCGCGGCGATGTCTGCACCGTAGGCCGCCAGGGTGTAGTCCAGCGCCCGCGGGGCCGCGCCGTGGCCGCGGAGGTCGACGGCCTCTGCGCGCCAGCCGGTGTCGGCCAGCGCCACGCCGTAGCGCCACATCAGGGCGCCGGTCGAACCGAGGCCGTGCACGAGCAGCGCGCGGCGCTCGGCGACGGCCGAGCCCCACGACAGGCGGGGGAGCGAGACGGGGGCAGGCATGCGCTCAGCCTACGAGTCCGCGGCGAAGCGCCCCGCGGTGGGCGCCACCGGGCGTCACGCACGGCAGGATGGACACGGAGGTTGGCGTGATCTCGACGGAACTGGCGATGGCCCTGCGCGACGCGGGGCTGGTGTGGCACCCGCGCTCGGGCGACCGGTTCCAGCTCGACGAACCCGAGTTCGAGGCCGACGTCTTCACCGTCAGCGAGATGACCATCGAGCCCCGGGAGTACCCGACCGGCCGCATCCTGGCCTTCAACGGCACGACGGAGTGGGCGCTCGACTCGGTCGCGCTCGAGGACGCCCTGTGGCTGCCGCACGAGCACCAGCTGCGCGAACTGCTGCGCGGTGCGTTCCGGTCGCTGCGGCGACTTCCCGACACCCACGAGGTCGAGATCGTCGTGGCCGGGGACCGCAAGGTATTCGAGCATCCCGAGCCCGCGGACGCCTACGCGCTCGCCCTCCTCGAGCTGCTGCGGCGCCTCGCGTGAACCGTCCTACACGCCGACCGTGAGCGACGCGGTGTACCCGTCGGCGGCGGATCCCGCCGTCGTCGCGAGCTGGTGGATGCCGCCGTCATCGCTGAAGACCATGTCGCTGCTGAGCGACACCTGGCTCGCATTGCGCACGCTCTGCTCGTACCCGCTCGTCGCATAGACGGCGTCGTTGGTCTCGGCCGGCAGGGCGATCTGGCTGGTCTTCACGATCGGCCCGGTGGCGACCGCGGTCGCGACGTCCTCGTACACCTCGAAGTGGATGTGCGGCCAGCGGCCCGAGTAGCAGGCCGGGTAGATCGACGTGAAGGTCACGGTGCCGTTCGCATCGGTCTCCTGCACGCCGCGCAGGTAGTTCTCGTCCTCGACCCCGCGGCTGTACAGCGAATAGTTGCCGTCGCGGTCGCAGTGCCACAGGTATACGCCGTGCCCCGCCAGCGCGGCGCCGGTCGCCGCGTCGCGCACCGTGAGGGCGATCGTGAGCGGCACGCCCGCGGCGACCGTCGACGACGACCCGAAGCTCGACCGGATGTCGCTGCGCACGATGCCCGAGTCGTCGAGCACGTCGACGCCGTTCGAGCCGTCTGCGGGGTAGGGGCCGGCCGTCTCGTCGGGGACCTCGTCGAGCGGGCCGGCGGCGGTGGTGGCCGAAGACGACGGCGTCGGAGTGGGGGATGCCGCGCCCGACGAGGCGGGCGTGGCCGAGGCATCCCCGTCGCTCGTCACGCCGCACGCCGTCAGCAGGCTCGTCAGCGCCACGCCGCCGAAGATTCCCAGCGCGCGGCGGCGATCGATGAGGGTGCGGATGTCGTAGACGAGGCCGCGGTGATCCTCGTCGATGGGGTTGCCGTCGGCGTCGAGCCATTCCGTGTCGTCGGTGCGCATGCCTCGAGGAGAGCACTCGCGCCTATGCGGCGTCTATGGGAAGGGTGTCGACCGGCTCAGGCTTCGGCAGGCTCAGGCTTCGGCAGGCTCAGGCTTCGACAGGCTCAGGCTTCGACAGGCTCAGCCGATGGTCTGGACCGGCTCGGTATCGGGGATGGGGCTCGCGCCGCGCTCGCGCAGGTCGGGCTGATGGCGGACGAAGACGAGGGCCACCAGCAGTGCGAGCGCGCAGAACGCCGCCGCCGACGCGTAGGCCGCGGTGACGCCGCCGGGGCCGTCGATGAGGAATCCTGCCACCGCCGAGCCCACGGCGGCGCCGATCAGCTGTCCGGTGCCGACCCAGCCGAACGCCTCGGCGGTGTCGCTGAACTTGACGCTCGCGGTGGTCATCGCCGACAGCACGCCCAGCGCCGGGGCGATGCCGATGCCTGCGACGAACAGCGTCGCGGAGATCCACCACACGTTGACCCACAGCGTCGTGAGCACGAGGCCGAACGCCACCACCGCCAGCCGGCGCACCATCGCCCAGCGCCCCATCGGCAGGTGCCCGAAGGCGAGACCGCCGGCGAGGCTGCCGACCGAGAACACCGCCAGCACGAGGCCGGCCTCGACGCCGCCGTGCGAGAACGTCGCGACGACGCTCGCCTCGACGGCCGAGAACGAGCCGATGAGCAGGAACCCGATGACCGTCGCGAGCAGGATCGGCGGGCGCGCGAGCACCTTGCCCAGCGACCGCTTGCTGCGGGGGATGCGCACGCGCCCGACCTCGGGCGACAGGATGAACCACGCGCAGCCCGACAGCAGGATGACCACGACCAGCACGAGGCCGACGACCGTCCCCGCCTGCGTCGCGACGAACGTGATGAGCACCGGCGCGAGGATCCAGATGATCTCCTGCAGCGACGCGTCGAGCGAGTACAGGCCGGTCAGCTGCTTCGAGTTGACCAGCTTGGGGTAGATCGTGCGGACCGCCGACACGATCGGCGGCGTCGACATGCCGGCGATGAAGCCGAGCACGACGTACACCGGCACGGGCGAGACGAGGAACGCGATGCCGAGAAGGGATGCCGCCGACACGAGCGTCGTGAGCGTCAGGACGCGGCGCATGCCCCAGCGGCCCATCCAGCGGCTCGTCACCGGGCCGGCGATGGCCTGCCCGATCGACACGGCCGCCAGAACGATGCCGGCGGCGCCGTACGAGCCGGTGATCCCCTCGATGTGGAGGAGGATCACGAGGCTGATCATCCCGTTGGGGAAGCGCGCGACCAGCTGCGCCGAGATCATGCGCAGGACGCCAGGAGTGCGCAGAAGATCCCCGTAGCCGGCCACCAGACAACGTTACGCCACCGTCGTCGCACCACGACACGCCGACGGGGTGCGCGACACGCCGGGGACGCTCTCCACAGCCAAATCCGATGTCGGACCCCGGGGCTACCGTCGCGGCTGTGGAGGGAAGCGGCCGTGGCTCCTGAAACCCCCGTGATCCCGGCGTTTTCGAGAGCCTCCGGGCTGTGGATGAATCCGTGGAGAACCTGTGTTGTACATGGGGAGAACGGTGGAAAATCACACCGATGTAACTACTAGCCCTTGTGGTGCTTACGGATGTCGGTACCCATATGTAGTATTGGTCTCCCGGCGGGGGGACTGCCGGAGAAGTGACGAGGAGAGCAGAATCGACATGGCGATCACGGTCTACACCAAGCCCGCGTGCGTGCAGTGCACGGCGACCTACCGAGCCCTCGACTCGAAGGGCATCGAGTACGAAGTCCACGACCTCTCCGAGGACCCCACGGCCCTCGAGCAGGTCAAGGCGCTGGGGTACCTCCAGGCGCCGGTCGTCATCACCGATGAGGACCACTGGTCGGGCTTCCGCCCCGACAAGATCGACGAGCTCGCCGCGCGTCTGAGCTGACATCATGTCTGCTCTCGTGGCGCAGCGCGTCGCGACGAGCGCACCGCTGCTGGTCTACTTCTCGAGCGTGTCGGGCAACACCGCGCGTTTCATCGAGAAGCTCGGCGCACGGGCGGTCCGGATTCCGCTCCATTCGACGGATCCGGCGCTCGTGGTCGACGAGCCGTACGTCCTCGTGACACCCACCTATGGCGGAGGCCAGGGCAGGGGGGTCGAGAAGGGCGCTGTTCCCAAGCAGGTCATCCGGTTCCTCAACGATGAGCGAAACCGCGGCCTCATCCGCGGAGTCATCTCCGCGGGGAACACCAACTTCGGCGAGCACTTCTGCATCGCCGGCGACATCATCAGCCGCAAGTGTCACGTGCCGCACTTGTACCGGCTAGAGGTATTCGGCACGCCTGAAGATGTGGAACGCGTGAGCGCGGGATTGGAACGATGGTGGGAACTCTGACGCAGATGGACTTCAAGACGGAGGCGCGCTTCGAGGGCATGGACTACCACGCCCTCAACGCGATGCTGAACCTGTACGACGCGAACGGGCAGATCCAGTTCGACGCCGACAAGCGCGCGGCGCGGGAGTACTTCCTGCAGCACGTGAACCAGAACACCGTGTTCTTCCACTCGCTCAAGGAACGTCTGGACTACCTCGTCGAGAAGGAGTACTACGAGGGCGCCGTCCTCGACAAGTACTCGTTCGAGTACATCCAGAAGCTCAACGACCTCGCGTACTCCAAGAAGTTCCGGTTCGAGACCTTCCTCGGAGCGTTCAAGTACTACACGAGCTACACGCTCAAGACCTTCGACGGCAAGCGCTACCTCGAGCGCTTCGAGGACCGCGTCGTGATGACGGCCCTCGCGCTCGCCGACGGCGACGAGAAGCTCGCCACCGCGCTCGTCGAAGAGATCATCTCGGGTCGTTTCCAGCCCGCCACCCCCACGTTCCTCAACGCCGGCAAGGCACAGCGCGGCGAGCTCGTCTCGTGCTTCCTGCTCCGCATCGAAGACAACATGGAGTCGATCGCCCGCGGCATCAACTCCGCCCTGCAGCTGAGCAAGCGCGGCGGCGGCGTGGCGCTGCTGCTGTCGAACATCCGCGAGTCGGGTGCACCCATCAAGCAGATCGAGAACCAGTCGAGCGGCATCATCCCCGTGATGAAGCTCCTCGAAGACTCGTTCTCGTACGCGAACCAGCTGGGCGCGCGTCAGGGCGCCGGTGCGGTGTACCTCAACGCGCACCACCCCGACATCATGCGGTTCCTCGACACCAAGCGTGAGAACGCCGACGAGAAGATCCGCATCAAGACGCTCTCGCTGGGCGTCGTCGTGCCCGACATCACGTTCGAGCTCGCCAAGAACGGCGAAGACATGTACCTCTTCTCGCCGTACGACGTCGAGCGCGTGTACGGCGTGCCGTTCGGCGACATCTCGGTCTCGGAGAAGTACCGCGAGATGGTCAACGACTCGCGCATCAAGAAGACGAAGATCAACGCGCGCGAGTTCTTCCAGACCCTCGCCGAGATCCAGTTCGAGTCGGGCTACCCGTACATCATGTTCGAGGACACGGTGAACAAGGCCAACCCGATCAAGGGCCGGATCAACATGTCCAACCTGTGCTCCGAGATCCTGCAGGTCAACACGCCCACCACGTTCAACGAGGACCTGTCGTACGACCAGATCGGCAAGGACATCTCGTGCAACCTGGGCTCGCTCAACATCGCCCTGGCGATGGACGGCGGAGACCTCGCACGCACCGTCGACACCAGCATCCGCGCCCTCACCGCGGTGAGCCAGCAGAGCCACATCGCCTCGGTCCGTTCGATCGAGGACGGCAACGACCGCTCGCACGCGATCGGCCTCGGCCAGATGAACCTGCACGGCTACCTCGCCCGTGAGCACGTCTACTACGGCTCGGAAGAGGGCGTCGACTTCACGAACATCTACTTCTACTCGGTGCTGTTCCACGCACTCACCGCGTCGAACAAGATCGCGATCGAGCGCGGCGAGACCTTCGACGGCTTCGCGGACTCGACGTATGCGTCGGGCGAGTTCTTCGACAAGTACATCGAGCAGGAGTGGGTCCCCGCGACCGACAAGGTCAAGGAGATGTTCGCCGGCCACCACATCCCCACGCAGGACGACTGGCGCGCGCTGAAGGCCTCGATCCAGCAGCACGGCATCTACAACCAGAACCTGCAGGCCGTGCCGCCGACCGGCTCGATCTCGTACATCAACAACTCGACGTCGTCGATCCACCCGATCGCGGCGAAGATCGAGATCCGCAAGGAAGGCAAGCTCGGCCGCGTCTACTACCCGGCGGCGTTCATGACGAACGACAACCTGGAGTACTACCAGGACGCGTACGAGATCGGCTACGAGAAGGTCATCGACACCTACGCCGCCGCCACCCAGCACGTCGACCAGGGTCTGTCGCTCACGCTGTTCTTCAAGGACACCGCGACCACGCGCGACATCAACAAGGCCCAGATCTACGCCTGGCGCAAGGGCATCAAGACGATCTACTACATCCGCCTGCGGCAGATGGCCCTCGAGGGCACGGACATGACCGAGTGCGTCTCCTGCACCCTGTGACGCGCCGACCCGGGATTTGAGAGAACGAGAATGAGCGAGAAGCTTCAGCTCCTGGACCACGTCCAGGCGATCAACTGGAACCGCATCCAGGACGACAAGGACCTCGAGGTGTGGAACCGCCTCGTGAACAACTTCTGGCTGCCCGAGAAGGTGCCGCTGTCGAACGACATCCAGTCGTGGAACACGCTGACCCCGCAGGAGCAGACCCTCACGATGCGCGTGTTCACGGGCCTGACCCTGCTCGACACGATCCAGGGCACGGTGGGCGCGGTGTCGCTCATCCCCGACGCGATCACGCCGCACGAGGAGGCCGTCTACACGAACATCGCGTTCATGGAGTCGGTGCACGCCAAGTCGTACTCGTCGATCTTCTCGACGCTGTGCTCGACGAAGGAGATCGACGAGGCGTTCCGCTGGTCGATCGAGAACCCGAACCTTCAGAAGAAGGCTCAGATCGTCATGGAGTACTACCGCGGCGACGAGCCCCTCAAGCGCAAGGTCGCCTCGACCCTGCTGGAGTCGTTCCTGTTCTACTCGGGCTTCTACCTGCCGATGCACTGGTCGTCGCGCGCCAAGCTGACGAACACGGCAGACCTCATCCGCCTCATCATCCGTGACGAGGCCGTGCACGGGTACTACATCGGGTACAAGTTCCAGCGCGGGCTGGAGACCATCGACCAGGCCAAGCGCGACGAGATCAAGGACTACACGTTCTCGCTGCTCTACGAGCTGTACGACAACGAGGTGCAGTACACGCAGGACCTCTATGACGGCGTCGGCCTCACCGAGGACGTCAAGAAGTTCCTGCACTACAACGCCAACAAGGCCCTGATGAACCTGGGCTACGAGGCGATGTTCCCCTCGACCGTCACCGACGTGAACCCGGCGATCCTGTCGGCCCTATCGCCGAACGCCGACGAGAACCACGACTTCTTCTCGGGGTCGGGCTCGTCGTACGTCATCGGCAAGGCCGAGGCGACGGAAGACGAGGACTGGGACTTCTAGGAGTTCCGGACCACGCCGAGTCCCTCAGCGCTGCTGAAAGGCCCGGACCCGCAGGATTCTGCGGGTCCGGGCCTTTGCTCGTTCCTCCTCGTCCGAGTGGCGCAGGGGTCGCCTCTCGGCCCTAGGGCAGCGGGCGTGGACGCGCCATCGGCATGACGGCCGACATGAGCCAGCGAGGCATCCGGAACATCGGCCTGTCCTTGCCGAGCGCGTCGATGCCGGCCATCTCGGCCGCAGTCAATTCGAAGTCGAACACGTCGATGTTCGCGGCGATGTGCGCGGGGTCGGTCGACTTCGGGATCGCCACGAACCCGCGCTGGAGGTGCCAGCGCAGGATGACCTGCACCGCGGACTTGCCGTGTGCGGATGCCGCGGCCACGACGGGCGGCTCGTTCAGGAGTTTCGCGGATCCGTGGCCGAGCGGGTACCAGGCCTCCGCGACGATCCCGTGCCGGCTCAGGTAGGGCAACAGCTCGGGCTGCTGCCAGTGCGGATGCAGTTCGACCTGATCCACGACGGGGGCGATCCGGGCCTTCGGGAGCAGCTTCTCCAGATCGGCCACCGTGAAGTTGCTCACCCCGATGGCCCGGACGGTGCCCGCGTCGACGGCCTCCTCCATCGCACGCCAAGCACCCAGCACGTCGCCGACGGGCTGGTGCAGCAGCAGCAGGTCGATGGGGCCGCAATCGAGTCTCTCGAGCGACCCGGCGATGGCGGACGTGGCCCTGTCGTAGCCATAGGTGGACGGCCAGAGCTTCGTCGTGAGGAACACCTCGTCGCGCGGCACGCCGGACGAGCGGATGCCGCGACCCACGGCCCGCTCGTTGCGATACACGAACGCGGTGTCGACGAGCCGATACCCGGCCCCGAGCGCCGACCTCACGCTCGCCTCGCACACCGCGGGATCCGACACGAGGTACACGCCGAGGCCGAGCTGCGGCATCCGGTGTCCGTTCGAGAGCGTGACGCTCGTCACCATCTCATCCTCCTTCCGCGTGGCGGCTGATCTCACGGGGCATAGGGCACCGGCTGCCACTGCGCGTCCGCGCACTCCGGCGCGTCGCCGAGAACGCCGGCCGGGAACCGCGCCGCCGTGAGCACGTCGCAGGGAGGCGTGTCCTGGTGCGTGAGGAGGACCGACCACACCCCGTCGCGCTCGATCCAGAGCAGCGCGGCCCCGCCCATCGGCGGATCGCAGCCCACGCCACCGCTGGCGAACCCTCCGAGGTGCAGCCTGCTCACCGTGATCACGCTGTCGCAGCCTGGCCCGTCGTTCTGCTGCTTCTGGGTCCAGATGAAGTCCTTGAAGTCTTCCGGTGCGCCCTCGAGCAGCACGAGGTCGGACTGCTCCTTCACCTCGACGGGCGGGTCGTAGATGATGAGGTCGCCCTCGGTGCGCGCTCCTCGGTCGGGCAACTCGGCGGGTGGCGCGCCGTCGGAGATGTGCCCCTGCGTGACCACCCTGCCGTGGACGACGGCGATCCATGTCCATCCGACGCCGCTCGGGCAGCAGTGCGCGTCCTGATCGGTGAGGTACGTGCCGGTGACGACGATCTGCCCATCCACGACTTCGAGGGCATCGACCACGAGGGCCGAGCCGGACGCTGAGACCCCGAGGTCCGTGTTGTGCAGCAACCCGATGAGCTCGGGACCGTCGTCACCCACCGCGAAGATCGCGAAGGGAAGCGGCGGGACCGCATTCGCGCCCTCCAGATAGCAGGTGAGGCGCAGCACGGCGGCGGTGCCCTCGGCCAGCTCGCCGATGTCGGGCGGGAGCTGGGCGACGACGGAGTAGGTGTGGAACTCGTCGCCCACCAGCTCACCCTTGCCGTCCACCAACGTGATGTCGCCGGTCGCGTCGGGGTCGCACGATGAGGCCGGGACGGTGATCGCACCCCAGTCGTACGCGGCGAGCGTGTCGGCGTCCGATACCGGTGCGACGTGGGCGTCGCCCAAAGCCGACCCGGACGAGGTCGGCGCCGGCTCGCCTGCCGAGGCACATCCCGTCACAGCGAGTGCGACCGCGATGAGCAGCGCAGTAGGCAGCCGCCAAGACGCGGCCGAGGGCCGCCCGTGTTCGTTCATCCCGCAACCCCAGTCCCGGAAACCGAACCCCATCCACCGTCACGGTAGCCCCACGGCGTCGGCTGCGAAAGAGCCTTCCGCGAAGGCCGATCAAGCCGCCAGCCCCGTGTTCCGGGGACGTGGAGATGACGGATGCCGCGGCTCGCGGCATCCGTCATCTCAGTAGGTCATCCCCATCGCCTCGCGCACCTCGTCGAGCGTGGCCTCGGCGACGGCGTTCGCCCGGGCATTGCCCTCGCGGAGCACCGCTGCCGCGTCGGCCGCGGTGAGCGATGCGCGACGTGCGCGGTGGGGACGCAGGTACTCGTTGACGGCCTCGGTCGTGAGCTTCTTGAGCGCGCCGCTGCCCGCCGCGCCGACCTCGGCGGCGACCTCTTCGGGGGCACGCCCCTGCACCACGGCCGCGGTGGCCAGCAGACCCGCGACGCCGGGGCGATTCACCGGGTCGTACGTGATCGTGCGCTCGGAGTCCGTCCGCGCCCGCTTGATGGCCGCGGCGGTCTCGTCCTCGGTCATGCCGAGCGCGATGGCGTTGCCGTAGCTCTTGGACATCTTGCGTCCATCGAGCCCGGGAAGCTCCGGCGCATCGCTCACCAGCGCGGCCGGCTCGGGGAAGACTGCGCCGTACCGGTCGTTGAAGCGGCGCGCGATCGTCCGGGCCGCCTCCACGTGCGGCAGGTTGTCCTTGCCCACCGGCACGAGGTTCCCCTTGCAGAAGAGGATGTCGGCCGCCTGGTGCACGGGGTAGGTGAGGAGCAGGCCGCTGAGCGCGCGCCCGGACGCCGCCGCCTCCGCCTTGACCGTCGGGTTGCGGTGGAGCTCGGCCTCCGTGACGAGACTGAGGAACGGCAGCAGCAGCTGATTGAGCGCCGGAATCGAAGAGTGCGTGAAGATCGTCGTCCGGTGCGGATCGAGTCCGGCGGCGAGATAGTCGAGGACGGCGCCGTACACGTGGTCGCGCACGTTGCCGGCGACGTCCCGGTCGGTGATGACCTGATAGTCGGCGAGGATGACGAACGTCTCGACGCCGAGCCCCTGCAGGCGCACCCGTTCCCGGATCGTCCCGAAGTGGTGCCCGAGGTGCAGGCGGCCGGTGGGGCGCTCCCCGGTGAGGATGCGGTAGTGCTCGGGGTGCTCGGCGATGTCGGCGTGCAGGGCGGGCATGCGCGCCGCGGTCGCGGTGAAAGAGTCCATTCGTGTGCTCCGGTGATCGGGGAGCTGCACGGATGCGAGGGTCACAGGACGCGGGCTGCCGTGCAGCCCGCGCGTGAGTGCGTTACGGCTGCTGCTGCTGCAGCCACCACCAGGCGGAGACGGTGAAACGCATGCGCACAGCCTACGCCCCGCGCAGCGGCGCGGTCGATGAGCGGACCACCAGCGTCGTCGACAGCTCGGTGCGTGCGGCCGGAAGCTGTCCGGCACGGACGCGGACGATCACGTCGACCGCCGCGCTGCCCATCTGCGCGAGAGGCTGGCGGATGGTCGTGAGCGGAGGGTCGATCCACGACGAGTGCGGGAGGTCGTCGAAGCCGACGATCGACATGTCGTCGGGGATGCGCAGGTCGTGCTCGCGGAGAGCGCGGATGGCGCCCAGGGCCGTGTCGTCGCTCGCGGCGAAGATGGCGGTCGGCCGGACGTCACGGGTGAGGAGCAGGCGCGTCGCGTCGTAGCCCTGGTCGACGCCGTAGTGGGTCCGGATGATGAGGTCATCGTCGGCGGGCACGCCGGCCTGCTGCATCGCGGCCTGGAAGCCGGCGAGCCGGGCGATGCCGTTGTCCTGGTCGAGGGGGCCGGTGATGGTCGCGATGCGGCGATGCCCGAGCTGCAGGAGGTGCTGGGCGGCGTCGAACGCGCCCTGGAAGTTCGTCGCCGCGATCGAGTACGTGCCCTCGGGTGTCCGGTGCAGGGGGTCGACGACGACGAGCGGGATGCCGGCCTCGGCGAGCTGCTGCCGCGCCTCCGGGCTCGGCACGGCCACGACGCTCAGCACGCCGTCCGAGCCGCGTTCCAGCGCGTGCATGACCCATTCGTCGCAGTCCTCGGGATCCGGTTCGACGGCGAGGACGAGGTCCTTGCCGTGCCCCTTCGCCGCCTCGGCTGCGCCGCGGACGACGGCCTCCGACCATGCCCGATCGAGGTTGACCACACGGATGTCGAGGAACCCCGTCGCCATGCGCGGCCGCATCCGGATCTCGTAGCCGTGGCGCTCCAGGACCGCGGCGACACGGTCGCGCGTCGCGCGCGACACGTCGGGGCGCGAGTTGAGCACCTTCGACACCGTCGGGATGGACACCCCTGCCTCGGTCGCGATCTGGGCGAGCTGGACTGCCATGGTTCCTCCGGATCAACTTTCGGAAAATGCTAGCGGCAAACAGTAACGATCGCTGGCCCATTTCGCGGGCTGCGCTGGACTCGTGCCGGACTTTCGCTCTATAGTCTCACCCTGAGGCACGAAATTTCGAGCTTTCGTTTCGAAATCACACGAAGGAGTGAGCATGCAAGGGATGCGAGTCACGGCGATCACGGCGATGGCGCTCGGCGCGGTCCTGGTCCTGTCCGGTTGCGGTCGCAGCGCGGACGGCGCCGCCGAGGGATCGTCGGTCGCGCCGGCCGAAGAGGGCAAGGCGACTGGCACCGTCGAGATCTGGACGGCAGGCGGACACGCCGACAACCTCGAGAAGCTCACGAAGGACTGGGTGAAGGCCAACCCCGACGCGAGCGTCAAGATCACGGACGTCCCGTGGGATCAGGTCATCACGAAGGCGCAGACGGCGACAGCCGCCGGCAAGGGGCCGGACATCATCATGACCGGCTCCGACCAGACGGCGACCGTCATCGGCATGGGCGCATTCGACAGCGTGCCGGACGGGGTCTACGACGAGAGCGACTTCTACCCGGCCGCGGTCGACTCGGTGACGGGCGAGGACGGCCTGTATGCGATGCCGTGGTACGTCGAGACGCGCTTCCTGTTCTACCGTGCGGACATCGCCGCCGACCTCGGCCTGTCGGCACCGACGACGTGGGAAGAGACCCAGGCGATGGCCGCGGCGTTCGCCTCGCGTCCCGGGGGCACGTTCGGCCTGAGCCTGCCCAAGCCCACCGAGCAGCCGGCCCAGGTCATCGTGCCGTTCGACGCGCAGGCGGGCGGCTCGATGACCGACGGTGACAAGTGGACGATCGACACCCCCGAGTTCGTCGAGGCCCTCGACTACTACGGCGGCTACTTCCAGCGCGGTGAGGCGCCGCTCGGCGACTCCGACGCGACGTTCGAGAACGGCGGCACGCCGATGTTCATCTCGGGCCCGTGGATGCTCGACATCTACCAGGAGGAGATCGACAAGGGCACCGCTCCCGAGGGCTTCACGATGGACTCGGTCGGCTACACCGTCTCGCCCGAGGGCCCCGGCGGCAACAACGACCAGTACATCGGCGGCGGCAACCTCGGCGTCTTCTCGGCGTCGGACAACAAGTCGGCGGCCTGGTCGCTGCTGTCGTGGATCGGCGAGCAGGACCAGCAGGAGGCGTGGTACGACCTGCAGGGCGAGCTCCCGGCCAACGTCGCGGCGGGCCAGTACGCCCCGATCCAGGACAACCCGGTGACCAAGACGCTCACCGAGCAGCTGGAGAACACGGTCGCCACGCCGAACTACCCGGCGTGGTCGCAGATCTCGGACCTCATCAGCAAGTACTCCGAGCAGGTCGCCCGTGGCGAGATCACGAGCGCCGATGCCGCGAAGGAGATCCAGGCCGAGGCCGACAAGATCGGCTTCGGGTGGTGACATCCGTGCAGGCGCGGCCGGGGAAGAAGGTCTCTTCCCTGGCCGCGCAGCGGCGCCGCTCGGCCCTCATCGCGTGGGTCTTCGTCGCGCCGTTCGTCCTGACATTCGGGGTCTTCGGTCTGATCCCGCTCGTCAGCTCGCTGGCGATGTCGTTCACCGACCTGCGGGCGCGTGACATCCGCAACCCGTTCAACGTCAACTTCGTCGGGTTCGACAACTTCGTCGCGGTCCTCACCGACCCGTCGTTCCAGCGCGCGCTGTTCAACACCCTGATGTTCGTCGTGGTCGGCGTGCCGGCCACGCTGTTCATCGCCCTGGTGCTGGCTGTGCTCCTCAACTCCGTGAGCCGCAAGGTCGCCACCTTCTTCCGCGTCGGGTACTACACGCCGGTCATCACGACGATCGTCGCGGTGGCTGTCGTGTGGCGCATCATGTACCAGAACACGGGCGTCATCAACACGATCCTCGCCTCGGTCGGGATCACGGGGCCGAACTGGCTCAGCGACCCGAACACCGCACTGCTGGCGATCACGATCATGGCGATCTGGCGCAACATCGGCGCCTCCATGGTGATCTTCCTCGCCGGACTGCAGGGCATCCCCGCCGACGTGAACGAGGCCGCGTCGATCGACGGCGCGAACGCGGTCCAGAAGTTCTTCCGCATCACCATCCCGATGATGATGCCGACGATCCTGCTGAACACGATCCTCGTGACGACCGGCTACATGCAGTTCTTCGACGAGCCGTTCGTCATGACCAACGGCGGCCCGCTGGAGTCGACCACGTCGATCGCCCTCCAGGTCTACAACCAGTTCAAGTACGGCAACTACTCGGTCGGCGCAGCCGGCGCGTACGTGCTGTTCGCGCTCGTCGGCATCCTCGCGCTCATCCAGTTCCGCTTCTTCCGCCAGAGGACCTGACATGACCACCACACTCGAAAGACCCGCTGACACGGAGGCCGTGTCAACGTCCGCGCGCAGCCCGCGCAAGCCCATCCGGTGGGGCAACCTCGCCGTGCTGGTCGTGCTCTCGGTCGGCCTGGCCGCAACGGTCCTGCCGTTCGTGTGGATGGTGCTCGGCGCCTTCAAGACGAAGGCCGAGATCATGCAGCGCCCGATCACGTGGTGGCCGCAGCATCCCACGCTCGACAACTTCCGTGCGTGGCTGTTCGAGTTCGACATCCTGCGGCCGTTCTTCAACTCGGTGTTCCTCGCGGCGGTGACGGTCGCCACGACGCTGCTGTTCTCGTCGATGGTCGGCTGGGCGCTGGCGAAGATGAAGTTCCCCGGCAAGAACGTCATCATCGTCGTCGTGCTGGCCACGCTGTTCGTCCCCGGCATCGTGACGCTGATCCCGCAGTTCGTGCTGGTCGCCAACCTCGGCATGGTCAACACCTACTGGGGCCTGATCCTGCCGGGCATGGTGGGCGCGTTCGGCGTCTTCCTGATGCGGCAGTTTATGCTCGAGATCCCGGACTCGCTGCTGGATGCGGCCCGCATCGACGGCGCGGGGGAGTTCCGCACGTTCTTCCAGATCGTGCTGCCGCTGTGCAAGGCGCCGTTGGCGACCCTCGCGATCTTCACCTTCATGGGGTCGTGGAACAGCTTCCTGTGGCCGCTGATCATCTCGCAGGACGACTCGATGTACACCCTGCCGGTGTCGCTGGCGCTGTTCTCGGCAGAGGCCGGCGGTCACGGATCGGACTTCGGGCTGCAGATGGCGGGCTCCTTCCTCATCGTCATCCCGGTGCTCGTCCTGTTCATCGCGATGCAGCGCCACTTCATCCAGGGCATCGCCCTGACGGGGATCAAGTGACCCGGATCCCCGCCGCCGACACCAACCATCCGACAGAAGGGAATCAGCATTCATGAGCAGTGTCATCGCCGCACCCGAGGGGTTCATCTGGGGAGCGGCCACCGCCGGTCACCAGATCGAGGGCGGCAACGTCAACACCGGACACTGGGAGAACGAGTACGCGCCGGGCACGCAGATCCCGGAACCGTCCGGTGACGCGTGCGACTCCTACCACCGCTACCCGGAGGACATCGCGCTGCTGGCCGACGCAGGCCTCACCGCGTACCGGTTCTCACTGGAGTGGTCGCGCATCGAGCCCGAGGAGGGCGTGGTCTCGCGCGCGCAGCTCGCGCACTACCGGCGCATGATCGACACGTGCCGCGACCACGGCGTGCAGCCGATCGTCACGCTGCACCACTTCACGTTCCCGCGCTGGTGGGACCACTCCGGCGGCTGGTACGCCGAGCAGAGCACCGATCGCTTCCGGCGCTTCACCGAGATCGCCGCGACGATCCTCGACGACGTGGACCTCGTCGTCACGATCAACGAGCCGAACATGATGGTCAACCAGACCGAGGCGCGCATCGACACCGAGAACGGCGTCAACTTCCCCGGCCCGTCGCCGTTCGTCGCGCAGGCGATCGCCGACGCGCACCACGCCTCGACCGAGGTGCTGCGCGGGGTCGGCGGCATCCGCTCCGGCTGGACCGTGGCGAACCAGGTGTTCCAGGCCGTGCCCGGGTGGGAGAAGCAGCGCGACGAATGGCAGTACTGGCGCGAGGACTTCTTCCTCGAGCAGTCGCGCGACGACGACTTCATCGGCGTGCAGTCGTACCTGCGGACCATCATCGGCCCCACGGACGACGAGCTGGGCTACGGCCCGCAGGAGTGGCCCGAGGGCACCGAGCGCACGCTCACGGGATGGGAGTACTACCCCGAGGCGCTGGGTCACGCCCTCCGCCACACCCGCGAGGTCACCGGCGGCGTCCCGATGATCGTCACCGAGAACGGCATGGCGACCTCCGACGACACCCGGCGCATCGACTACACCACCGGCGCGCTGGCCGGCATGGCCGCGGCGATGGCCGACGGCTGCGACGTGCGGGGGTACCTGCATTGGTCGCTCCTCGACAACTACGAGTGGGGTTCGTTCCGCCCCACGTTCGGGCTGATCGCGGTCGACCACGAGACCTTCGCGCGCACGCCCAAGCCGAGCCTCGGGTGGCTCGGCGACCTCGCGCAGCGGAACGTCATCCCCGCCGCCTGAGACGACGAAGAGATGGTGGATGCCGCGGCCTGCGGCATCCACCATCTCTGTTCTTGTCCGGCGATGCGGCTCAGGGATGCCAGGTGACCCGCTTGGGGCGCGGCGGGGCGTACGTGCGGACCTTCGAGGTCTGCAGTCCGAGCGACACGAGCGACTCCGCGATCTTGACGGCGGCCTGAACACCGTCGACGACCGGCACGCCGCACTGCTCGCGCACGCGCGGTTCGAGCTCGGCCATCCCGCCGCAGCCCAGCACGATGACCTCGGCGCGGTCCTCGGTGACCGCGCGGCGGGACTCCTCGACGATCGCGGCGACGGCCCGTTCGGGGTCCGACTCGAGCTCGAGCACCCCGAGGCCCGACGAGCGCACGGACGCGCAGCGGTCGAACAGCCCGCCGAGGATCAGGCGGTCCTCGATGAGGGGCACGGCGCGGTCGAGCGTCGTGACGACCGAGTACGACCTGCCGAGGAACATCGCCGTCGACGCGGCAGCCTCGGTGATGTCGACGACGGGCACGTCGAGGAGCTCCTGCAGGCCCTCGCGGCCGTGCTCGCCGTAGCCGGCCTGGATGACGGCGTCGAACGGCTCGGCGTACGAGCGCACGGCATCCATCACGGCGACGGCGGCGAGGTAGCTCTCCACGTTGCCCTCGCACGACTCGGCGCCGAACCGCGGCGTCAGACCGATGATCTCGGTGCCGGGTGAGGCGGCCCGGCGGGCGGCCTCGGCGATGCCGTCCGTCATGGACGGCGTGGTGTTCACGTTGACGGTCAGGATGCGCATGCGCTCGCTCTCCGGTCGGGGTCAGTGCTTGACGGCGACAGCGATGTCCTCGCCGTCGGCGTCGACGAAGGGACGGTGGCGGTCCGCCAGCAGGAAGTAGGCGATCGCACCGAATCCCGCCCCGAAGAACCACGCGAAGTCCGCGAGGGCCGACAGGGCCGGCAGGAACGCGACCAGCAGCGCGAGTCCGCCCGAGATCACGAGGGCCCACACCGCACGGGGGTTGAATCCGCGGCGGTAGAAGTAGTCGCCCGTCGCGTTCTCGCGGTACAGGTCGGGCACGTTGACCTTCTGCTTCCGGATGATCCAGTAGTCGACCATGATGATGCCGAACAGGGGGCCGAGCAGCGCGCCCAGACCGCCGAGGAAGTACACGATCACGACCGGCGAGTTGTACAGGTTCCACGGCAGGATCACGAGACCGATCACGGCCGAGATGAGGGCCGCTCGTCGGAAGTTCAGGTGCCTCGGGAACAGGTTGGTCAGTGCGTAGGTCGGGGCGACGAAGTTCGCCATGAGGTTCACGGCGATGGTGAGCACGATGAGCGCCAGTGACGCCAGCACGAGGAGCGCTGTGTTCGGGATCGCCGCGACGATGTCGGCGGGCGACTCGATGATGCGGCCGTCGATCGCGTACTGCGCCCCGGCGAGGGTGACCACGATCGCGCCGAACAGCAGCATGTTCGCGGGGATGCCCCAGAAGTTGCCGCGGACGATCGCCCGCTTCGAGGTGGCGCCGCGCGTGAAGTCGCAGAAGTTCAGTACGAACGTGCCGTAGATGGCGATCCACAGGGCCGCGCCGCCGAAGATGTGGCCCCACATCTCGGCGCCGGTGAAGGCGCCCTCCGTCTCCCACGAGATCGTGAAGCCGGCCTCGGCGAGCATCCAGATCGCGAGCGCCAGGAAGGTGACGAGGATGATCGGCCCGGCGAACGCCTCGTACTTGCGGATCATCTCCATGCCGTAGCTGACGATGATGACCTGAACGATCCACAGCGCGACGAACGTGATCCAGCCGAGGGTCGACAGACCCAGGATGCTGTTCTCGTCGAGTGGCTGCAGCCCTGGGAACACGGCGATCAGCGCCACGCGGAGCACGAGCGACGCGAGGAACGTCTGCACGCCGAACCAGGCGATCGCGACCCCGCCGCGGATGAGGGCGGGGATCTGGGCGCCGTAGATGCCGAAGGATATGCGGCTCATCACGGGGAAGGGCACGCCGGTCTTCTCACCCATGAAGCCCGACAGTGTCAGGAGGAGGAAGAGGAACAGCGCGCCGATGGCGAGGGCCGCCAGCAGCTGCCATCCGCCGAGGCCGAGCGCGAAGAGGCCGATCGCGAAGGCGTAGTTGCCGAGGCTGTGCACATCGTTGGCCCAGAGCGTGAAGATGCTGTACGCGGTCCAGCTGCGCCCGGCGCGCTTGCTGGGGGCGAGGTCACGGTTGTAGAGCCGGGGGCTCGTCGACTCCGGGATCTCGTGGACGGTCCCGGTCATCGAGATGGCGGTGTGAGCGGCGTGCTCTTTCGTGATCTGATCCGACACGTGGTTCTCCATCGATTCCGCGCGACATCGATGTCGCGGCGTCCGACCAGTGTAGGAACGAAGACAGAAATTCCACAAGGAAAGAATCAATATCCACATCGTGGAAACGCAGGAGTCGCGTAATAAGCGCGCCCGTGCGACGTCTCTCAGTCAGGGGGAGGACGCCGGAGCCCCGGTCCGGCAGCCCCTGCCGCGAGTCCCGAGCTTGTGGCTACCGGGGGTGCCGGCATCTCGCGTCGGCCCCCCGGTCACCCGGGACCTGTGCCTGCGCGCGGGTCAGCGGCGCGTCGAGGCGGCGACGGTGAACTTCGCGTTGCGGGCGATCTGCCTCGTCGGGCCGACCAGCCGCTCCAGCGCGGGCCGGTAGCGCAGGCCGGAGTTCCAGACGGTCCACAGCTCGCCGCCCGGGCGCAGGACGCGGGCCGCCTCCGCGAACATGCGCGGAGCGATCCCTTCGTGCACGGCGGCGCCCGAGTGGAACGGCGGGTTCAGGGCGATGAACGCTGCGCATCGGTCGGGCTGGGCGCCCAGCATGTCGTCGCGCACGACCTCGACGCGGTCGCGGACGCCGTTCGCCTCCGCTGTCGCGCGCGCCGAGGCGACCGCCGCCGCCGACTGGTCGCAGGCCACGACGTGGAGGGCAGGATGCCGCAGAGCCAGGGTCGTCGCCACCACCCCCGTGCCGCACGCGAGGTCGATGACGGCGCCGTCGGTCGCGATCGTCTCGGGCAGGTGCTCGAGCAGGAGCCTCGTGCCGATGTCGATCGCGGCGCCTGCGAACGCGCCGCCGTACGCGCAGACCACGAGGCCGGCGTGTGTCTCGCGGGCCGGAACGGGGTCCCGCCCCGCCCCGGGCTCGCGCGCGACGAGCACGCGGGACTTCTGGCGCGCGTGCGTGACGTCCAGTCGGGCGAAGTCTGCGCCGAGCACCTCGTTCATCGCGAGCGTCATGTGCTTGAGCCGCCCGCCGGCGAAGACCGCGACGTCGCGCGACGCGTGGGCGGCGATCAGCCCTGCGATGTCGCGCAGTGCGTCGAGGGCGCGGGGCAGTCGCAGCAGCACGACGTCGGCGCCCTCGACGAGCTCCGCATCCAACGGCATCGAGGTGAACGCGTCGGCGGATCCGAGCCGCTCGGCGTTGGCGTGGAGCGCTCGCTCACCGGTGAGCGGGTCCTGGTGAACCCGGATGCCGTGCGCTCCGGCAGCCGCTGCGCCCAGCGTGAGCGCACCGTAGGCGTCGCCGATCACGACCAGTCGCCCCTCGGGCACCTCGGCGCGCGCGGCGGCCGACTCGTCGAGGATCAGCCGGTCGGCGGCGTCCACCGCGACGAGATCCGGCGCCTCGACATCGGGCCAGCGGCGCAGGCTGTCGAGCGGGAACGTCACCGTCCCACGGTAGCGGGGCTAGCATGAAGCGCGTGCCGTCCGAGCGTCCTTTCAGTCCTGTCATCTCGCTTCTCACCGTGGCGAGCGTGTGGGACGCGCACCTCGGCGCACAGTTGAAGGACCTCGGGCTGACCACGCGCAAGTACGGTCTGCTGGCGCACATCCGCTCCACGCCGGGCATCTCGTTCAGCGAGCTCGCGCGGCGATCGCAGGTCACCGTGCAGTCGGCGCACACCGCCGTGCAGTCCCTCGTGGCCGATGGACTCGTCGCCGACGCGACGGCGCACGCCGGCGCGGCGTCCGATCTGCGGGTCACCGACCGCGGGGGAGACGTGCTGCGGGCTGCGGAGCAGCGGCTGGCCGCGCTCGACGCCGGACTCGCGTCGGGGGCGCCGGAGCTCGCCGCGGCACTCAAGGGCCTGCATGAGGAGCCGTTCGGTCTCGATCACGGGTGAGGCCGGACGCCTCCTCGTTCGGCAAACCTTCAGAAAGCCTGAAACTCTTTCAGTTAGTCTGAAGGTGTGTTCCGAACCCCCCACACCCTGTTCCGCGCGCTGGCGATCGCCGAGGTCATCTCGTGGACGCTGCTGATCACCGGTCTCGTCCTCCGCGCCACCACCGGATGGGCCCTCGGCGTCACGATCGGCGGCGGCATCCACGGCTTCATCTTCTTGTCGTACGGCGCGACCGCGATCCTCGTCGCGCTGAACAACCGCTGGCGCGTCGGGCCCACTGTGGCCGCCCTCGTCAGCGCCGTGATCCCGTACGCGACCATCCCGGCCGAGATCTGGCTGCAGCGCACCGGCAGGCTCGCCGGCGCCTGGCGTCTGGAGCAGACGGATGACCCGCGTGACGGCCGCTGGTACGACCGGCTCATGCGCTGGTTCTTGCGCCGCCCGTGGGTGCTCGGCGCGCTCATCGCCCTCGCCGTCGTCGCGCTGTTCGCGGCGCTGCTCATCATCGGCCCGCCCGGCGGCCGCGACTGACGGACGACCTGGCGGCCGGCCTCCGATCTCGCGGATCGGATGCCGGCCGCCGCCGTTCACCGAGGCGGCAGCTGCTGCAGCGTCCAGGTGTTGCCGTCGGGGTCGTCGAACTGCACGAAGCGTCCCCACGCCTGCTCGTCGACGCCACGCGCGTCGACGTCGACGCCGCGCAGGTGCGCCAGGGCCTCGTCGGCGTCGGTCACGACGAGCTGGACGGTCTTCTGCTGCCCGGGTTCCAGCGTGTCGCCGAGGCCCGTGCCGAAGGCTATCGAGCACGCCGAGCCAGGCGGCGTCACCTGTACGAACCGCAGGCCGTCGAACGGCGTCTGGTCGTGGTCGACGTTCCACCCGATCCGTTCGTAGAACTCCTTCGCGCGGTCGACGTCGGTGACCGGCACGAAGATGAGCTCGATCTTCCAATCCATGGTTCTCCCTCTCTTCGCTGACGTGGGTCCCCTCCGTGCCCGACGCTACGCCCGGGGCCCGACATCCGCGCGGGTGTCGAACTGTTCCGCTCGCTGGGGAATACCTGCGGATCCCTCCCGTTGAACTTGACATTGCTTGTGTCAAGTTCAAAACTTGATGCCCGTCCACTCAAGTTTCAGGAGAGATGGAATGCCCGAAGACTTCAGCTCCCAGGCCGGCGACGGCAGCGCGTTCGACGACTTCCTCGCGCGCTACCTCGCCGGCGAGCGCGCCCGCGCGGAGCGTTCGATCGACCTCAGCCGCTTCCTCGGCGCGCGCACCCAGGAGCTGCTCCAGCGTGCCGGCAAGTACGCGCTCGACCATGGTCAGCGCGAGCTGGACGCCCTGCACGTGCTGCGCATCCTCGCCGCCGAGGCGCCCGCCCGTGAGGCGATCCGCGGCATCGGCGCCGATTCGGACGCGATCGTCCGTGCCACCGAGGAGCGCCTGCCGGCGGCATCCCGTCCCGCCGACATCGACGGCGCCGTGATCACACCGTCCGTGCAGCGGGCGCTGTTCCACGCCTTCCAGGTCGCACGCTCGTCCGGCTCGACCTACGTCGACCCCGAGCACCTGTTCTTCGCGCTCGTGCTCGCACAGGACACCCCCGCCGGCCAGGTGCTGGCGCGCGCCGGCGTGACGGCCGAGGCCCTCACGCAGGGCGCGCGCGAGACGGTCGCCCCGTCGGCAGTCCCGTCGGCGGACGCGGAGCAGGATGCCGCGGCATCCACCTCCCCGATGCTCGACACGTACGGCACCGACCTGACGGCGCGCGCCGTCGCGGGCGAGCTCGACCCGGTCATCGGCCGCGCCGACGAGATCGAGCAGACGATCGAGATCCTCAGCCGCCGCACCAAGAACAACCCGGTGCTCGTGGGCGAGGCCGGTGTCGGCAAGACCGCGATCGTCGAGGGGCTCGCCCAGGCGATCGTGGACGGCGCCGTGCCCGAGCAGCTGCTCGGCAAGCGCGTCGTCGCGCTCGACCTGCCGGCGATGCTGGCCGGCACCCGCTACCGCGGCGACTTCGAGGAGCGCCTGACCAAGACGATGGACGAGATCTCCGCCCGCCGCGGCGAGCTCATCGTCTTCATCGACGAGGTGCACACCGTGGTGGGCGCCGGCGGTGCCGGTGACGGCGGCATGGACGCCGGCAACATCCTCAAGCCCCGCCTCGCGCGCGGCGAGCTGCACCTGGTCGGCGCGACCACGCTCAAGGAGTATCGCGTCATCGAGAAGGACCCGGCGCTCGAGCGCCGCTTCCAGCCCGTGCGCGTCGGCGAGCCCTCGATCGAGGACGCCGTCCTGATCCTCCGGGGGCTCAAGCCCGCGTACGAGGAGCACCACGGCATCGTCTACACCGACGAGGCGCTGCGCGCCGCCGTCGAGCTGAGCGACCGCTACCTCACCGAGCGCGTGCTGCCCGACAAGGCGATCGACCTCATCGACCAGGCCGGCGCGCGCCTGCGGCTGAGCCTGGGCGCCAAGGTCGACGTCAGCGGACTCGTCGAGCGCCTCGCGACCCTCGAGGCCGACAAGAACGCCGCCGTCTCGGCCGAGCACTACGAGGAGGCCTCGCAGATCCGCGACCAGATCGCCGACGTGCAGGAGCGCCTGGCGCGGGCGACCGCGGCCGGCCCTTCGACGGGCTCAGGGGCCACGACCGCGGCGATCGTCGACGAGCCGGAGATCGCTGCCGTGATCAGCAGGGCGACCGGCATCCCGGTGAACCGTCTCACCGAGACCGAGCGCGAGCGTCTCGCCTCGCTCGAGGACGAGCTGCACGATCGCGTCATCGGACAGGACGACGCGGTCACGGCGGTCGCCAAGGCCGTGCGCCGCAACCGCACCGGCATGGGCGACGCCCGCCGGCCGGTCGGATCGTTCCTGTTCCTCGGACCCACCGGTGTCGGCAAGACCGAGCTGGCCAAGGCCCTCGCCGCGTCGCTGTTCGACGACGAGGGCGCGGTCATCCGCTTCGACATGAGCGAATTCGGCGAGCGGCACACCGTGTCGCGCCTGGTCGGCGCCCCCCCCGGATACGTCGGCTACGACGAGGCCGGGCAGCTCACCGAGCGCGTGCGGCGCAACCCCTACTCGATCGTGCTGTTCGACGAGATCGAGAAGGCGCACCCCGACGTGTTCAACCTGCTGCTGCAGGTGCTCGACGACGGTCGTCTCACCGACGGCCAGGGTCGCACGGTCGACTTCCGCAACACGGTGGTCGTCATGACGTCCAACCTGGGCTCGGAGTTCCTCGCGTCGCGCGGCGGAGCGATCGGGTTCCTCGCCGACGGCGGCGGCTCGACCGGGTTCGGCTCCGAGAAGGACCTGCGCGACCGCGTGTTCGCGAAGCTGCGCGAGGCGATGCGGCCCGAGTTCCTCAACCGCATCGACGAGATCGTCCTGTTCCGCAAGCTCGAGAAGCCGCAGCTGCAGAGCATCGTGCGACTGCTGCTCGGCGCATCCGACGCCCGCCTCGCCAAGCGCGACGTCGGCCTGGTCGTCACCGACGGCGCCATCGCCTGGCTCGCCGAACACGGCTACGAGCCCGAGTACGGCGCCCGGCCGCTGCGCCGGCTGATCCAGCGCGAGGTCGACGACCGCATCGCGGACCTGTTCGTGACCGGTGCCCTCGTCGACGGCGGGAGCGTGACGGTGGATGCCTCAGCCGGCGCCCTGACGGTGCTCGCGGCCGCGCCCTACGCCGCCGCGGCCTGATCCCGGCCGGACCGATGCCAACCCGACCGACACCCGCGACGTCCGCGTCGCGGGTGTCGGTCGCTCCTGCCAGAGTGGGGGCATGACCCGCATCGGTGCGATCTTCAACCCGTACACCCACACTCCCGACGAGTTCCACGACGCCGTGATCGCGGCGGAGCGGGCGGGTGTGCCGGAGCTGTGGGTGTGGGAGGACTGCTTCAAACAGTCGTCCTTCGCCACCGCCGGCGCGGCGCTCGCGTGGACCGAGAACCTCAAGGTCGGGATCGGCATCGCGCCCATGCCGCTGCGCAACGTCGCGGCGACCGCGATGGAGATCGCGACCCTGGAGCGGCTGTTCCCGGGGCGTCTGCTGCCGGGTGTCGGGCACGGCGTGCTGCCGTGGATGGGGCAGGTGGGCGCGCGCGTCGCGTCGCCGCTGACCCTCATGCGGGAGTACGTGCCCGCGCTGCGGGCACTGCTCGCGGGTGAGCGGGTGACCGTCGACGGCCGCTATGTCACGCTCGACGACGTCGCGCTGGACTACCCGCCCGCCGTCGCGCCGCGGATCTACGCGGCCGCGGAGGGACCCAAGACCGTGCGCCTGAGCGGCGAGGTCGCCGACGGCTCGGTGCTCGACTCTCGCCACACCGTCGAGGAGCTGGCCGAGCGCATCGCCTCGATCCGTGCGGGACGCGAGGCCGCCGACCGCACCGGATCGCACGACACCGTGGCGTTCGTGGTCGCGGCGTTCGGCGCCGACGCGGAGGCGCGAGCGCTGGCCGACGTCGGCGACGACCACGCCGACCCGGGCGCGCGGGCGCTGTGGGGCACACCCGCGCAGGTGGCGGAGGGCGCCCGCGCGTTCTTCGCCGCCGGCGTCGACGAGGTGATCCTGCAGCCGTCGTCGCGCGTCGACCTCGGCGAGTTCTACGACGGGGCCGGCGAGGTCGCTCGCCTCGTGGCGGCGGGCGCATGACCGCGTCGGTCTCGATCGGGATCGCCGCGGCCGCCGGCGCCGACGTCGCCGCGCGCATCGCGCCGACGGTGGAGCGGGCGGGATTCCACGCGCTCTGGGTCAACGACACTCCGGGAGCCGACGCGCTGGAGGTGCTGGCCGCCGCGGCCGCCGTGACCGAACGACTGGTCCTCGCGACCGGCGTGCTGCCGGCCGATCGGCGTTCCGCCGCCGAGATCTCGGCGCGCGTCGCCGCGCTCGGACTGCCCGAGGAACGCCTCGTCCTGGGCATCGGCTCGGGCTCGGGCGGCGCCGTCGGTGCGCTCGTACGCGTGGCGGATGCCGCGAGCGCCCTGCGCGCGGGATCCGAGGCCCGCGTGGTGGTCGGAGCGCTCGGACCGAAGATGCGCCGGCTCGGAGCGACCGTCTCGGACGGCGTGCTGCTCAGCTGGCTGACGCCCGACGCGGCCCGCGCCCAGGCTCGTGAGGCGCACGAGACGGCCGCAGCCGCCCACGTCGCCCTGTACGTGCGCGCGGCAGCCGACGTCGCGGCCGTCGGCCGGCTCGACGTCGAGGCCGAGCGCTACGCGGGCTATCCCTCGTACGCCGCGAACTTCGCGCGCCTGGGCATCGCCGCCCGCGACACGGTGCTGCGCCCGGACGGCTTCGCCGCGGGCCTCGCGGAGTACCGCGCCGCCGTCGACGAGGTCGTGCTGCGGGCGATCGTCCCCGGCGACGACGCGGCGGACTACCTGGCGTTCGTCGAGGCCGCGGCGGCCGCGCACTAGGGCGTTGTCGGCGGCCGGTGCGAGAATCCCCCCATGCTGCTGCAGGAGCTCGTGGCGGTGACGGATGCCGTCGCCGCGACCTCGTCGCGTCTGGCCAAGGTCGCCGCGCTCGCGGACGTGCTGCGTCGGCTCGACCCGGCTGAGGTCGTGCCGGCGATCGGGTTCCTGCTCGCCGCCCCTCGGCAGGGGCGCCTCGGGGTCGGCTGGCGGAGCGTCACCAGTCTCGAAGCGCCGCACGCGGAGGAGCCGTCCCTCACCCTGTCGGAGGTGGATGCCGCCCTCGACACCCTCGCGCGCGCCGACGGACCCGGATCCGTCGCCGTGCGCTCCGCGGAGCTCGAGGCGCTCGCGCGCCGCGCCACGCCGGGGGAGTGGGACCTCCTCGTCCGCATCATGCTGGGCGAGCTGCGCACCGGGGCGCTCGAGGGCGTCCTGCTCGACGCGGTCGCGAAGGCCGCCGACCGCGCACCGACCGCCGTCCGACGCGCCGCCATGCTCTCGGGCGATCTCGGCGAGACCGCGCTGCTGGCGCTGACCGGCACCGCCGAACAGCTCGACGCGGTCGGACTCCGGGTCGGGCGTCCCGTCATGCCGATGCTCGCCTCGACCGCTGCGAGCACGGCCGAGGCCCTCGAAGGACTGGTGACGGACGGGCGGCGGGTGGCGGCATCCATCGAGTACAAGCTCGACGGGGCCCGCATCCAGGTGCATCGTGACGGCGACGAGGTGCACGTCTACACCCGCAGCCTCGCCGAGATCACCCACCGCGTGCCCGAGATCGTCGACGCCGTGCGCGCCCTGCCGGCGGAGCAGCTGATCCTCGACGGCGAGACGCTCACCCTCGACGAGGACGGCGGCCCCCGGCCCTTCCAGGACACCATGGCGCGCTTCGGCTCCGAGACCGAGGCCGCCGCGGTGCTGCGTCCGTGGTTCTTCGACATCCTGCACCTCGACGGCCGCGACCTGCTCGACGAGCCGCTGTCGGCCCGGCTCGACGCCCTCGCGCGCGTCGCCGGGGACGCCCGTATGCCGGGGATCGTCACCGACGACCCGGCACGGGCGGCGGACTTCTCACGCGAGGCGCTCGCCGCCGGACACGAAGGCGTCATGGTCAAGGCGCTCGACGCGCCGTACGCGGCCGGGCGCCGCGGCAAGAGCTGGCTCAAGGTCAAGCCCGTCCTGACCTACGACCTCGTCGTGCTCGCGGTGGAGCCGGGATCGGGGCGGCGCACCGGCCTGCTCTCGAACCTGCATCTCGGTGCGCTCGACCCGACGGGGGAGTTCGGCGCACCCGGTGGCTTCGTCATGGTCGGCAAGACGTTCAAGGGGCTCACCGATGCGACCCTGCGCTGGCAGACCGAGCACTTCCCGACGATCGAGACGCATCGCTCGGCGTACGCCCTGCACGTGCAGCCGGTGACCGTCGTCGAGATCGCGATCGACGGTGTACAGCGGTCGTCGCGGTATCCGGGCGGTGTGGCACTGCGCTTCGCACGGGTGAAGGGGTACCGGCCCGACAAGCGTCCCGAAGAGGCCGACACGATCCAGACCCTGCGCACGCTGCTGCGGGGCTGAGCCCGGCGTCCGCCGTGCGCCAGACTGGGCGCATGCGCATCGTCGTGCTCACCGGCGCCGGCATCTCGGCTGAGAGCGGAGTGCCCACCTTCCGGGGAGCGGACGGGCTGTGGGAGGGGCACCGCATCGAGGACGTCGCGACGCCCGAGGGGTTCGAGCGCGACCCCGACACCGTGCTCGCCTTCTACGACGCACGGCGCCGGGCGGTGGCATCCGTCGCCCCCAACGCAGCGCACCGCGCGCTCGCCCGGCTCGAAGGCGCGATCGGCGATCACCTGCTCGTCGTGACGCAGAACGTCGACGACCTGCACGAGCGGGCCGGCAGCCGGAACCTCGTCCACATGCACGGCGAGCTGCGCCGCGCCCGCTGCCTCGCGTGCGGCGCTCGGCCGACGTGGGACGGCGACCTGATCGACCGCCCCGCGTGCCCCGAGTGCGGGGAGCGGATGCTGCGGCCCGACGTCGTGTGGTTCGGAGAGATGCCGTACGGACTCGACCGCATCGAAGAGGCGGTCGTCGCGTGCGACGTGTTCGTGTCGATCGGCACGTCGGGCGAGGTCTACCCGGCCGCCGGCTACGTGGCGCTCGCCGCCGCGTTCGGAGCGCGCACGGTGGAGCTCAACCTCGAGCCGAGCGACCCCGCCGTGCCGTTCGACGACGCGCGCGCCGGTCGTGCCGGCGACCTCGTGCCGGCGTGGGTCGACGAGCTGCTCGCACGACGCGGGTGACAGCCCGGACAGACGGAAGAGCGCCGGGTGGAGGCATCCACCCGGCGCTCTTCGCGATCTGCTCAGCTATACCCTGCCGCCGCCTGAGCGCAGACGCGACAGGGCGTCGACGGTCGCCGCGAGGATCAGCACGCCGCCGGTGACCAGCAGGTTGATGCCGGCGGGCAGGTTCAGCAGGCCGAGGCCGTTCGTGATCGTCGCGATCACGAGTGCACCGATCGCGGCGTGGACCAGCCGGCCGCGGCCGCCGAAGAGGCTGACACCACCGACCACGGCCGCCGCGACGCCCGACAGCACGATGTCACGGCCGACGGTGGCGTCCACCGCGCCGACGCGCGCGACGCTCAGCAGACCCGAGAACACCGCGAGCGCGGAACAGATCACGAACGCCCACCACTTGATCCAGCGGACCTTGACGCCCGACCGGCGAGCCGCCTCGGCGTTGCCGCCGATCGCGTACAGGTAGCGGCCGAACTTCGTGCGGTCGAGCAGGAACGTGCCCAGCCACAGCAGCGTCAGCACGATGGGGACGACGATCGGGACGCCGGCCACCTCGACGACCGACTGGCCGCGGTTCTGGTTGAGGAAGTAGACCACCACGCCGCCGCCGACGGCGATCGTGGCGAGCTTGATGAACACCAGCGACAGCGCCCGGTTCGGAACGCCGGCGCGCCGGCGGCGCGCTCGGTCCCAGAAGGCCGTGCCGCCGGAGATCAGCAGCATGATCGCCAGCATCACCCAGCCGCCCCACACCGGCAGATTGCCGTTCTGCAGCGCGATGAGCTCGGGCACCTCGAGGCGGAACTGACCGCCCGTGCCGATGACGACGAGCGCCAGTCCCTGGAAGCCCAGGAACAGACCCAGCGTCACGACGAACGACGGGATGCCGACCCGTGCCACGAAGAAGCCGATGAGGGCACCCGTCAGGATGCCGAAGCCGAACCCGACGAGCAGGGCCAGCGGCCAAGCCACGTGGAACTGCGAGTTGAGCACCACGAACAGCGCCATGCCGACACCGCCGGTCACACCGGCAGACAGGTCGATCTCGCCGAGGAGGAGGACGAACACGAGCGCGATGCCGAGCACCACGAGCGTCGCCGCCTGGTTCATCAGGTTGGCGAAGTTGCGCTCGGTGAGGAAGTACGGACTCAGGATCGAGAACAGGATGCCGAGCACCACGAGGCCGCCGACCGCGGGGAGGGCCCCCATGTCGCCGCCGCGCACGCGCTGCCACCACGCCGACAGCTGGTCGCCGAGGCCGCCCTCGACGCCGCTGCCGATGAGGTCGCCGGCGACGGGATCGGGCGAGGCCTCGGTCCGGGTCACGCTGCTGGTCATTCCGCGCCTCCTTCGGTGCGAATCGTCGATGTGTCGATGATGCCGACGCCGCCCTGCGGCGCCTTGGTGCCGGTGATGTAGCCGACGATGTCGTCGCGCGTGGTCTCGGACGTCGGGATCTGCGCGACCATCTGGCCGAGGTAGAGCACGGCGATGTCGTCGGCCACCGCGAACACGTCTGCGAGGTTGTGGCTGATGAGCACCACGGCGACGCCCTGCTCGGAGAGGCGCTTCACGAGGTTGAGCACCTGCTCGGTCTGCGCGACGCCGAGTGCGGCGGTGGGCTCGTCGAGGATGACGACGCGGGCCTTCTTCAGCACGGCGCGCGCGATCGCGACCGTCTGGCGCTGACCACCCGACAGGCTCGAGACCTTCTGCCGCACGGACTTGACGGTGCGCACCGACAGCGATCGCAGCGTGTCGGACGCCTCCTTCTCCATGCGTCCCTCGTCGAACGTGCCGAACGAGAGCTCCTCGCGGCCGAGGAACATGTTCTGGACGATGTCGAGGTTGTCGCACAGCGCGAGGTCCTGGTAGACGACCTCGATGCCGAGGTGCGCCGCATCGCGGGGCGCGTGCAGGTCGCGGTGCTCGCCGTCGATGAGGACTTCGCCCTCGTCGTACGGCTGCACCCCGGCAAGGCCCTTGATGAGCGTGGACTTGCCGGCGCCGTTGTCGCCGACGAGGGCGGTGACCTTGCCCGGGCGGACCACGAGGTCGACGCCCTTGAGGACGCTCACGGGGCCGAAGGACTTCTTGATTCCGACCAGCTGGATGATCGGCTCCCCGTCGGTGCCGACGGGGACATCGACGACGGGTGGGGAAATGGTGTCTGACATGCTCGCTTCCTTGCGGGTCTCGGAGGGGTGCTCGGTGCATGCGAGGGCGTCGCGCCAGGTGGACGCGACGCCCTCGTCGTGCGAGCGGACCTTACTTGGTGACCCCGTACTCGTCGCACTTCGCCTTGACCTCGGCGGTGCAGACGTCGTCGTACGAAGCGTCGCCGGCAGCGACGACGTCCTTGACCTTGTCAGGGCCGACGAGGATCGGCGTGACCTGGATGTACGGCGTGCCGTCGTCCAGCTTGGCGCTGGCGGAGGGCTTGTCGCCCTTCAGCAGTGCCACGGCGGTGTCGACCGCGGCGGTGGCCTCGTCCTTGACCGGCTTGTAGACCGTGGCGGTCTGCCAGCCGAGCAGGATGTTCTGCAGGCCCGCGACGTTGGCGTCCTGGCCGGAGACCGCGACGCCCGTCAGGTTGTTGTCCTGCAGGACCTTGATGACGCCGGCCGCGTTCGTGTCGTTCGCGACCCACACGCCGTCGACCTTGCCGCCGAGCGAGGTCAGCGCCTGCTCGAAGTTGGTCTGCGACTTGGCCTGGTCCCACACACCGGTCGGCTCGGCGGCCGGCTTGATGCCTGCGGCCTCCATGACCGAGACGGCGCCGTCGTGGAACATCGCGGCGTTGCCGTCGGTCGGGTCGCCGCCCATGTACACGACGACCGCGGTCGCCGGGTCCTTGCCGGCGGTCTTGAGGCCGTCGAGGACGGTCTGGCCCTCGAGCTCGCCGACCTTCACGTTGTCGAACGACACGTAGTAGTCGGCACCGGTGAAGGGGCGGTCGTAGGCGATCACGGGGATGCCTTCGGCCTTGGCCTTCTCGGCGACGGCCTCGGCCGCGCCCTGGTAGTCGACGAGCAGCATGACGCCGCAGCCCTTGGTGAGCTGCTGGTCGGCGATCGTCGAGTACTTGTTGACGTCACCCTGGGCGTTCTGGATGTCGGTCTCGAAGCCGGCATCGCTGAGGCCCTCTTCGAGGTACTTCTTGTCGAAGTTCTCCCAGCGGGGCGAGGACGCCGCGTCGGGGAGGATGACACACGCGCGGCCCTCGGCGTCGGCACCGGCGTCGGTGCTGCCTCCGTTGCCGTCGTTGCTGCTGCTCGAACAGCCAGCGAGAGCCATGACCGCGACGCCCGCGAGGGCGGCTGCGGCCAGGAGTGAAGACTTCTTCATCTTGCGCCTTTCGTCATTGAAGCGAGCGGGTGACCCAGGATCGTCCCTGTGTTCATCGCTGAAAGTGATCATCGATCATGACGATTCTTATCGTCAAGTCTTGAACGTAACGCTTTGGCAACGCGTCGACAATGTCGGCGTCGGCGGCTCTTCGCGCTCCGGAAGGAGAGCGCTTACCGTGCAGAATGCGCGCTGTTTGGCATCCATTCCGGTCTTTTTGCGCAGGTGACCGAAGGGGGCAGCGGATGCCGCCGCCCACCGTGTTCGTCAAGTGAAGTCAGCGGCGGGTCGTACGATTCACGCGCGACCCGTCGCGGCTCGCGTGCGGCGCGACAGTGAGTCGACGATCACGGCGAGGACGAGCACGACTCCGGTGACCATGAACTGCACCGAGGAGTCGAGGCTGAGCAGCGTCAGGCCCGACGAGATCGACTGGATCACGACGATGCCGACGAGGGCCGAGAAGGCCGATCCGCGGCCGCCGAACAGGCTGGTCCCGCCGATGACGGCGGCGGCGATCGCGTTGAGGTTGACGTCGCCGGTGCCCGAGCTCTGATTCGCCGACGCGAGGCGCGCGGCCGCCAGGATGCCGCCGGCCGCGGCGAGCGTCGAGCACAGCGCGAACACCGACAGGTAGATCCGGTCGACGCGGATGCCGGCCCGGCGGGCCGCCTCGACGGAGCCGCCGACCGCGTACACCGAGCGGCCCCACCGCGTGCGCGTCAGGAGGAAGTTCATCACGACGACGAGGGCGAGGAAGAACAGGAACATGACGCCGACCCCGCGGTCGAGCGAGAGGTACCAGATCGCCGCCACGAGGAACGCCAGCAGCACCCCGCTGCGCACCGCGATGGCGGCATAGCTCTGGCTCACGAGGTTGGCGGCTGCGCGCCGCTGCGCATGTCGCACCCGCGACCACGCGTAGACGCCCACGGCGGCGACCGCGAGGGCGTAGGCCGCCCACGGCGGCAGGAACAGCTGCTGCGCGAACATCACGATCCACGAGTCGAACGGGATCGCGATCGAGCCCGTCTCGCCGAGGACCCACAGCTGCAGTCCGAGGAAGCCGAGCAGTCCGGCGAGCGTGATGACGAAGCTCGGCAGCCCGAAGCGCGTGAACAGGTAGCCGTAGAGGAGTCCCACCAGGCACCCGATCGCGAGGGCGGCGACGAGGGCGAGCACGAGGTTCCACTGCATCTGCACGAACGTGACGGCGAGCACCGCGGCCGCGAGCCCCGACACCGAGCCGACCGACAGGTCGATCTCGCCGACCAGCAGCACGACCACGACACCGAGCGCGATCGTGCCGATCGCGGCGCACTGCATCGTGAGGTTGACGAGGTTCTCGGCGTAGAGGAAGAACGGGTTGAGCACCCCGAACACCGTCCAGATGACGACGATGCCGAGCACGACCGGCAGGGCGCCGAGGTCGCCGCCCCGGATGCGCGACACGAACCCCTCGAGCAGGCTGCGCAGGCCGCTGCCGCTGAGCAGCCGCTCGTCCGGGGCCTGGTCGGCGAGCCGCTCGTCGCCGCGCGCGCTCACCGGCGTCCGTCCTCGCGGGGGAGCCGGCGGGAGCCGGTGCGCGGCATCCGGATCACGGTGCCGCCGGTGTCCTCGTCGATGGGCGCTTCGTCGGCGGGCGCGGGGGCCGGTGCCGGGTCGCCTCCGGAGGCCGCTCGCACGCGGCCGGGTGCGGCGGGGGCCGGAGGCGTGGTCGCGGGCGGCGTCCAGCGGGCACCCGAGTGGTCGACGGCCCCGGTGATGGCGGCGATGAGCGTCTCGCTGGTGACGTCGGCGACGTTGTACACGCCGTTGTTGCGGCCGAGACGCAGTACGACCACGCGGTCGGCGACGGCGAGCACGTCGGCCATGTTGTGGCTGATGAGGATCACGCCGTGGCCGCGTTCGCGCAGCCGTTCGATGAGGTTGAGCACCTCGGCGGTCTGCGCGACGCCCAATGCCGCCGTCGGCTCGTCGAGGATCACGACGCGCGGCTCGCCGATGAGGGATCGGGCGATCGCGACGGTCTGACGCTGACCGCCCGACAGCGAGGCGACGGGCACCCGCACGGACGGGATCTTGGCCGAGAGCTCCCGCAGCAGCGTCCAGGTGCGCTGCTCCATGTCGACCTCGTCGAGTGTGGCGCCGTCGCGCAGCTCGCGGCCGAGCCACAGGTTCGCGACCACGTCGAGGTTGTCGCACAGGGCGAGGTCCTGGAAGATCGTCTCGATCCCGAGGTCCTGCGCGTCGGCGGGGGAGTCGATGTCGACGGGCTCGCCGTCGAACTCGATCGTGCCGGCATCGGGGGGATGCACCCCCGCGAGCACCTTGACGAGCGTCGACTTGCCCGCCCCGTTGTCGCCGACGAGCGCGACGACCTCTCCCTCGTTGACCCAGAAGTCGACGTCGGTGAGCGCCTTGACGGCACCGAAGCGCTTGCCGATGCCGCGCATCGTGAGCACGCGTTCGCGCGATCGTCCGGTTCGCGGGTGCGTCATCGACATCCTTCGGACCCTACTCGATGCCCGCGGCTTCGCATGCATCGGCGTAGGCCGGCGTGCAGATGTCGTCCACGGTCCAGAATCCGTCGGCGACGACGGTCTGCATGATGTTGTCGACGGTGACGGCGACGGGGTCGAGCAGCGTCGACGGCGTGCCCTGGATCTCCATGGGTGCCGTGACGGGTTCGTCATGCAGCAGCTTGACGGCGACCTCGGCCGCCAGCCGCGCCTGCGGCTTGATGGCCTTGTACACGGTCATGTACTGGTCACCGGTGAGCAGGCGCTGGATCGCCGAGAGCTCGGCGTCCTGCCCCGTGACGATCGGCCAGGGGGTCACGTTCGCCACGCGCAGCGCGGCCACCGCTCCGCCGGCGGTGGCGTCGTTGGCCGCGTAGACGCCGGCGATCTGGTCGCGGTGCAGCGCGATCTGCCCCGACACCCACTCCTGCGCCTTCTCGGGGTTCCAGCCGGGGGTGTCGTACTCGGCGAGCACGTGCAGTCCGCTGCTGTCGATGATGCTGTGCGCGCCGTCCTTGAACAGGGCGGCGTTGCTGTCGGTGGGCGAGCCGTTGACCATGAGGATGCCGCTGCCCTCGCCGCGGTCCTGCACGCCGTCGACGAACGCGCTGGCCTGCAGCACGCCGACCTTCTCGTTGTCGAACGACACGTAGTAGGCGAGGTCGCCGCCGGCGATGAGCCGGTCGTACGAGATGACGGGCACGCCGCGCGCGTTCGCCGACGTGACGATGCTGACGGCGGCGTTGGCGTCGACCGGGTCGAGCACCAGCACGCCGGCGCCCGCCGTGAGCGCCGACTCCGCCTGCTGCTGCTGCTTCGCCGCGTCCTGGTCGGCGTTGGCGTAGAGCACCTTGTAGTCGCCGAGCTCGTCGACGCGCTCCTCGAACAGGGGCCGGTCGAAGGTCTCGTAGCGGGCGGTCTTCGCATCGGGCAGCAGCAGTGCGATGGTCGAGTCGTCGGGCGTGCCCTTCGGCGCCGGCGCCGCCGTGCACGCCGCGAGCATCGCCGCGCCGAGAAGGATCGTGGATGCCGCCCCGACGGCACGCCGCAGGCCGCGGTGCGAGGGCGCCGGGCGCCGTCGCGGCCGGAGCAGTCGCGGGAAGGGCATCGGATGAGCCTAAGCCGTGATGGGCAGGGACGATGCACCGGGAAGACCGTCGCCCGACATGCCGTCGAGACCCGCCCCGCTGTCGAGGACCGTCACATGGTCGAGGGCGATGGCGATGGCGCCGCGCGTCTCGGCCCATTCGCCGAAGGAGGCGCCGACGATCTCGGGGAGTCCGTCGGCCGAGGGGAGCGCCGTGCGCTCGAGCGAGTGCCGCATCGGCGCCATCAGGATCTCGCCGGCCTGGCCGAGCTCGCCGCCCACGACGATGAGCTCCGGATCGAACAGGTTGCACAGGCTGGCGGCGGCGATGCCGATGTGGCGCCCGGCGTCGGCGATGACGCGCCGCGCACTGCCGTCGCCGGCCTCGGCCGCCTGCAGCAGGTCGCCCAGGCGGTGCATGCCCTCGCTCGGCGGGAACAGCGACAGCAGCGCCGGTCCGCCGGCGTAGGTCTCCAGGCACCCGCGGTTGCTGCAGCGGCAGATCGGCCCGTTCTCGTCGAGGGTGACGTGCCCGATCTGCCCGGCCTTGCCGTTGACGCCGCGGAACAGGTCGCCGTCGACGACGAGACCTGCGCTGATCGTGTGGCCGACGCGGATGAAGACGCTGGATGCCGCGGCCCGGCCGTTGCCCTCGCGCGCTTCTGCGAGCCCGCCGAGGTTGGCCTCGCTGTCGACGTAGACGGGGCGGCCGATGCGGACCGAGAGCGACTCCGCCACGTCGACACCCTCCCAGCCGCGCAGCAGGCCCGGGGTCGAGACCATGCCGGTGCGCGGATCGATGGGCGCGGGCAGCGCGAGGCCGACGGCGAGGAGGTCCGAGAGCGAGCTGCCGAGCGACTCCATCATGTCGCCGAGGAGCAGCGCGAGGCGGTCGAGCTCGGAGTCGTGACGGTGGTCGAGCGGGAGGGGCAGCGACGACTGCGTCACGATCGTGCGCGCGGTGTCGGCGATGGCGATGTGCAGGTGCCGCGAGCTGTAGTGCACTCCTGCGACCAGGCCCAGCCGGCGCGCGAGCGACACGAGCGTCGCGCGGCGTCCGCTGCTGGTCGTGAACGACGTGTGCAGCAGTCCCGACGCCGTGAGCTCTTTGACGATGTTCGACACCGTCGCCGGGGAGAGCCCCGTGCTCCCGGCGAGCTCGATCTGCGTGAGGCGGCCGTGGCGCTTGAGGGACTCGACGACGCGCGCGCGATTGGCCTCGCGCAGCGAGGTCTGCGAGCCCGGCGGGGCGTTACGGCGTGCCACGGGTCACACTGTACCGGAGGGGGTGTTTCGGCGGCCGGATCGGCGGCGAACCGTGACCTGGGTCAGCGTCGCGACGGCGCCAGCCGGATGAGGACGATGTTGCCCGACTCGTCGACCTCTGCCACATCGGGATGCGCCTTCACGAACTCCGAGAAGCTCTTGTGTCCGAGGCCCTTCTCGCTGAACGACGGGTCGAGGCGCTTGATGAGGCTCTTGACCGCCGACGCGTGCTGCCATTCGACGCCCTCCTTGTCGCTCTCCAGGCGGAGCGCGCGCTCGAGGAGGCTCTCGATCGGGTCGGCCGGGGCCTTCTTGGCGCGGCGCCCGCCGCGCGACGAGCCCGCGGGCGCGGCATCCTTCTTCCCCGCCGGAGGCGCGGCCACGCCGGGGAGCGCGTCGTACGAGTCGAACTGGTCGCACGCCGCGGCCAGCGACTTGGCCGTCGACCCGGCGACGCCGACGCCGACGACGAAGCGCCCGAGCCGCTTGCAGCGCTGCGCGAGCGGCACGTAGTCCGAATCGCCCGCCACGATCACCACGTGCGTCAGGTCGGGGAGGCGGAACATGTCCTCGACGGCGTCGACCGCGAGGCGGATGTCGGCGCCGTTCTTCGCGTACGCGGCGGCGGGGAACAGCTGGACGAGGTCGACCGCGCGGGCGACGAGCTGCGAGCGGTACTCCGCGTTCACCGGCGACGACCAGTCCGCGTACGCGCGCGTGAGTACGAGCGTGCCGAACGACGTCGCGTAGTCGATGATCGCGCCGACGTCGATGGTCGCCGCGGTCAGGCGCTCGGCGATCTCGGGGTCGGACGGGTCGGCGGCGATCTTCTGCCGGTCGCGCGAGTAGGAGTTCTTGCCGTGCACGCGGTCGTACCACGACATCACGATGTTGTCGAAGTCGAGGTAGACCGCGACGCGTGCCCCCTGCAGATCGGCCATGTCAGTCCTCTCCGGGGTAGCGGACGCCCACGAGGGCGCGGATCTCGTCGAGCGTCGCCATGATCGCGACGCTCTCGTCGATGGGCAGTTCGTCCGAGTCGGTGCGGCCCGCGGCGATGATGCGCTCGGCCGCAAGTGCCTGGTACTGCATGCCGCGGCCGTCGATCTCGGAGCGGTACTCCTCGATGACGTGGCCGTCCGGCGCCACGACGCGGAACGAGGTCGGCGAGTACCAGACGCGGTCGATGTCGATGCGCGCCTCGGTGCCGATGACCGACGCGGTGTTGGGGCCGGCCGCGCGGGACGCGGACAGCGTGGTCGACAGGGCGCCCGAGGCGTGCGCCATGATCGTGGCGACCTCGGTGTCGGCGCCGGTCTCGCCGAGCCGTGCCGTGGCCACGATCGAGAGCGGCTCGCCCAGGATGTCCCACGCGAACGAGACGGGATAGACGCCGAGATCGAGGAGGGCCCCGCCGCCGAGCTCGAGGGCGTTGAGCCGGTGCGCGGGGTCGCTCGAGATGAGCTGGGTGTGGTCGGCGGTGACCGCCCGCAGCTCGCCGAGCACGCCGGAGGCCACGATCTCGCGGATGCGGATCATGTGGGGGAGGTACCGCGTCCACATGGCCTCCATCGCGAGCAGACCGCGGGCCGCGGCGGCGTCACGCACCGCCTCGGCCTCGGCGGCGGTGAGCGTGAACGGCTTCTCGACGAGGACGTGCTTGCCGGCCTCGAGGGCGAGCAGCGCGTTCGCGGCGTGCATGGGGTGCGGGGTCGCGACGTAGACGATGTCGACGTCCGGGTCGGCGACGAGCTCCTCGTACGAGCCGTGCGCGTGCGGGATGTCGAAGTCGGCGGCGAACGCCTGCGCCGACTCGAGGCGTCGCGAACCGACCGCGACGACGTCGAGCCCGGCCGTGCGCAGGTCGCTGGTGAAGGCGCGCGCGATGCCGCCGGGGCCGAGGATGCCCCAGCGGAGGGATGCCTGTGAAGTCATGAGTCCGAGGCTAGTGGGACTGCGGGTTCCGGCGGGAGCGCGAGGCGGTGCGGCGATGCCGCGTGCGTATCATCGACGGATGACCGACGTCCCCGCCTCCGTCGAGCGCTTCCGCGAGCTGCTGCGCATCCCCACGGTGTCGCACGCCGACGAGCCCGAGACCGACTGGGCCGCGTTCGACGACTTCACGGCGGCCGTGGAGCGGCTGTACCCCGCGCTGCACGCGACGCTCACCCGCGAGACGGTCGCCCAGCACTCCTTGCTCTACCGGTGGGCAGGGGCGGGCGCGGGCGATCCGCTCGTGCTCATGGCGCACATCGACGTCGTGCCCGTCGTCCCCGAAGAATGGGACCATGACCCGTTCGCCGCCGACATCGTCGGCGAGGGGGCGGATGCCGTCATCCACGCGCGCGGGGCGATCGACGACAAGGGCTCGCTCGTCGCGATCCTCGAAGCCGTCGAGCAGCTCGCCGCCGAGGGGTTCACCCCCGCCCGCGACGTGTACCTGTCGTTCGGGCACAACGAGGAGACCGCGGGCGGCGGTGCGCAGGCGATCGTCGCGCTGCTGCGTGAGCGGGGGGTCCGCCCGGGGCTCGTGCTCGACGAGGGCGGCGCCGTGGTCGACGGTGTGATCCCCGGCGTGAGCGTCCCCACCGCGATGGTCGGCGTCGCAGAGCGCGGCGTCATGACGCTGGAGCTGACCGCCCGTGAGGGCGGCGGTCACGCGTCGACGCCGCCGTCGTACCCGGCCACGGCGCGCCTCGCCCGCGCGGTCGACCGGCTGCACCGGCATCCCTTCCCGACCAGGCTCGCGTCGCCCGTCCGGGCGATGCTGTCGACCGTGGCCCCGTACGCGCCGCAGCCGCTGCGGACGCTGTTCCGCAGTCTTGCGGTGACCGGCCCGCTCGTGGCGAGCGTGCTGTCGCGGCTCGGGCCGGAGATGAACGCGACCGTGCGCACCACCGCCGTCGCCACCAGGCTGCGGGGAGCGCCCGGCGACAATGTGCTCGCGACGACGGCCACGGCGGCCGTCAACATCCGGCTGCTGACCGGTGACACCGTCGCGGGGGCGACCGAGCGCGTACGGCGCGTCGTCGCCGACCCCGAGGTCGAGGTGACGCTCGCGCACGGCTCGGATCCGTCGCCCGTGTCGCCGTGGCGCGGCGACGAGTGGCGGCGCCTCGCGGCCGCGATGACGGCATCCCTCGGGGACGACGTCGTGACGCTGCCCTACCTGCAGCTGGGAGCCAGCGACAGCCGGTGGTTCACCGCGATCGCCGACCACGTGTACCGCTTCACGCCGTTCCACCTGACGCGCGCCGAGCGCGACGCCCTGCACGCGCACAACGAGCGCATCCGCGTCGACGTGTGGCTGCGCGGGATCGGGTTCTACCGCGAGCTGGTCTCGGCGAGCTGACGGTCGGCGCCGACCTCGTCGGCGGTGGCGGCGGTCACGCCGTCGAGCGCGCGGCGCAGATCGTCGACGATGTCGCGCGGGTCCTCCAGGCCGATCGACAGGCGCACGGTCGTCGGCGTGATGTACGCCTCGGCCAGCTGCGCGGGCGACATGTGGCTGTGGGTCATCGACGCGGGGTGGGCCACCAGGCTGCGCGCGTCGCCGATGTTCGCGACGAGGCGGATCACCCGCAGGCGCGAGATGACGTCCTCGACCAGGCGGAAGTCGGCCTCGGCGTCGCCGGTGGCGTGCAGGTCGAATGCGAACACCGAGCTCGTGCCGTCGGGCAGGTAGGCCCGGGCGTTGGCGTGCCACGGGCTCGACTCCAGCCCCGGGTGGTGCACGCGCGCGACGGCGGGGTGCGTCTCGAGGAACCGCGCCACCGCGAGCGCGCTCGCCGTGTGCCGCTCCATGCGGAGGTCGAGGGTCTCCAGGCCCTGCAGCAGCTGGAAGGCGTTGAACGCCGACAGCGACGGCCCGAGGTCGTGCACGTACTTGGTCTTCACGAGGGCGATGTACGGCGAACCGGTGTCGCCGAAGCGCTCGACCAGGCTGCCGTCGGGCACGCGAGGGTAGGTCTGCGTCAGCTGCGGCCAGCGGCCGGGGTCGGCGGTGAAGTCGAATGTGCCGAGGTCGACCACGACGCCGCCGAGCGACGTGCCGTGCCCGCCGATGAACTTGGTCGCCGAGTGCACGACGATGTCGGCTCCGAAGTTCCTCGCGCGCTGCAGGTAGGGGGAGGCGACGGTGTTGTCGATCACGAGCGGCACACCCGCGCGCTTCGCGACGGCGGCCACCGCGCCGAGGTCGAGCACCTGGGCGATCGGGTTCGAGATCGACTCGGCGAACAGCGCGCGCGTCGTGGGTCGCACGGCGGCCTCCCATGCGGCCGCGTCGTCCTGGTCGACGAACGTGACCTCGATGCCCCAGTCGGCGAACGTGTCCTGCAGCAGGTCTACGGTGCCGCCGTAGAGCTGGCGCGCTGCGACGATGTGCTCGCCCTGCTTGGCGAGGGCGAGCAGGGCGACGGCGACGGCCGCCTGACCGGAGGCCACGCCCGCGGCGCCGATCCCGCCCTCGAGCTCGGCGACGCGGCGCTCGAACACGAGCACGGTCGGGTTGGCGGCGCGGCTGTAGATGTTGCCGTCCTTGCGCAGCGCGAACAGGTCCCGCGCCTCGCTCAGCGACCCGAACTCGAAGCCGTTGGACTGGTGGATCGAGGGCACCGCCGTGTTCTCGGCGAGGCCCGACACGTAGCCGGCCTGCACCTGCGCCGTCGCGAACGACCCCGACCTCGTCTGACGAGAGGGGGCGGCGGCGGGAGGGGTCGCTTCAGGCATGGGAACCATTGTCGGCCGCGGCGCCCGTGCGCACCGTTCGTATGTCGTACTGTTGCGGCGCCCGGCCCGCGGCCTCCGCGCGGGTAGTAGTCGCGCGCGGGACAGAATGGACGGGTGGCGCAGCTCATCACCCCCGCAGAACTCGACCTCCTCCTCGGCGCCGGCGCGCCCGTGCGCGTCCTCGACGTCCGCTACCGGCTCGACAAGCCCGACGGCAGCGCCGACCACGCCGCGGGCCATGTGCCCGGCGCCGTGTACGTCGACCTCGAGTCCGAGCTCTCGCGTCACGGGGCGGCGCACGAGGGACGGCATCCCCTCCCGGCCCTCGACGACCTGCAGGATGCGGTGCGGCGCTGGGGCGTCGGAGCGGGCGACACGGTCGTCGTGTACGACGACGCGCGCGCCCTCGGCGCGTCGCGGGCGTGGTGGGTGCTCACACGATCCGGCATCGCCGACGTGCGCCTGCTCGACGGGGGGCTGCGTGGCTGGATCGACGCCGGGCTCGCCCTGGAGCCCGGAGCGGTGGAGCCTGCGCCCGGTGACGCCGTCGTGCACGAGATCGCGGAGCCGGTGCTGTCGATCGACGACGCCGCGGCGTACCCGTCGTCAGGAGTGCTCGTCGACGTGCGTGCGGCGGAGCGCTACCGCGGCGAGGTCGAGCCCATCGACCCGATCGCCGGTCACATCCCGGGCGCGGTGAACCTCCCCACGTCCGAGTACATGGACGGCGAGCGGTTCCGGGATGCCGCGACCCTGGCCGACCTGTTCGCCGGGGCGGGCATCGTGCCGGGCGTCGCAGCGGCGGCCTACTGCGGCTCGGGTGTCACGGCCGCGCAGGCGGCGTTCGCCGCCGAACTGGCAGGACTGGAGCTGGCGCTGTATCCGGGTTCGTGGAGCCAGTGGTCGAATTCCCCGGGGCGCCCGGTCGCCACCGGGGCTGCGCCGGCGGAGGTCACGGGCACGGTCTGACCGAACGCGGCGGGCGCCGCGTTCAGGGGATCAGCGTGATCTTGCCCGAGACGCCCGCGGCAAGGGCCGCGTGCGCCTGTGCGGCGTCCGCCAGCGCGAACTCGGGGCCGAGCTCGACCGAGAACGCCCCCGCGGCGAGCAGGGCGAGCACGACCGGATCCGCCTCGGCGCGCCAGAGCTGCTGCTGCGGGGTCAGGGGCTCGGGCGAGCCGCCCGAGAACGCGCGGATGCCGAGGCCCGCGGCATCCGCTCCCCGTACGAGCGTGGCGATGCGGCGGTGGTCGGGCACGAGCTCCAACGACGTGTGCAGGGCTTCGTCGGTGCCGGCGGCGTCGATCGCGACCGTGATGCCCTGCGGTGCGGCGGCGCGCACGCGGTCCGCGAGGCCGTCGCCGTACTCGACCGGCGTCGCACCGAGCCGGCGCAGCCGCTCGAACCGGGCGGGGGAGGAGGTTGCGATCACCGTCGCGCCCCACAGCACCGCGAACTGGACGACGGCCTGCCCCACGGCCCCCGATCCACCGTGGACGAGCAGCGTGTCGCCGGTGGCCACGGCGAGCGACCGCAGCGTCTGATACGCGGTGCCGACCGGGATGCCGAGCGCGGCGCCCTCGGCCGCGCTGACGTCGGCGGGGCGCGGGTGCACGTTCTCGGCACGTACGGCGACCTCGTCGGCGTAGGCGCCGTGCGCCGCGCCGAACACGACGGCATCGCCCACACGGAAGCCGTCGACCCCGTCGCCCACTGCGGTGACGACGCCGGCGCCGTCCGAACCCACCCGTCGGGGCTCGACGATGGCCGCCGATGCGCGAAGGCCCGCGCGCAGCTTCGCGTCGATGGGGTTGACACCCGCCGCCTCGACGCGGATCGCGACCTCTCCGGGACCGGGCGCGACGTCGGGCACCTCGATCTCGTGCAGGACCTCCGGGCCCCCGAACTCGGTGTACGCGATCGCTCTGGTCATGTCGTGTGAATCCCTCCGGCGTCGCCGATCATTCCCGTGTGACGCTTCGTGACGTGTGCGGGCTACTCGCGCAGGGCCTTGCCGATGCGCTGCAGCGACACCGGCTCGGCCGTTCCGAGCCCCTGCGCGAACAGGCTCACCCGATATTCCTCGAGCAGCCAGCGCGTGTGCACGATCGCCGTCGGCGCGTCCGCATCCGGCGGGATGGTCCCGCCTGCCTCGGCGTACACGGCCGCTGCGCGTTCGAACTCGGTCATCCGCTGGCGGTCGCGTCCGGGGTTGTCGGGCAGCGCCGTGACCCGGTCGAGCGCGCCGCGCAGGTATCGCGGCAGGTGTGCGAGTCGCGCCGTGCCGGTGCGCGACACGAAGCCCGGGAAGACGAGCCCGGCCAGCTGCGCCTTGACGTCGCCCAGCGCCCCGAGAAGCGTCAGCGAGTTCGCGTCGCGCATGCGGCGTTCGACCTCACGGGCGGCGGTGAGGATGCGGGCGGTCAGCGACACCGTCTGGAACAGCTCGTCGACCACCACCGCCGACAGCGCATCGCGCACGGCCTCGAACCCGGCCTTCGTCCGCACGATCCCCGTCGCGCCGCCGGGCGTGGTGCGCGCGATCACGGCATCGGCCACCGCCGAGCGGCAGTCCTCGACGAGCGCCTTGGCGGAGGGATACGGGGATGCCGCCAGCGCGAGCTTCTCGGGCGACGTGAGGTGGTCGAGCACGTAGGCGACCGGCGAGGGCACCGCGAGCAGCACGAGCCGGCGCACGCCGGCGCGGGTGGCGCGGGCCGCGGCCTCGGGCGTCGCCTCGATGCGCAGCGCGACCGAGGCGCCCTCGTCGACGATCGCGGGATAGCCGCGTACGACACCGCCGGCGACCTTCGTGTCGACGACCTCGGGCAGGTCGTCGAACGTCCAGTCGGTGAGTCCGGTGCGCTCCGTGAACGCCGGGCCGGCGGGCGCACCGACGGGAGCCTGACGCGCGGGTCCGGCGGGGGCGTTCGCGGGCCGCGCCGGTGCGTTCAGCGACCGTGACACGGACGCGCGGGCCCGGTCGGCCAGGCGGGCCTGCAGCGTCGCGAGGTCGCGGTCGGAGCCGACCGTGCGACCGCGCTCGTCGACGGCGCGGAACGACACCTGCAGGTATCCGGGCACGCGCTCGAGTTCGAAGTCGGCCGCGGTGACGGGCTGGTTCGCGATGCGCTGGATGCGGGCCGCGAGGGCGTCGCGCAGCGCCGTCGGCGGCAGGCCCCCGTGCGCCTCGGGCCCGAGGCCGGCGAGGTCGGCGGCGAAGGTCGCCGCCCAGTCGGCCGCGGGCACGACGTGCCGCCGGATCGACTTGGGGAGCGCGCGCAGGAGCGCCGTGATGAGCTCGTCGCGCATGCCCGGCACCTGCCAGTCGAAACCGTCAGGGCGCAGCTGGGCGAGGAGCGCCAGCGGCACGACCGCGGTCACGCCGTCGTCCGGGGCGCCGGGCTCGAACCGGTAGGCGAGCGAGAGCACCTGGTCACCCTGATGCCACCGGGCGGGGAAGTCGCGTTCGTCGCCGCGTGAGGCCTCGTCCACGAGGTCGGCCTCGGTCATGTCGAGCAGCCGCGGGGTGCGGGTCGCGGCATCCCTCCACCACGCCTCGAACGAGCGGGCGTCGAAGACGTCCTGCGGCAGGCGGGCGTCGTAGAAGCGGAACACGGCCTCGTCGCCGACGAGGATGTCGCGGCGGCGCTCTCGCTCCTCGATCTTCTCCAGCCGGCGTCGCAGCTCGAGGTTGCGCCGTTCGAAGGCGGTGAGGCGCTTGTCGAGGTGCGACGAGTCCCACTCGCCCTCGACGAGCGCGTGGCGCACGAACAGCTCCCGCGCGAACGGGCGGTCGAAGCGGGCGAGCTGCACGCGGCGCTTCGGCACGATCTCCAGGCCGAACAGCGTGACCTTCTCGTATGCGGCCGCAGCGCCCGTCGTCTTGGACCAGTGCGGTTCGCTCAGCGACCGCTTGGCGAGGTCTCCCGCCAGGGGTTCGGCCCACTCCGGGTCGATCGCCGCGACCGTGCGGGCGAACAGCCGGCTGGTCTCGACGACCTCTGCGGCCATCACCGCCTGCGGGCGCTGTTTGCGCAGTCCCGAGCCGGGGAAGATCGCGAAGCGGGTTCCGCGCGAGCCCAGGTACTCCGCCGGCGCTGCGCGGCGCTTGGATTCGCCGCCGGACGAACCGCGGTTCGCGGTGCGCGCGGCGGTGCGCTCGTCGAGCACGCCGAGCTGCGAGAGCAGGCCGGCGAGGATCGCCTTGTGCACGTCGTCGGGGTCGGCGGTGCCGCCCTCGGACGCCGCCCGCGTCGAGGAGCGCGGCGCCCCGACGAGCGTGCTGAGCTGACGGTGGACGTCTGCCCACTCCCGCACGCGCACGTAGTTGAGGTGCTCGGCGCGGCAGAGGCGGCGGAACGCGCTGGAGCCGAGCTCCGCCTGCTTCTCCTGCAGGTGGTTCCACAGGTTCAGGAGGCTGAGGAAGTCGCTCGTCGGGTCGGTGAAGCGCGCGTGGAAGCGGTCGGCCTCCTCGCGCCGCTCCTCCGGACGCTCGCGCACGTCCTGGATCGACAGTCCCGCGACGATCGCGAGCACGTCGCGCAGCACACCCGTGCGTCGCGCCTCGATCAGCATCCGCGCGAACCTCGGGTCGATCGGCAGCCGCGAGATCTCGCGGCCGAGGTCGGTGAGCGTGTGGTGCTCGCGGCCGGTCTTCACGGCGCCGAGTTCCACGAGCAGATCGAACGCCGCCTTGACGCCGCGCGAGTCCGGGGGCGTGAGGAACGGGAACGACGAGATGTCGCCGAACCCGAGCGAGAGCATCTGCAGGATCACCGACGCGAGGCTCGTGCGGAGGATCTCCGGCTCGGTGAACTCGGGCCGTGCGACGAAGTCGTCCTCGGCGTACAGGCGGATCGCGACGCCCGGGCTGGTGCGCCCGGCACGCCCCGACCGCTGCTGCGCCGACGCCTGCGACACCGGCTCGATCGGCAGGCGCTGCACCTTGCTGCGATTGCTGTAGCGCGAGATGCGTGCGGTGCCGGTGTCGACGACGTAGCGGATGCCGGGCACGGTGAGGCTCGTCTCGGCGACGTTGGTCGCCAGGATGACGCGCCGGCGGACGCCCGCGACCTGCGACGGCTCGAAGACGCGGTGCTGCTCGGCCGCCGACAGGCGGCCGTACAGCGGCAGGACCTCCGTCGGGGCGGCATCCCGCGCGTACAGGCCCCGGACGGCGTCGGCGGCGTCGCGGATCTCGGCCTCGCCCGGCAGGAACACAAGGACATCGCCGGCGGGCTCCCGGTCGAGCTCGCGCAGGGCCGACGTGATGCCGTCGACGTCGTCGGACTCCTCCTCGCCCTTCGCGGGCTTCTCCGGCGCGCGGTACCGGATCTCGACGGGGTACGTGCGGCCGGACACCTCGATGATCGGCGCGGGGGTGCCGTCGGGCTCGGCGAAATGCTTCGCGAAGCTCTCGGGGTCGATCGTGGCGCTCGTGATGATGACCCTGAGGTCCGGCCGCTTCGTGAGGATGCGCCGCAGGTAGCCGAGCAGGAAGTCGACGTTGAGCGACCGCTCGTGCGCCTCGTCGACGATGATCGTGTCGTAGCGGCGCAGCAGCCGGTCGCGGTGGATCTCATTGAGCAGGATGCCGTCGGTCATGAGCGCGATGCTCGTGTCGGCCGACACCTTGTCGGTGAACCGCACCTTGTAGCCCACGGTCGTGCCCAGCGGCACCTGGAGCTCTTCGGCCACGCGCTCGGCGATCGTCCGTGCCGCGAGCCGGCGCGGCTGCGTGTGCGCGATGCGCGTGCGCCCGAGCTCGAGCGCGATCTTGGGCAGCTGGGTGGTCTTGCCCGAGCCGGTCGCGCCCGCGACGATGACCACCTGGTGGTCGCGGATCGCGCGTGCGATCTCGTCGCGCGCCGCGCTGACGGGAAGCTCCGGCGGGTACGAGATGACGGGTGCGGGCACAGACATAGCCTTCGATCGTATCGCCTCGCGGACGACCCGTCCGTGCCCTGGTGCAGGAGCCTAGGCTGGACGCATGACAGTCCCCAGCGTGACCCTCAACGACGGCTTCCAGATCCCGCAGCTCGGCTACGGCGTGTTCCGGGTGCCGCCGGCAGACACCGAGCGGGCCGTGAGCGAAGCGCTCGAGGTCGGCTACCGCCACATCGACACCGCGGCGATCTACGGCAACGAAGAGGGCGTGGGAGCGGCGATCGCGGCGAGCGGCATCGCGCGCGGCGACCTCTTCATCACCACCAAGCTCTGGAACGACCGGCAGGCCGGCGACGAGCCGAACGCCGCGCTCGCCGAGAGCCTCGAGAAGCTCGGACTCGACCAGGTCGACCTGTACCTCGTGCACTGGCCCGCGCCGGCGCATGACAACTACGTACACGCGTGGGAGAAGCTCGTCGAGCTGCGCGGTGAGGGCCTCGCCCGCAGCATCGGCGTCTCGAACCACCTCGTGCCGCACCTGGAGCGCATCGTCGCCGCGACCGGCGTCGTGCCGGCCGTGAACCAGATCGAGCTGCACCCGGCGTACCAGCAGCGCGACATCACCGACTGGGCCGCCGCACACGATGTGCGGATCGAGTCGTGGGGACCCCTCGGCCAGGGCAAGTACGACCTGTTCGGCGCCGAGCCCGTCGCCGCGGCCGCCGCGGCCCACGGCAAGACGCCTGCGCAGGCCGTTCTGCGGTGGCACCTGCAGAAGGGGTACATCGTCTTCCCGAAGTCGGTGCGCCGCGAGCGCCTGCAGGAGAACCTCGACGTCTTCGACTTCGAACTGACCGCCGACGAGATCGCCGCCATCGACGCGATGGACACGGGCGACGGCTCGGGACGCGTCAGCGCACACCCGGACGAGGTCAACTGACCCCGGTCCCGCTGCCGGAGCGGATGCCGTGAACCCTCGCCTCGCGGACGCCACGAGCCCGTACCTGAGAGCCCATGCGGGCAATCCGGTCGCGTGGTACCCGTGGGGCGAGGAGGCGTTCGCCGAGGCGCGGCGGCGGGACGTGCCCGTCATGGTGTCGATCGGCTACTCGACGTGCCACTGGTGCCACGTCATGGCACGGGAGTCGTTCGAGGATGCCGCGACCGCCGCCGAGCTCGACGCCGGGTTCGTGGCGGTCAAGGTCGACCGCGAGGAGCATCCCGAGGTCGACGCCGCCTATATGGCGGCCGCGGCGGCGTTCACGCCGAACCTCGGCTGGCCGCTCACGGTGTTCGCGACCCCCGAAGGGCGCCCGTTCTACGCCGGAACGTACTTCCCGCCCGTGCCCCGTGCGGGCATGCCGGCCTTCCGGCAGGTGCTGGCCGCGGTCGACGAGGCGTGGAACGAGCGCCGCGGCGAGATCGACCAGACCGCCGATGCGATCGCGGCAGCCCTCGCCGAGGCGAGGGCTGCGACGCCCGACGGCGCGATGCGGACGCCGACCGCCGACGACCTGCGTGCCGCTGCCGAGACGCTCGCCGCACGCGAGGACCCGCGCCACGGCGGGTTCGGCGACCCGGCGGTCGCCGCGCCGAAGTTCCCCGTCGCGACCGCGCTCCGGTTCCTGCAGGCGCGGGTCGTGCGTGAAGGAGCGGCCGGGGCATCCGCCGTCGCCGATCGGGCCCTCGCGGCGATGGCGGGCTCCTCGCTGCGTGACCCCGTCGAGGGCGGGTTCTTCCGTTACGCGACGCGCCCCGACTGGACCGTGCCGCACTACGAGCGCATGCTCACCGACAACGCCCAGCTGCTCGAGGTCGCCCTCGACGCGACGCCGGCGCGGCCCGAGGTCGTCCGCGGGATCGCGGGATTCCTCGTCGACGTGCTGCAGCAGCCCGGCGGCGGCTTCGGGGCTGCGCAGGACTCCGAGTCGTGGATCGACGGCGCGCGCAGCGAGGGCGGCTACTACGCGAGGGATGCCGGCGGCCGTGCCGGCCTCGAAACCCCGGCTGTCGACGGCAAGGTGGTGACCGGCTGGAACGGACTCGCGATCGGCGCGCTGGCCCGTGCCGGCTCCGCCCTCGGCGAGCCGACGTGGATCGAGGCCGCACGATGGGCCGCCGACGCCGTCCTCGAGACGAACATCGCCGCGGACGGGCGGCTGGTGCGCGCCTCGCTCGACGAGGTGCCGTCGCGCTCGCCGGGCACGCTCGCCGACTACGGCCAGCTCGCGGGCGGGCTCACGGCCTTGGCCGTCGCCACCGGCGAGGTCGCGTACGCGGTGCGTGCACGGGAGCTCGTCGACGCGTGCGTCGACGCCGATGCTGCGGCGACGGCTCCGGGCGGCGGCGACCCGGTGCTCGCGCAGCAGGGCATCGGCGCGCCCGACGACGCCTCCGACGCCGACGAGCCGTCCGGTCCCGCCGCCCTCGCCGGCGCGGCCGCCGCGCTGTGGCTGCTCGGCGCCGGATCGTCATACCGTGACCGGGCCGAGCGGCTCGTCACCGCTCACGCGCGCGCGGCCCTGGCTCAGCCGCTCGCCTACGGCGCGCTGCTGCGGGTCGCCGCGACGCTCGTCGTCGCGCCGCGCCAGCTCGTCGTCGTGACGCCGGATGCGGCGGCCGGCCTCGCCACCGCGGCGCGGGCCATCCCGGCCGACGTCGTCGCCGTCGTGACGCCGGAGCAGGCGCACGCGTGGGCCGCGTCGGGGTTCGGGCTGTTCGCCGACAAGCGCCTGCGCGACGGCCTGCCGACGGCATACGACTGCCGGGACTTCGCGTGCCGGCTGCCGGTCACCGACCCCGCCGCCCTCACCCGCTGAGCGGGCGCGCGAGGCGCGTCAGATCCAGCTCGTCATCCATGCGTGCAGGTGCCAGAAGTCGTACGTGACGTTCATCGCCGAGATCACCGGGTACCAGAACGCCGACAGTGCGAGCGCGACGCCGAGGAACACGAGCACGAGCCGCTGGCCGGTCAGCCGCCGGTGCACCGGGGCGCCCGGTGGGCCGGCGATGTCCTTCAGGGCGAACGTCAGCGCCAGCAGCATGAAGGGCAGGATGAGCACCGTGTAGAACTGGAACACGGTGCGCGTCGGGAGGAACAGCCACGGCACGTAGGTCACGGCGACGCCCGTGAGCACGAGGGCGTACCGCCAGTCGCGCACCACCACGAACCGGTAGGCGAGGTAGAGCACGGCGGCCACCCCCGCGTACCAGATCAGCGGGTTCGGGATCGTCGAGATCACCTGCGCGCACCCGTTCGCGGCGTCGCAGCCGTTCACGCCCAGCGCGTCGTGGTGCCAGTACACGCCCGTCGGACGCAGCAGGAGCGGCCATTGCCACGCCGGGCTGGCGTACGTGTGGCCGGCGGTGATCTGCGATGACGACCGATACATCGCCTCGTGGTACAGCCACAGGCTCTCCAGTGCGTTGCCGCCCGAGTCGCGGTCGTAGCCGCCGTCGGTGACGAGCCACCCCGTCCACGAGGCCACGTAGACGACGACGGCCACGGGCACGAAGAGCACGAAGGTCGCGAGGCCCTGGCGCACGGCATCCGTCGGCCAGAACAGCACGCCCGCACGGCGGCGGGCGAGCGCATCGGTCACGACGAGGTACACCCCGAGCCCGGCGAGCACCCAGGCGCCCGACCACTTCACGGCACTCGCGGCACCCAGCGCCGCCCCGGCCGCGATGATCCACGGGCGGTTCCACAGGAGAGGTCCCCACGACGGCGGCTCGTCGCCGTCGTGGCGGGCGGCGACGGTCGCCGCGATGCGGGCCATCGTGTGTTCTCGGTCGCGCAGCACGAAGAGGAACGCGAGCAGCACGAAGAACGTGAGCGACGTGTCGAGCAGGGCGATGCGGCTCATCGAGATCGCAAGGCCGTCGACGGCCATGAGGAGTCCCGCGACGACGGCGAAGGTCGTCGAGCGCGTCAGGCGCTTGGCGATCAGCATCAGCAGCAGCACCGACGCGGTGCCCAGGAGGGCCGTGGTGATGCGCCAGCCCCAGCCGGAGTCGGGGCCGAACACGAGCATGCCGAGTCCGATGATCCATTTGCCGAGCGGCGGATGCACCACGAACGAGGGGTTCGCCGTGAAGACGTTCGGGTCGCCCGCAAGGAAGCTCGCGTTCGCGTCGGACGGCCACGATCCCTCGTACCCGAGGTGCAGCATCGACCACGCGTCCTTGACGTAGTACGTCTCGTCGAACTGGTTCATCAGGTCGTGCGCCGCGCCGAGGTTCCACAGCCGCAGCACGGCCGCGAGCAGCACCACGAGGGCGGGTCCGAGCCAGCGGTAGAGGCGCTGCGCCCGGGGATCCGCGGCCACGCGCGCCGTGAACCGGTCGTACAGGCTGGGGCGCGGGGGCGGCAGAAGGGACGCGGCAGGCTGGTCGGCCTCGAGCCGCGGGGCATCCGTCACCCGGCCCAGTCTAGGCGGCGGCCTCTGGCGAAGCTGGGAGCCGAGTCTAGGCTTGAGGACGTGATCATCCTCGCGGCCACCCCCATCGGCAACCTCGGGGACGCGTCCCGCCGCCTCGTCGAGGCGCTCGAAGCGGCCACTGTCGTAGCCGCGGAGGACACGCGCACGACGCAGCGGCTGCTGGCGGCCCTCGGCATCGCCAATCGGCCGCGGCTGATCGCCCTGCACGACCACAACGAGAAGGACCGCGCGCCCGAGCTCGTCGAGCTCGCGCGCGACCAGGACGTCCTCGTGCTCAGCGACGCCGGCATGCCGACGGTGAGCGATCCCGGCTACGGCGTCGTGGCCGCGGCCGCCGAGGCCGGCGTCGTGGTCACGGCGATCCCCGGCCCGAGCGCGGTGGTGACCGCTCTCGCGGTGTCGGGCCTGCCCACCGACCGGTTCAGCTTCGAGGGGTTCCTGCCGCGCAAGTCGGGGGAGCGGACGTCGACTTTGCGGGCGCTCGCGGCCGAGCCTCGCACCATGGTGTTCTTCGAGGCGCCGTCCCGCGTGGCGGCCTCGCTGTCCGACATGGCCGCGGAGTTCGGGGCGGACCGCCGTGCGGCGGTGTGCCGTGAGCTGACGAAGCTCCACGAGGAGGTGGCTCGCGGCACGCTCGCGGAGCTCGTCTCGTGGGCCGAGGCGGGCGTCCGCGGCGAGCTTGTGATCGTCGTGGCGGGCGCACCCGCGCGAGGTGTCGCGTTCCCCGACGCGGTGACGCAGGTGCTCGAACTCGTGCGGGACGGGATGCGGCTGAAGGATGCCGCGGCCGAAGTGTCCGGACTCACCGGACACTCCAGCCGCGAGCTGTATCAGGCCTCGCTGGCCGTGCGCGGATAGCGCCTGCGCCGCACGGTCGCGAGCGCGACTCCGCTGCCGAGGAGCGCGACGCCGAGCCACAGACCGCCGAGGGTCATGCCTGTCGGCGGCAGCGGAGGAAGCGGGGGCACAGGCGGCAGCGGTGCCGGCGCGCACGCCGTGGCCGAGGCATCCCCGCCCGTGAAGGTCACGGTGGCGGCGTTGAGCAGCCCCGTGCCTTCGGCGTCGGAGGTCGTGGTGCAGTCGGCCTGCTCGGCCGTGACGGTCGTGGCGACCCGCGCGGTGGCTGACACCTCGAACGTGTGCGTGATCCCCGGATCGATCGTCACGGCGGTGGCCACCACAGTGTCGGACACGCCGTCCCATCCTGCGTTGACCGGGACGCCGTCGGCGGACGTGACGGCGGCCGTCACCACGGCGACGCCGTCGCCGAAGCGCAGCTCGTCGTCGAGGTCGTAGGTGTCGGCGAGAGCGCCCGGGTTGGTGACCGTGATCTCGTACGAGATCGCGACCGTTCCGTCGGCGCTCTTCGTGGGCCCGGAGGTGACAGCCTTGGCGATCTCGAGCGGGGCGAGGAAGGCGTTGACGAACGTGCAGTAGACGGTCGTCTGCAGCGGGACGCCGATCGTCACCGACGCGCCCTCGGTCACGGGGTCGGTGTCGGACCCGATGCACTCGATGTCGTCGAGCAGCCAGCGCTCGAGCTCGCTCGTCTCGGTCACGGTGTACGAACCGGGGGCGATGAGCCCTGTCGAATACGGGTCGGCCGCATCGGTGAGGGCGAACTCCTCGCCGTCGGGACCCCACTCGAACCCGAACTCCTGCGGCGAGCCCGCAGGCAGCGTGGACTTGTCGATGATCAGCGAGCCCCACTGCGTATTCGTGAACGTGCAGACCACCGTCTCGCCCGGGTCGACGTTGACGGTCCCGACGAGGTCGTCGACGACCGACGCGGTGCCTTCGGCGTCGCCGTCGACGCACACCAGCTCGGTGTTGTCGTAGCCGTCGGGCGCTGTCTCCGACACCTCGTACGAGCCGGGGACGACGTCGTCGAACGTCGCCGACCCGGTGCCTTCCGTCGTGTCGATCGTGAACTCGCCGGAGTCGAGCCAAGTTCCGGTGAAGTCGAAGACGCCGTCGGTCCCATCGACGTTCTTGACCACCACGATCCGCCCGACCGCGAGGTTCTCGACGGCGCAGCCGATCTGGTCCCCGGGCTCGACGCGGAAGCCTGTTACGTCCAGCGCCTCCGACTCGCCGTCGGCGTGGGTGACGGTGCACTCCAGCGCGCCCTCGATCCAGCCGTCCATGTCGAGTTCGGCGAGCGAATAGAGCCCGCGCGGGGTCAGTCCGTCGAACGTGACGGTCCCCTGGCCTCCTTGCGTGGCCGTCGATCCGACGACCGCCTCGGCCGGAGGGTCGATGGGCGTGAGCACGAACTGGAACGTGCCGTCGCCGCCGAGCGCGGTCTTCGCGATGGTGATGTCGATCGGCGCAGGCTGGTTCGTGATCGCGCACTCGAGGGCCTGCGCAGGCTGCGCGACGAACGTGACGGCGAGCGGGTCCGCGTTCGTGTCCTCGACGCCCGCACAGACGAGCTCCCCGGGGATCCATCCCGGTACCGACTGTTCGGCGATCGTGTAGGTCTCGCCGGGCAGCAGTCCCGTCCAGACCGCCGTGTCGGAGGCGTTGCCGGTCCCCGTGAGCGACTGGATGCCGCCCGCCGGCGTGACGCCGTCGGTGGGGGTGAGGGCGAACGGGAACGACCACTCGTAGTCGTCGGTCACCCCGTCCACCGACTTGGTGACCGAGACGGATGCCGGCGTCGCGGCGTTCTCCGCGGTGCAGCCCACCCCGGCGCCCGGAGTGAGCGTGAACTGCCACCCGGCGGTCTCGGGGTCATCGTCCGTCACGCTGCATTCGAGCGTTCCCGCCCAGCCCGTCTGCGCGACCTCGGTCAGGCTGTAGGGCGTGCCGGGCACGAGATCGGACAGCCCGGCCGATGGCGCGTCGGATGTCACCGTCACGGTTCGAGACGCACCGCTCAAGGTGTCCGTCAGAAGGAAGTCGAACGACCACGGGGTCCCGTCTGCGACGCCGAGCGCCGTCTTCGCCAACTCGAGCGAGGCCGCATCGGCGGTGTTGTGGAAGACGCACTGGGCGATGCCGGCGTCCGGGAGTTCGACCGTGGCGGTGAGCGTGTCGAGGTCGATCGACGAGGTTCCGCCGTCCGACACGTCGCACGTGATGTCGGTCAGAGTCCATCCGTCGACGCCGGCGAGGTTCTCGCTGATGTCGTAGGTGCCTCCTGGCAGGTTCGGGCTGTCCCACGTGGCCTGACCCGGGAGCGGGTTGAGGGTGAACTGCTGGGGGTCGATGCTCTGGTCGGCCGGCGTGAAGGCGAACGGGAAGTCCTGGTTGTACTCGAACGGATCGGTCTCCTTCACCACCAGGATGTGGCCGGGCACGACGTTGACGAAGTAGCAGGTGACGGTGTCACCGGGCGCGAGGTCGAACTCGGCGCTCGTCGTCCCGGGCGGGAACACCGTGTCGACGCCGCCGATCGTGCAGATCAGCGAGCCGATGAGCGTGTCATGACGGTCGCCCGTTTCGGACACCGTGTAGTGCCCAGGCAGGATCCCGGTGAAGTTCTGGTAGTAGTTCGTACCGTCGCCGACCTCGGTGTTGATCGAGAAGCTCTCGCCGCCGGGCCACGTCCCGGTGAACTCGAATGCGGTGTTCGGGTCGGTGCCGATGGCTTCCTTGCTGATCGAGATGTTGCCGAGCTGCGTGTTCGTGAATGTGCACTGCACGTCCGCCCCCGCGACGGTGGTCACCTGCGCGTAACCGTCGGGCTCGTTTATCACCGCGCCGCCGTCGGTGCATACGATGTCGGGTTGGCGGACCCAGCCGTCGACGAAGGTCTCGAGGATCTCGACCGTCGATCCCGGTGCGAACGCGAACGTGGCGCTCTCGCCGTCGGACAGCGTGGCCGGGTTGCCGCCGATCGTGAAGTCGAACTGCTGCGGTGAGCCGTCCGGAAGGGTCTGCTTCGTCACGGTGACCGTGGACGTCGCGTTCGTGAGGACGCAGTCGGTCGTCGTGTCTGGGTAGACCGCGAAGGTGTCGGCCAGGCTGCTGAGAACGCGCACGACCGGCTGATTCGTCCCGGGCAGTCTCGTGGTGCACACGATCGACTGCAGGGTCCAGGGCGGCGCGACCGTCTCGGCCAGGCGGTAGTCGGCGGCCGCGAGCACGTTCGAGAACGAGTCGGTCTCGCCGATGCCGAGGTCGTCCGAGATCTGCGTCGCGTCGGCGTCCGGGAGCACGATGCCGCCGCTCGTGCGGTCGACGAGGTACGGGAACCGGTCGGCGCTCTGGTACCCGGCGGGCACGACATCCTTCGTGACGGTCAGGGATCCGCAGTTGGAGAGCGTCAGCGGGTCGTCCGCCGCGTGGTAGTCCTCGGTCTGGGCGGTGAAGTCGTTGCCCGTGCGCGACAGCATCGTGGACACCGCGAAGGTGGTGCACGTGTCGGGGTTGAACAGGCCGGCGGTCGTCAGGTCGACGGCGAACTCGCCGAAGGTCGCCTGCGGCTGGTTGCCGACGGGGAGCGGCCCCTCCGTGCGCACGCCGACCGCCCACGAGAAGTCGACGGCCTGCCCCGTCGGCAGCCACTGGCCGGCGCCGTTCGGATTCGCGCAGCCGTCGTTCGCGGTCGGGGCCCACCGCCGGAAGACCGCGGTCATCGTGCTCGAGCTGGACGCGTAGTCGAACTCGACCAGCACGTCGTCGCAGCGGCCCGCCGCCGGACCCTCGAGCAGCTGCAGGGCGCTCATGTCGCCGTTGCCGACCAGGCGGGTCCAATAGTTGTAGAGGATCGCGTGGCGACGGCCTGTGGCGTCGGTGACCACCTCGTACGCCGAGGCGGTGCTGCACAGGTTGCCCTTGTCGTTGACGTTGGCGGGGCCGGGCGCCCAGGGGATGGTGTTGGGCGTCTGGCTGCCCGGCGACCCGCTGGCATCCTGCCCGGAGCAGGCGGCGCCGAGGGTTCCGTTGTCCCAGGCGAAGGTCGCGTTGAGCACGCCGGTCGAGGGCAGGCCCGCCGCGGTGGTGTAGGCGCCGGTGGGGGTGAAGGTGAAGCTGCCGTCGGGTGCCGGTGCGCTGAGGAAGGAGTTCCAGTCGAAGGTGGCGGGTGGGGCACCCCCGGTCTTGTCGCCGTCGATCTGGAATCCCGTCACGAGCCCGGAGGGCTGCAGAGTCGCTGCCGTCGCCGTGCCCGCCGGCCCGAAGGGCGCGACGAGGGCACCGATGATGACTCCGACCACGAGCGCTGACCACACACGAGAACTGCGCATCGACATCCTCCCGACTGCGTGCGCACCTCCGCGACCCCGCGGACCCCCCGTGCGCGTTGCGATTCCAGACCCTAGCCGAGCCCTGCACCCCAAGGCGAGGGGTCGGCGCTTTCCGGTGAGAGCGTTCCGGCGCCGGGGACGTGACGGGCTAGCCCTTCTTCTTCACGGCCTTCAGCTGGTGGACGGCCTTGTCGATGAGCTTTGCCGCATCCTTGACGTCGCGCGTCGTGGCTCGCGAAGCCGCGCGGACGACCTCGCCGACTGCCATGGCCTCGTCCAGCTGCGCCAGCGATGCCGCCGTGTATCGCGCCCGATCCATCGCCGCCGCGGTCGCGAGCGCCCGCTCGACGGCGGTCTTGTCCACTGGCTGTGCCGCGCCCGCCGCTGCGGCGTCGATCAGCCGCACGTCGTCGAGCACGCCCCACGCCCCGGCCGACAGCGAGAAGTCCGCCGATATCTCGACCACGCCGTCGGCGCCGACGACGATGCCGGGGACCGTCGCGGTGTGGAAGTCGTTCCACACCGCGAACTCCAGCGGTGCACTCCACGTGCCGGCCGAGGTACGGGCGGTCAGCGTGCGGGCGTCCGCCGATGGACTGTTCGTCCCCTGCGTCGTCGCCTGCAGCACGTAGGTGCCCGCGGGCACGCCGGTCACGGTCTGCGACGCCGACGTCCGATACGCCCAGCCGCTCCAGAACGTGACCGCGTGGCCGCCCGTTGCGGCGTCAGCGGTCTCCTGGCGCGCGGCCGGGTCGGTCAGCGTCCAGGCGCTCATATCGGCGTTCTCGAACCCGCCGTTGACGACGTGGTTCACCGCCTCCACGGTCACGTCGGCCGTGACGGCGAGACCGGATGCCGAGCGTCCCGGGATCGCGTAGTGCCCGGGCCCTCGGATCCAGTCGACCGCGGTGCTCCAGGTCACCGCCTGCTGCTCGACGGTGCGGTCGTTGTACGCGACCACGATCGTCGAGGGCAGGGCGACGGGGGCGCCGTCGACGACCGTGCGCGTCACGTCCTCCACCGACACGACCTCGCGGGGCGCGACGGCCCCGGTGCGGACATACGCGAAGGTGCGCAGCGACTCCAGCGGCGTGCCATCCCACGCGAAGAGCGACTGGTTGTCCCATGCGGATCCGCCGTACGAGTCGCCGACGTGGAGGGGGTCGTAGCCGCTCGCCGCGCTCGACGCCCAGCCCGAGCCGAACTGCTCCCACAGCACGCGGTTTGCAGCGACCTGGTCGGGCGGTCCCACCGGCAGCCAGGCCGGCTCCCAGTAGTACACGCCCACACCCGCGTCGCCGACGGCCGCGACCGCCGCGATCACGTCGCGCAGCTCCCAGGCCTGACCCTGCACGCTCACCGGGTACTGGCTCGTGGTGCCGCCGGCGCCGATCACGTTCGGGTAGCCGTCGCCGTCCTCGAGGGTGCGGGCCCAGCTGGTCTCGGCGACCATGACCTCCTTGCCGTACGTCGAAGCCACCTGCGACAGCACTGCGGTGAGGTTGTCGAGCGTGCCGTGCCAGTACGGGTAGTAAGAGCTCGCGAAGACGTCGTAGTCGACGCCGTACTGCGCGAGTCCCGCGGCGTACTCGGCGTAGCGTCCGGGCGTCTCGGGGTTCGTGAAGTGCACGGCGACCAGCGCGTCGGGGAGCACCTCGCGGACGGCGGCGCTGCCGGCGGCCACCAACGCGGCGAACTGCGCGTCGATCGCCCGGCCCGCGCGCGTGTGCCCCGCCACTGCGTTGTTCGTCTCGTTGCCGATCTGCACCATCCGGACGTCGACCCCTGCATCCTCGAAGCGCTGCAGTGCATCGGCGGTGAAGTCGTGCAGGGCGACTAGGGTCGCGGCGTCGTCGAGTGTCGCCCACGCCTTCGGGGCGAGCTGGCGCGCAGGGTCGGCCCAGAAGTCGGAGTAGTGGAAGTCGACGAGGACGTCCAGGCCCGCGGCGGTCGCGCGTCGTCCGATCTCGACGGCGCGATCGACGTCCACGGTCCCGCCGCCGTAGCCTCGGCCGGCCTCGTCGTACGGGTCGTTCCACACCCGGATGCGCACCGAGTTCACGCCGTTGTCGGCGAGCACGTCGAACACGTCGGCCGGCCGGCCGGCGGCATCCCGGAACACCACCCCGCTCGACTCCAGCGACAGGACGGTCGAGACGTCGACCCCCATCGCGAAGTCCGCGGCCAGGCCGTCGACCCTGTCGACGAAGATGCCGGCGTCCACGGGATCGTCGCCCGTGGCCCCCCACGCGGCGGGCGCTGTCGCACCGACGGCCAGTGTCGCCGCGAGACCCGCGCCGAGCACCGCCCTGCGGGTCCTCGAAATCCATCGGTGCACGTGCGCATTCCTCTCGTGAGGCAGCGTCGCCGGAGGTTCCCGCGACGCTGCGGGGTGTCGTCGGCACAGGGCCGACGAGGTGATGGATGCCGGGCGCCCCGGCTGCGGCGGGCTCAGCCCTTGACGGATCCTGCGGTGAGGCCCCCGACGATGTACCGCTGCAGCGACAGGAACAGGACGAGGACGGGGATCGCGGCGATGACCGCTCCCGCCGCGAACAGCCCCCAGTTCGAGGCCAGCTGGTTCGAGACCCACTGGTACATGCCCACCGCGAGCGTCCAGTTCTCCTCCGAGACGAGGACGATCTTGGCGATGATGTAGTCGCCGAACGCGGCGATGAAGGCGAGCAGCGCGACCACCGCGAGGATCGGCGTCACGAGCGGCATGATCAGCCGCCAGAAGATCTGCGCATGCGTCGCACCGTCGATCTTGGCGGATTCGTCGATCTCGATCGGCACGGTGTTGAAGAAGCCGTACATCAGGAAGGTGTTGACGCCCAGTGCACCGCCCAGGTACACGCAGATGAGCGCGATCTTGGAGTTGAGGCCCAGCGCAGGCACGACCTCGCCGAGGGTCAGCAGCATCAGGAAGATCGCGACGAAGGCGAGCGCCTGCGGGAACATCTGGATGATGAGCAGCCCGGTGAGTCCCGCACGCCGCCCCGAGAAGCGGAAGCGCGAGAACGCGTACGCGGCCGCGGCTCCCATGAGGACGGCGCCCACCGACGAGATGCCGCCGATCAGCAGCGTGTTGCCCGCCCAGGTCCAGAACTGCGTCTGACCCAGCGCGAAGAAGTTCGACAGGTCGATGACGCTGAAGAGGGCATTGCTCGCCGCCAGCGTTCCGTGCGGGTTGAGCGAGGCCGACAGCACGTAGACCAGCGGGAACACGGCGTAGAAGATCACCACGACGGCGAGCAGGTACTTCCAGCCGACCTCCCGCAGCCAGCGGCGGCGGCGGGCGCCGCTTCGCGGGTCGGGGCCGGCGGCGGCCGGAGCCGTGGAGGCAGGAGTGACGGAGACAGCCGTGTTGGTGGACATCACTGGAACTCCTCGAGCTTGCGGGTCTGGCGGAATGCGATCGCCGAGATGCCCCCGACCACCGCGAACACGAGGATCGACAGCGCGCTCGCGAGGCCGTAGTCGGCGGCGCCGCCGGAGACCCCCGAGATGTCGTAGATCGCGGAGATCAGGATGTCGGTGGCGCCGAGGGCGTACGGTGCGCCGGGGATCGACGGCCCGCCGTTGTTGAACATGTAGATGACCGTGAAGTTGTTGAAGCTGAACGCGAACGACGAGATCAGCAGCGGCGCGGTCGCGACGAGCACGAGAGGCAGGATGATCGAGCGCAGCTGCCGGGCACGCCCTGCACCGTCGATGGAGGCCGCCTCGAGCGTGTCCTTCGGCAGCGCCTGCAAGGCGCCCGTGCACACCAGGAAGTAGTACGGGTAGGTGAGCCACAGGTTCACCCAGATGACCGCGGCCCGTGCGAGCCACGGGTCACCCAGCCAGTTGATGTGCGCCCCGAAGAAGAAGAGGTCGTTGATGATGCCGAACTCGGCGTTGAACATGCCGCGGAACAGCAGCGCCGACATGAACGCGGGGAAGGCGTAGGGGAGGATGTACAGCGTCCGCAGGAACCGGCGGCCCTTGATGCGGGCGTCGTTGTAGATGAGCGCGAGCACCAGGCCCAGGGCGAAGGGCAGCAGCACCGACAGCGTCGCGAACACGAACGTCCACACGGTGACGGAGAGCAGTGTGCCGGCCAGTGCCGGGTCGGTGAAGATGCGCACGAAGTTCGCGAAGCCCACGTTGACATACCAGCCGGCGGGCAGCGTCGACCCGTCCGCGGCGACGAACGAGCCGCTGTCGTCGGCTGTGTAGACGGTGCCCGTGGTGGTGTCGGTGATCGTCTGGGCGTCGGCATCCCACACGAGCGTCGATTCGTACACGGCACCCGTCGAGCCGTCGCGCGTGCGGATCGAGCCGTCATTGGGGTCGTCCGAGACCGGTACGCGCAGCGCCGCGATCTGCGCCTGCAGATCGGCGTCGGTGATCACGGTCGCCTTGGGGATCACGGTCCACCCGGGGACTTCGGAGGGGGTCCCGGCCTGGCCGATCTCGGCGCCGCGCACCTCGTCGAGCGGCTCGTCGGCGGTGCCCGCGAGCACGTCGCCGTCGTCGCCGACGATCGCGAAGCCCAGCTGATCGCCGCGCTGGAGCACCGAGAGCGGGTAGGTGGGGGAGTCCTCGACGCGCCGCTCGCCCTGGATGAGGGCCGCCTCGACGGCCTGCCCCTGCGTGCCTGCGTGGCCGGTGCCGTAGTTCGTGAAGGCGATGTAGGCGGTGTAGCCGAAGATGAACACCTGGAACACCAGCAGGAACACCAGGCCCGGTACCAGGTACTTCAGCGGCAGCGCGCGCCGCGTGAAGTAGACGATGTCGGCGGCCAGCAGGAGCACCAGCATGCCGCAGAAGACGACCCAGGATTCGGCGCGGAAGGCGCTCAGCAGCGTCATGACGCCGAAGGCATTGACCAGCGCCATCAGCACGAGCTTCACGACGAAGCCCCAGCCGGGACCGCGCCAGCGGCGCGCGTGCGATTCGCGGGGCGGGGCGTCGACCGTCGCCGGCGGTGAGGGAGGTGCGTCCACCGTCATGGGGGTGCTCCTGTCGAAGGAAGTCGTGCGGAGGCGGAAATGGAGTCCGGGAGGCGGGGAGAGGCACTCGCCCGCCTCCCGGAGCGGGGGCCGGCTGTCGGGTCAGCCGGCGGTCCTGCGGATCAGGGGGCTCAGCCCTTGACCGCGGTCTCGACGTCGGTGACCATCTGGTTCCACGTCGACACGGGGTCGGCGCCGTTGATGATCTGCGACTGCGCGGCATTCCACAGGTCCCACACCGAGCCCATCTCGGGGATGCTCGGCATCGGCACGCCGTTCTGCGCCGAGGCGAGGAAGCCCGCGATGATCGGGTCGGAGGCGACCTCGGTGGCCAGCGTCGACCACGCCGGAATGCGCGGGTCCGCCTCGTACAGGGCGCGCTGCGCCTCCTCGGTGCCGAGGTAGTCGACGAGGAACGACTGCGCGAGCAGCTTGTTCTTCGACTGCGAGCTCAGGTAGAAGCCCTGCACACCCACGAACGGGGCAGCGGGCTGGCCGCCCGCCGACGGGATCGGGCTCACGACGATGTTCTTCACGTCGGGGTACGCGCTGATCGCCCAGGGGCCCTGGATCGTGTACGGCGCCTTGCCCGAGTTGAAGAGCTCGTTGTTGATGTCGTAGTCGACGGTCGTGGAGATGTAGCCGGTGCCGTTCTTGCCGTTGGCGCCGAGCCACTGCGCGAATGCCTCGCCGGCTGCGCCGCCCATGCCGACCTGGGTCGTGTAGGACCCCGAGTCGTCCTGCACGAAGACGGGGGCGCCGAACGACGTCTGGAAGCCGTACATCGTGTAGCCGTCGCCGGTCTCGCCGTTGGTGTTGATGACGAACGGACGCTCGGTGCCTGCCGCGAGGCCCTTCTGGATCATCTCGTCCCACGTCGCCGGCGCCTCGCTGCCGACCAGGTCGGCGTTCTGGACGAGGGCGATCGTCTCCAGCGAGTACGGGAGGGCGTACAGCTGGCCGTCGTAGGTCATCGCCTCGAGGGCGACGGGCTCGAACTCCGACGTCTTGTCGCCGAGGTCGATCGTGTCGACGACGCCGGCCGCGACGAGCGCGCCGAGCCAGTCGTGCGCGCCGACGGTGATGTCCGGGCCCTTGCCCGTCGGCACCTGTGCGATGAAGTCGTTGCGGAGGTCCTCGAAGTTCTTCTTGACGATCTTGACGGTCGCGCCGGTCTCGTCCTCGAAGGCCTTGGCCGCGTCCTTGACGGCCGCCTGGCGCTCCTCGTCTGTCCAGATGACGAGCTCGGCGCCCTTGCCGTCGGCACTGCTGTCGTCGTCGCCGCTGCCGGCTGAGCCGCCGGCGCAGCCGGCGAGGACGACCGCTGCCGTGAGCGCCAGCGCTCCGAATGCGATCTGCTTGCGCATGGTGTTCCTTTCGGTGGTGGTGTGATGCAGGAGGTACAGGTCAGGGGGTGCGGGCCAGGCGGACGACGGCGACGCCGCCCCCCGGCACCGTGAGCGTGCCGTCCACGGCGGCGCCGGAGATGAGATCGACGCCCGTCGCGGCGAATGCCGCAGGGTCGTCGCGGTGGTTGACCGCGATAGCGAAATCGGCGTCGTCGCCGCGGCGCACCACGACTTCGAGGCCCTCCGGGTGCGCTGCCGGCGCGACGCCGGCGTCGGCGTACACCTCGGCCATCACGGTGCGCAGGGCGGCGGCATCCAATCGGGTGCTGAGGTACCAGCCGACACCGGAGCCGTGCGTGTGCCGCGTGACGGCCGCGCCGCCGGCGCCGGGGCCGTCGACGTACGTGCCGCGCGCCTCGGCGCCCTCGAGCACGACGTCCTCCTGCCACGCATCGGCCAGGAGCAGCGGCGCGTCGTCGGTCGAGCTGTCGCCGTGCCAGCGCACGGCGTGGCGGGCGCCTTCGCGCAGCGGCAGGAACTCCTCGACCACGACGCCCAGCGCGTCGCGCAGCGGGGCGACGAAGCCGCCCGCGGGCACGGCGTCGTTCTCGTCCACGACGGCTGAGAAGAACGAGACCACGAGCGTGCCGCCGCCTTCGACGTAGCGCGTGAGGTTCGCGGCGTCGGCGGCGCTCAGCATGTACTGCGCGGGAGCGACGACGAGCTTGTAGCCAGAGAGGTCCTGGCTGGGCAGCGCGAAGTCCACCGTGATGCCGTCGCGCCACAGTCGCTCGTAGAACGACCGGATGCGCTCGGCGTGGGACACGTCGACCGATGGGCGCCATTCGAGGTCCTGCGCCCAGAACGACTCGAAGTCCCACAGCACGGCGACGTCGGCCGCGACGCGCGAGCCGCGCACCTCGTCCAGCCGGCCGAGGACGTCGCCGAGCTCGACCACCTCGCGCCACACGCGCGACGAGGTGCCGGCGTGGGGGATCATCGCGGAGTGGAACTTCTCGGCGCCCGAGCGTGACGCGCGCCACTGGAAGAACAGGATCGCGTCGGCGCCGCGGGCAAGGTGGGTCACCGAGTTGCGGGCGAGCTCGCCCGGACGCTTGGCGACATTGCGAGGCTGCCAGTTGACGGCCGACGTCGAGTGCTCCATGAGGATCCAGGGCTTGCCGCCGCCGACGGACCGCGACAGGTCCGCGGCGATCGCGAGGCCGATCTCGCCTTCGGGGTCGGCCGCGACGAGGTAGTGGTCGTCCGACACGATGTCGACCTCGCGCGCCCACGCCCACATGTCGGTGGTCCAGCTCTGGTTGGCCATGAAGTTGGTCGTGACCGGCTGCGACGCGTGCGCGCGGATCGCATCGCGTTCGGCGATGAAGCACGCTCGCAGCTGGTGGTCGGTGAAGCGCGCGAAGTCGAGGCGCTGCGCGGGATTCACGACCGAGGGCGCGGCGGCGGGGGCGCCGACGTGCTCCCACGCGCCGTAGCGCTGGCCCCAGAAGGTGGTGCCCCACGCGGCGTTGAGTCCCTCGAGCGATCCGTACTTGTCCTGCAGCCAGCCACGGAACGCGCGCACCGACTGCTCGGAGTAGTCCTCGCCCACGGGCACGCCGTACTCGTTGTGCACGTGCCACAGCACGACAGCGGGGTGCTCGCCGTACCGCTCGGCCAGGGCAGAGGCGATGCGCACGATCGCCTCCTGGTACGCGGGCGACGCGTGCGAGGCCATGCCCCGCGCGCCGAAGCCCATCGTGACGCCGTCGCGCGTGACGACGCGCGCGTCGGGGTGCCGGGCGAAGAACCATGCGGGCGGCGACGCGGTGGGGGTGCCGAGGTCGACCGCGATGCCGTTCTCGTGCAGCAGGTCGAGCAGCTCGTCGAGCCACGCGAAGTCGAACACCCTCTCGTCGGTCTCGATGAGGGCCCACGCGAAGATGCCGACGCTGACCAGGTTGACCCCGGCCTCCCGCATGAGGGCGACGTCCTCGCGCCACACCTCTTTCGGCCATTGCTCGGGGGTGTAGTCGCCGCCATAGGCGATTCCCCGGATCTCGGGCCAGCGGTCGGGCGAGGTCATGGACGCTCCATCGGGTCGGGTGCAGGGCTCGTGCCCGGGCCGTGGCCGGGGCGGTCGGCCACAGCGACTGTGACCGGTCACAGTGTTGCTCGAGTGGATGCCGCACCGCACCGCCGGGCCGGCAACCGTTACCCAACTGTGACCGGTCACAGGGTGTCGTCGTGTCGACGGCCGCCTCGCGGCCCCGGGCGGGGTAGAGTCACTCGTCGTGGACGAGACGACCGCGCGGCGCAAGCCGACGATCCGCGATGTCGCGGCGGCCGCAGGGGTGTCCCGCGGTACCGTCTCGCGTGTCATCAACGGCGGGCACTGGGTGTCGCCCGATGCGCGCACCGCCGTCGAGGACGCGATCCGGCGCACCGGCTACACCGCCAACCACGCGGCGCGGAGCCTCGCGACCGGTCGCGCGGGCTCTCTCGCGTTCCTGCTCACCGAGCCGCAGCACCTGCTCTTCCAGGACCCGACGTTCGCGCTCCTGCTGCGCGGAGCCGCCGAGGCGCTCGCGCAGCGCTCCATGACGCTCGTCCTGCTCGTCGCCGGCACGCCCGCCGAACGCGCGGGCGTGGCCACCTTCGTCGGCGCGGGCCACGTCGACGGTGTGCTGCTCATCTCGTCCCACGAGGCCGACCCGCTCGTCGAGCAGCTGCTGGAGGCCGGCGTCCCCACCGTGTGCTGCGGCATCCCGCTCGGGCACGAGGCGAACGTCCCCACCGTGTCGGTCGACGAGATCGGCTCTGCACGTGCGATGACGCGCTACCTGCGCTCGCGCGGGCACCGGCGCATCGCCATGATCGCCGGGCCCCACGACACCCCGGGCGGGCGCTATCGCCTCGTCGGGTTCGAGGAGGAGATGGGCGAGGACTTCGACCCCGCCCTCGTCGAAGCGGGCGACTACAGCCAGGAGTCCGGCGCGGTTGCCATGGCGAAGCTGCTCGAGCGCGCCCCCGACATCGACGCGGTCTTCGCCGCGAGCGACCTCATGGCCGCCGGTGCCATCACCGCGCTGCGGAAGGCCGGCAAGCGCGTCCCGGACGACGTCGCGGTCGCCGGATTCGACGACTCGGGCCTCGCCGCGACGCACGAGCCGCCGCTGACCACGATGCGCCAGCCGTGGGACCGCCTGAGCGACGAGATGGTTTCGCTGCTGCTGGAGGTCATCGACGGCGGCCGCCCGCAGCCGATCACGCTCCCCACGACTCTCGTCGTACGCGCGAGCGCCTAGCCGGGCCGACTGTTACGTTCCGCCAGCCGCGGCCCGGCGAACCAGGGGCCTCGGTCACAGCGCCGGTGGCGGCATCCGCTCGAACTAGACTCTCCTGGTGACTTCCGGCCGCCAATCCTTCTACATCACGACGCCGATCTACTACCCGAGCGACGTGCCGCACATCGGCCACGGCTACACGACCGTGGCGGTCGACACGCTCGCCCGCTGGCACCGCCAGGCGGGCGACGACACCTGGATGCTCACGGGCACCGACGAGCACGGCCAGAAGATGATGCGCGCCGCGTCCGCCAACGGCGTGACGCCGCAGGAGTGGGTCGACAAGCTCGTCACCGAAGCCTGGTTCCCGCTGCTCACGACGCTCGACGTGGCCAACGACGACTTCATCCGCACGACGCAGCAGCGCCATGAGGAGCGCGTGCAGCAGTTCGTGCAGGCGATCTACGACCGCGGCTACATCTACGCGGGCGAGTACGAGGCGCTGTACTGCGTGGGATGCGAGGAGTTCAAGCCCGAGTCCGAGATCGTCGACGGCACCGGCGCGTTCGAGGGCCTCAAGGTCTGCGCCATCCACTCCAAGCCGCTGGAGCTGCTGCAGGAGAAGAACTACTTCTTCAAGCTCAGCGAGTTCCAGGACAAGCTGCTCGAGCTGTACTCGACCGTGCCCGACTTCGTGCGCCCCGACTCGGCGCGCAACGAGGTCGTCTCGTTCGTCAAGAACGGCCTGAAGGACCTGTCGATCTCGCGCTCGGCGTTCGACTGGGGCATCACGGTGCCGTGGGATCCGCAGCACGTCATCTACGTGTGGGTCGACGCGCTGCTCAACTACGCGACCGCGGTCGGCTACGGCGAAGACCCGGAGGAGTTCGCGCGCCGCTGGCCCGCGTACCACGTCGTGGGCAAGGACATCCTGCGCTTCCACGCCGTCATCTGGCCGGCGATGCTGATGGCGGCGGGTCTCGAGGTGCCGCGCGGCGTCTTCGCGCACGGCTGGCTGCTCGTGGGCGGCGAGAAGATGTCGAAGTCGAAGCTCACCGGCATCGCGCCCACCGAGATCACGGACGTGTTCGGCTCGGACGCCTACCGGTTCTACTTCCTGTCGGCGATCGCGTTCGGCCAGGACGGCTCGTTCTCGTGGGAGGACCTGTCGGCCCGCTACCAGGCGGAGCTCGCCAACGGCTTCGGCAACCTCGCGTCGCGCACCACCGCGATGATCGAGAAGTACTTCGAGGGCATCGTGCCGCCGCCTGCCGAGTATCTCGAGGGCGACCTCGCGATCCAGAAGACGGTGGCGGATGCCGAGGCCGCCGCCGACGCGGCGATCGAGCGCTTCCGCATCGACGAGGCGATCTCGTCGATCTGGACCATCGTCGACGCGCTGAACCTGTACATCACGGCGAACGAGCCGTGGGCGCTCGCCAAGGACGAGGCGCAGCGCGCCCGTCTGGGCACGGTGCTGTACACGGCCGCCGAGGGCCTGCGCGCCCTCGCGGTGCTCCTGTCGCCGGTGATGCCCGAGTCGACCGAGAAGCTGTGGATCGCCCTGGGCGCCGCCGAGGCGGTCGGCCGCCTGCAGGACCAGCCGCTGCGCGAGGCGGGCGCATGGGGCGTCCTGAAGCCCGGCACGTCGGTCAACGGCCTCGCGCCGCTGTTCCCGCGGGTCGAGCAGACGGCGTGATGACCGAAGCGCCCGTGCCGTACCCCGCCGAGGGGGCCGACCCGTCGCAGTACGTGCGCACCCGCGAGAAGGGCTCGCGCGACGTCACCTATCCCGACGCGCCCGAGCCCCTCGCGGTGCCGGTGTACGACAACCACGCACACCTCGAGATCGAGGACGGCCCTTCGACGGGCTCAGGGACCGGCCTCACTCTCGACGAGCAGCTCACCCGCGCGGGCGAGGTTGGCGTGGTCGGCGTCGTGCAGGCCGGTGGCGACATCGAGTCGAGCCGCTGGTCGGCGTGGGCGGCGGCATCCCATCCCCGCGTCCTCGCGGCCGTCGCGATCCACCCGAACGAGGCGCCCGCGTACGCGGCGGCCGGGCGGCTGGACGAGGCGATCGGGGTCATCGACGAGCTGGCGGCGCAGCCGCGCGTGCGGGCGATCGGCGAGACGGGCCTCGACTTCTTCCGCACCGACGAGGACGGGCGCCCGGCGCAGTACGAGAGCTTCGAGGCGCACATCGCCCTGGCGAAGAAGCACGCCATCGCGATGCAGATCCACGACCGCGACGCGCACGACGCCGTGCTCGAGACCCTCGAGCGCGTGGGCGCCCCGGAGCGCACGGTGTTCCACTGCTTCTCGGGCGACGCCGACATGGCGCGCATCGCGGGGGAGCGTGGCTACTGGCTGTCGTTCGCGGGCAACGTGACGTTCAAGAACGCGCAGAACCTCCGCGACGCGCTCGCGGTGATCCCGCGCGAGCGGATCCTCGTCGAGACGGATGCCCCGTTCCTGACGCCGGCGCCGCACCGCGGCCGTCCGAACGCGCCGTACCTGATCCCCGTGACGGTGCGGTTCATGGCCGCCGAGCTCGGCATCGAGGTCGACGAGCTGTGCGCGCAGCTCGCCGCGAACACCCTCGAGGTCTACGGGGCCTTCGAGGACTAGGTTCGGTTCGTGGACGGCGAACTGTGGGACGTGACGGATGCCGCCGGCATCCCCCAGGGCATCACGCATCGGCGCGGCGACCCGGACTTTCCGACGGGGCGGTTCCACGTCGTGTCGTCGGCGTGCGTCGTGCGCGCCGACGGGCTCGTGCTGATCACGCAGCGCGCGGCCGTGAAGGACTGGGCGATGGACTGGGAGTTCCCGGCGGGCAGTGCGCTCGCCGGTGAGACCAGCCGCGAGGCCGCCGTGCGTGAGCTGCAGGAGGAGACGGGACTGCGGGCCTCGGGCGACGCGCTGACGTTCGTGGGGCGGTTCACCGAGGAGTCGGCGCTGCTCGACCTGTACGTGGCGCACGACCTCGACACGGCGGTGCTGACGCTCGATCCCGAAGAGGTCGCGGACGCCGAATGGGTGCCGCTGGACGACGTCCGGGTGCGCTACCGGGCCGGCGAGTTCGCCGAGCCCTGGGTGGCCCGCCTCGACACGCTGTGGCCCGCGCTCGTCGCCGCGGTCCGCGGCGACGAGGCGACGCGGTGACCGGCTTCGCCCCGTACGAGCCGGATGCCGGCGGCCGGACGCCCGCGGCCGTCTCGCTGCGTCCGGCGACGAGGGGCGACGTCGACGGCATCCTGCGCCTCGAGGTCGCGGCGGGCCGTGCGGCGGGCTCCGTCGGCGCTGCGGAGGGATACCGGCGGGCCGTCGCAGACCCGCAGCGCTGCATCCTCGTCGCCGAGGCGGATGACGACGGGCGACGCTCGATCGCCGGCTGGGCCAAGACGCATCGTCACGTCGAGGCGGTCGACCAGGCTCCGCCCGGCCACTACCTCGGCGGCATCACGGTGGACCCGCCGTGGCGGCGTCGCGGGATCGGCGCGGCGCTCACCGACGCCCGCCTGCAGTGGATCGCTGCCCGCGCGGACGATGCCTTCTACGTCGTGAACCTGCGCAACGGCGCCTCGATCGACCTCCACCGCCGGTGGGGCTTCACCGAGGTGCTGCGTGCGCCGAGGCTGATGGGCATCGAGTTCGAGGGCGGCGTGGGCCTGCTGATGCGTGCCCACCTCGACGCGGCGGAGCGGGCCTAGGCCGCGTCGGGCTCCAGCGCGGGGTCCTCCAGCACCGGCTTCGCGGCGGCGATGTTGCGGATCGGCCGCCACACCAGCAGGAGCGTGACCGCCGACCCCGCGAACGCGAACCACCACGGCGCCGTGAGCCCCCACGTCTGGGCGATGATGCCGCCCAGCAGCTGGCCGATCACGAGCCCTCCGAAGACGCCGACCATGTTGACCGAGGCGATGCGCCCCTGCAGCGAGATCGGCACGAGGCGCTGGCGGACGGTGGTCGAGATCGTGCCCCACACGAACGCGTACAGGCCGAACCCGAACATGATGACGAGGGCGACGACGCCGTTCGTCGTGAGCGCGAACGACAGGTGCATCAGCACCTCGAGCGACAGGCACACCCGCATGAGGGTGGCGAACGACACGTGCTTCTCGAGCCAGCCGAAGCTGCCGACCGCCACGATGCCGCCGAGCGCGGCTGCCGTCGTGAGCGCGCCGTACCCGACGGCGCCCATGCCGAGGTGCTCGGTCGCGTACAGCACGAGGATGCTCCACGGCGCGGCCCACGTCACGTTGAACACCAGGATGATCAGCACCAGGGTGCGCACGGGGGGGTTGTGACGCAGCCAGTGCAGCCCCTCACGGATCGGGTGCGGCTTGACCCGCCTGCCGTCGGCGCCGACGGCGCCGGTGTCGGTGGCCGCGGCATCCGGCTGGGGGATCGGCGTGCGCGAGATCCGCGAGATCAGCAGCACCGCGAGGGCGACGCACAGGATCTGCAGCAGGAAGGGCCAGAACGACCCCACCGCGAACAGGAAGGCGCCCAGGGGCGGCCCGGCGAGCTGGTTGGCGACGAGGTAGCCGGCCTGCATACGGGCGTTGCCGATGCCGAGATCGGCCGGGCGCACCATCATGGGCAGCAGCGTGCTGCCCGCGGAGTCGGCGAACACTTCCGCGATCCCGTAGAGGAACGCGGTCGCCAGCACGATCCACACCGTCGCGTGGCCGGAGATGAGGAACACGACGAGCGCGCCGACGATGACCGCGCGGATGCCGTTGGCGAGCATGACGAGACGTCGCCGATCGTGATGGTCGGCGACGGACCCGGCGAGCAGGCCGAACAGCAGCCACGGCAGGAACTGCATCATGGCGCCCGACGCCACCAGCAGCGGGGACGACGTCATCGAGGCGATGAGCAGCGGCGCGGCAGACAGCGCGATGCCGTCGCCCAGGTTGCTCGTCCAGGACGAGGCGAGCAGCCAGCGGAAGTCCCTCCCCAGGCGGCGTGGTGCGATCAGTTCGCCGAGCGAGGGCATCCCAGCATCCTAGGCGAACGGTGGGACGCGCAGGAGCGGATGCCGCGTCCGCGGCGCCCTCGTCAGCTCGCGGCCGGGGCATCCTTACGGTGCACGAACAGCGTCTCCGTCTGCTCGATGTCCATGCCCTTGGTCTCGGGCACGCGCCACGCGACGTAGACGAACGAGAGCGCCGCGAACAGCGCGTACATGCCGTACGTGAGCGGCAGCGACCAGGACGACATGGCCGGGAACGAGATCGTGATGAGGAAGTTCGCGATCCACTGCGCAGCGGCCGCGACGCCGAGCGCCTTGCCGCGGATGCGGCTCGGGAAGATCTCGCCGAGCAGCACCCATACGAGCGGTCCCCAGGATGCGCCGAATCCGACGACGAAGACGTTCGCGGCGACGAGCGCGATCGGCCCCCACGGGGCAGGCAGCGTCACCGCTCCGGAGCTGTCCGTCGTCGAGAAGACGAACGACAGCGCCATGAGGCCCAGCGACACCGTCATCATCACCGAGCCGGTCAGCAGGATCGGTTTGCGGCCGACGCGGTCGACCAGGAAGATCGCGATGAGCGTGACCAGCACGTTCGTGATCGACGTGACGACGCTGATCGTGAACGAGTCGCTCTCGTCGAACCCGACCGACTGCCACAGGCTGGTCGAGTAGTAGAAGATCACGTTGATGCCGACGAACTGCTGGAACACCGACAGGATGATCCCCACCCAGACGATGCGCTGCAGGCCCAGCACCGGTCCGCGGATCGACACTCCGGCGTTCTTTCGGTCGCTCTCGATCGCGTTCTGCAGCTCGCGGATCGTCTGGTCGAGGTCGGCCGGCGGCATCAGACGGGCGAAGATGGCGCGCGCCTCGTCGCGACGGCCCTTCGCGAGCAGGTAGCGGGGCGACTCGGGCACCGTGAACGACAGGATGCCGTACACGGCCGACGGGATGACGCCGACGAGGAACATCCAGCGCCAGGCCTCGAGTCCGAACCACAGCACGTCGTCGGCGCCGCCGGCGGCGTTGGCGAGCAGCGCGTCCGACAGGAGCGCCGCGAAGATGCCGAGGGTGATCGCGAGCTGCTGCAGCGAGGCCAGTCCGCCGCGGATCTGCCGGGGCGCAATCTCGGCGATGTACGCGGGTGCGACGACCGACGCGATGCCGATGCCGAGACCACCGACGACGCGCCACAGGGCGAGGTCCCACGCCGAGAAGGCGAGGCCCGCGCCGATGGAGGAGACGAAGAACATGATCGCACCGAGGAACATCACCCGCAGGCGCCCCCAGCGGTCCGACAGGTTGCCCGCGATGATCGCGCCCACGGCGCAGCCGAGCAGAGCGATCGCGACCACGAAGCCCGTGATGACGTCGTTGAGCGCGAAGTCCTGCGAGATCGAGTCGACGGCGCCGTTGATCACCGACGAGTCGAAGCCGAACAGGAATCCGCCCACGGCGGCCGCGACCGACAGACCGATCGCCCGACGGCCGTAGGGGCTGCGGAGCGAGAAGGCGTCCGCCGGGATCGTGCCGGTCGTGTTCATGTCCGTCACGCTATCGGTCGTCCGGAGCCCGTGCGAGGGCTTGCGCGCGCGAGTCGGCATGTGCGGTGCACACGGGATGAGCGGTGGATGCCGCGACCTCCGGCATCCCGTCGGTACTGTGGAGGCATGCCCGTGACACTGCTCGGCGCGGCCGAGATCCGCGCGCTCGCCGCCGACCTCGACGTCACCCCGACCAAGAAGCTCGGGCAGAACTTCGTCGTGGACGCCAACACGGTGCGCAAGATCGTGCATGTCGCCGAGGTGCAGCCGGGTGATCGCGTGGTCGAGGTGGGGCCCGGACTCGGGTCGCTGACCCTTGCGATCCTCGAGGCGGGCGCGACCGTCACCGCCGTCGAGATCGACCACCGTCTCGCCGAGCGGCTGCCCGAGACCGCGGCCTCGCACGGCGTCGAGGCCGGCGCACTCACGGTCGTCGACGCGGACGCGCTGCGGGTCACCGACCTGCCCGGCGACCCGGCGGTGCTCGTCGCCAACCTGCCGTACAACGTGAGCGTGCCCGTGCTGCTTCACTTCCTCGAGACCTTCCCGGGACTGGAGCGCGGCGTCGTCATGGTGCAGGCCGAGGTCGGCGAGCGGCTCGCCGCCCCGCCCGGTTCGAAGACGTACGGCGCACCGAGCGTCAAGGCCGCCTGGTACGGACCGTGGCGCCTGGCCGGCACCGTGTCGCGTCAGGTGTTCTGGCCCGTGCCGAACGTCGACAGCGTCCTGGTCGGATTCCGCCGCGACGCCGAGCCGCGCGGGGACGAGGCGCTGCGCGTGAAGACGTTCCGCATCGTCGATGCCGCCTTCCAGCAGCGTCGCAAGATGCTCAGGCAGGCGCTTGCCGGTGTGCTCGGCGGCACGGCGGCCGAGGCATCCGCGGTCCTGGAACGCGCCGGGGTCGCGCCGACCGCGCGCGGTGAGCAGCTGACCGTCGACGACTACGTGCGCATCGCCCAGGCCGCCGTCAAGTGACGTTCCGCGGCTGTTCACGCGCGTGAGGGCCGGACCCCACGAAACATGCCGGTAACATTTCAGGGTCCGCCGTCCTGTTCCAGGGCAGCTCGCCTCGCGGCGGACCGGAGTGACCGCCATGCGACCCGCCGAGCACCCTGCTCCTGAGCGAATCCTGCTGCACCTGAGCGACACCCACCTGCGTGCGGCCGCGACGCCCCGCCTCTTCGGTGCCGTGGACGGGGCCGTCCAGCTGGCGCGGACGCTCGGCGTCATCGAGGCCAGCGGTGTGCGCCCCGACGCCATCGTCTTCACCGGGGATCTCGTCGACCTCGGCGAGCCTGGGGCGTACGCGGATCTGCGAGCGCTCGTCGAGCCCGTCGCCGAGCGCCTGGGCGCGCGTCTGCTGTGGGTCATGGGCAATCACGACGAGCGCGGCGCGTTCCGCACCGCGCTGCTCGACGAGGCATCCGACCTCCGGCCGATCGACCGCGTCGACGAGCTCGACGGCCTGCGCGTGGTGACGATCGACACCTCGGTGCCCGGCCATCACCACGGCGAACTGCGCGACGCGCAGCTGGAGTGGCTCATCGACGTGCTGTCGGCTCCCGCGCCGCTGGGCACGATCCTCGCGATGCACCACCCGCCGGTGCCGGCGGTGCTGCCGCTGGCCGCGAGCGTCGAGCTGCGCGACCAGCGACGCCTGGCGGCGGTGCTCCACGGCACCGACGTGCGCGCGATCATCGCCGGCCACCTGCACTACTCGACGTTCGCCACGTTCGCCGGCATCCCCGTGTCGGTCGCGTCGTCCACCTGCTACACGCAGGACCTCACCGTGCCCGTGGGTGGCACGCGGCCGCAGGACGGGGCACAGGCGTTCAACCTCGTGCACGTCTATGACGACACCGTCGTGCACTCGGTCGTGCCGGTCGAGGCGCCGCACCCGCTGGAGTACATCGACCCCGATGAGGCGCGCCGTCGCCTGCGCCAGGCGGGCGTGGTGCCCGTCAGTGCCGGGCGGACGGATGCGCCGACCGAGCCGATTCCTCTGCTGCGCTGAGCTCGACGCGCTCCCACGGCGCCCGCACCGGGAACATGCGCTCCAGCGCCGAGCGGAGGCTGCGCACCCGCAGCTCCTCCGGCACCTCGGCGTTGCCGCCGTCGTTGAGGCAGAACATGTCCACGTCGGTGCGCGCAGCGAGCTGCTCCATGCGCCGCATGCCCGCGGTCATCGTCGTCTGGACGTAGCGCACCCGGGGCTCGCGCGTCGGGACCGCCCGCCCCGTCATGAGCGCGAAGTAGTGGTAGAGGCTGTTGGTGACCGAGATGTCGGTGGCCGAGCGGAAGCGGGATGCCGCCGTCCGGGCGAAGTCGTCGGGCAGGGTCTCTTCGAGCTCGGCCATGACACTCCGGCGCAGGGGCGTGGCGCAATGGTCGAGGTCGCGCACGATGGTCCGCCCGAAGCGCTCCTTCAGCAGCGCCCGGTTGACGCGCAGTCCGTTGTCGTGGCCGCTGCGGTGCGCCGCCGCCGCGCCGGCTCCGATGCGCACGTCGCATTCGACGAACTTCGTGACCCCGGCCGCGGTGAAGAACATCTCGGGCCCGATCATCCGGCCGAAGAACATGTCGTCGTTGGAGTACAGGAAGTGCTCGGCGAGGCCCGGGATGCGGTGCAGCTGCGCCTCGACGGCGTGCGAGTTGTGGGTCGGGAGCACCGAGGGGTCGGCGAAGAACTCCTCGCTGCGCACGAGGGTGACCTTCGGGTGCTCCCGCAGCCAGGACGGCGCGGGGGAGTCGGTGGCGATGAAGATGCGGCGCACCCAGGGCGCATACATGTGGACGCTGCGCAGCGCGTAGCGCAGCTCGTCGACGTGGCGGTAGCGGGCGGGCCCGTCGTCGCCGTCGCCCACCACGTACTCGGCCAGCTGGGCCGCGCGGGCCCGCTGGAAGTCGCTCGAGGAGCCGTCCACCCACGAGAAGACGAGGTCCACCTCATCGGTGAACTCGTGCGGCTGCGGGTCGAACATGCTCTCGAGGGTGCGCCAGCTGCGCCCGTACCGCTCCACGGCGGCGTACGCGATGTCGGCCGTCGGCGTCCGCCGCCGGGTGAGGGCATTGTCCCGCGGCGCCTCGACGAGGTCGTCCCCGAACCGCCAGAACTCCATCGCCACGCCGAGCCCCGCGCCGTAGCGCAGTGACCCGGTGCGGGTGATCCGCGGTCGGTAGACCCGGATCGCGGAGGGGATCGCCGCGAGTGCGGCGGCGGGGACGCCCGCCAGTTCCGCGGCGGCGCCCTTGGCCTTGACGTAGACCGGTTCGGTGTCGCACAGCGCCGCCAGTGCGGCCATGGCCGCCACCCGGTCGGCGACGTCCACGGCGAGCGCCGGCACAGCGTGGTCGCGACGGATGAGGAGGACCTCCACGCCGGCGCGCTCGAGCGCATCGGCCACCAGCAGCAGATCCGCCGTGCGCGCCTCCTGCGGCGTCACGTCGTCATGGACGATGTGCAGGATGCCGCCGTCCCAGGCGATGTCGGGCCGCTCGAGCAGTCCGTTCCACGCGTGGACCGGCTGCGGAAGGGCGGTGAGTGCCACCATGAGTCCTCCTCCATCGCATCGGATCTTCGCTCCGATGCCGTCACAGTAGGCCCGTCCCGTTACGGTGACGTTTCGCGGCCCTCGCACCGCGCGCCTGCGCTCGGACGCTCGGCGCCGATAGCCTGGACCGGTGACCGAAGACGACCGCTACCTGTCCCGCGGCGGAGACCTCCACCGCCCCTATTCCGCCGCCGCCGATCGTTACGTCGGAGCCGACTTCCGCCGGGTCGGCACCTCGGGCCTGACCCTGCCGCCGGTGTCGCTCGGCCTGTGGTGGAACTTCGGCGACAACATCCCGTTCGACAACCAGCGCGCGCTGCTGCGCCACGCGTTCGACCGCGGCATCACCCACTTCGACCTGGCGAACAACTACGGCCCGCCCTACGGCACGGCCGAGACGAACTTCGGCCGCATGATGCGCGAGGACTTCGCGCCCTACCGCGACGAGCTCATCATCTCGTCGAAGGCCGGCTACGACATGTGGCACGGCCCCTACGGCAACGGCGGCTCGCGCAAGTACCTCCTCGCGAGCGCCGAGCAGTCGCTCACGCGCATGAGCATCGACTACGTCGACATCTTCTACTCGCATCGCGTCGACCCGGACGTGCCCGTCGAAGAGACCGTGGGCGCCCTCGACACGCTGGTGCGCCAGGGCAAGGCGCTGTACGTCGGCATCTCCTCGTACAGCGCGGAGCGCACGGCCGAGGCCGCGGCGGTGGCCCGCTCGCTCGGCACCCCGCTCGTGATCCACCAGCCGGCGTACTCGATCCTCAACCGCTGGGTCGAGGACGGCCTGACCGGCGTGCTGAAGCAGGAGGGGATGGGCGCCATCGCGTTCACCCCGCTCGCGCAGGGGCTGCTCACCGACAAGTACCTGGGTGGCGGCACCGCCGACCGCGCCCAGCAGCGCGGATCGCTGCCGGCCGGCCCGCTCAGCGACAAGGGGCTCGCGACGCTCCGCGGCCTCGACGTGATCGCGAAGGAGCGCGGGCAGTCGCTCGCGCAGCTGGCGATCCAGTGGGTGCTGCGCGACCCGGTGGTCGCGTCGGCGCTCATCGGCGCATCGCGTCCCGCGCAGCTGGACGAGAACCTGAAGGCGCTCGAAGGCCCCGCCTTCACGACGGAGGAGCAGGAGCGGATCGACGCACTGTCGGACGGCATCGACGTGGACCTCTGGGCGGAATCGGCGAACCGGTGAGTCAGGCTCTCGCCGCCGAGGGCGTCCGCGTGCGGGCGCCCGGCAAGCTCAACCTCTTCTTCGAGGTCGGCGGCGTGCAGGACGACGGATACCACGATGTCGCGTCGGCCTATCAGGCCGTCTCGCTGTTCGAGGACGTGTGGGCCTCGCCCTCCGACGAGTTCACGGTCTCGATCTCGGGCACCGTCGACGTCTCGGGCGTGCCGGCCGACGATCGCAACCTCGCGGTGCGCGCGGCGCGGCTGGTCGCCCAGCGCATCGGCCACACCGGCGGCGTGCACCTCGACATCGTCAAGCACGTCCCGGTCGCGGGCGGGATGGGAGGCGGATCCGCCGATGCCGCGGCCGCACTCGTCGCGTGCGATGCCCTGTGGGGGGCGGAGCTCGGCACGGCCGAGCTGCACAAGCTCGCGACGAGGCTCGGCGCCGACGTGCCGTTCGCGCTCATGGGCGGGACGGCGATCGGCACCGGTCGTGGCGACCAGCTGAGCCCGGCATTGGCCAAGGGACGCTTCGACTGGGTCGTCGTGCCGTCCGACGCGGGTCTGTCGACGCCCGAGGTGTACGCGCACCTCGACGAGTTGCGCACGCGCCCCGACATCGGGGCCTCGGGCGCCGTGCCCGAGGTGGCGGCGGGCGTGCTGCACGCGCTGCGTGCGGGGGATCCGATCGCGCTCGCGGAGCACATGCGCAACGACCTGCAGGTCGCCGCGCTGTCGTTGCGCCCCGAGCTGCGCGAGGCGCTGGAGCTCGGCGAGGAGTCCGGCGCCCTCGCGGGCATGGTGTCGGGGTCGGGTCCTACACTGGCGTTCCTGACCGTCGATCCGGAATCTGCGCTGGAGCTGCAGATCACGCTGTCCGCGGCGGGGTACGAGGCGCTCCACGTGCACGGACCGGTCGCGGGTGCACGGGTGGTGCCGGCCTGAATCGGCCGGCGTAGACGATTGTTCCGACACTGAGGAGACGCATGACCACGTCCGAGAAGGCGTCCGGCGGCGCGGGCGAGTCCGACCGCGCGGCATTCCGCGCCGGGCCGGTCGACGAGCAGTCGAGGGTGCGGCTGACCGCGAACGGCCTCGACTACCGTCGGGTCTCCATCGACGAGGACGAGTTCGCGTCGTGGCTGCAGGCGGTGGGGCGAGGTTTCCTCGACAGCGAGCGGAGCGCGGAGCAGATCGCGTCGATCCGCGAGCGCAGCGGCTACCGGCGCGTCACGGGGGTGTACGACCCGGCGGGGCCGATGCCCGAGGTGCCGGTGTCGACGATCGCGTCGTGGCTCGGCGACCTCTCGGTGCCCGGCGGTGCGCTGATCCCGTCGTGCGCGATCTCGGCCGTCACCGTCTCGCCCACGCACCGTCGCCGCGGCATCGCCCGGGCGATGCTGGAGGGCGAGCTGCGCGCAGCGCAGGCCGCCGGCATCCCGGTGGCGATGCTGACGGTCAGCGAGTCGACGCTCTACGGCCGCTACGGCTTCGCGCCCGCTGCGCGGCGAGCAGGCTGGCGCATCGACACGAAGCGGGCAGGCTGGATCGGACCGCGACCCGACGGGCGCATCGACTTCATCCCGCGCGAGCGCGTCCGGGAGCTGATGCCCGTGCTGCACGACGGCATCCGGCATCTCACCGCAGGCGAGATCGACGTCCCGGGGTCGCACTGGGACAACTTCGCCGGCACCACGCCCACGGCCGAGAAGGCCGGTGAGAAGCGCGCGGTGCAGTACACCGACGTGGCGGGCGAGGTGCGCGGCGCCGCGATCTACGCGGTGCATCCCGACCACGACGACTTCACGAAGGCGAAGGTCTCGGTCCACTACCTCGTCGCGGCTGACGACGACGCCTACGCGGCGCTGTGGCGGTTCCTGCTCGAGCTCGATCTCGTCGCCGAGGTGAGCTCGCACGAGCTGTCCGTCGACGAGCCGCTGCTGTGGATGATCGCCGACCAGCGGGCCGCGAAGGTCAGCGTGTTCGACCACCAGTACGTGCGGATCATCGACGTCGTGGCCGCGCTCGAGACCCGTCGCTACGGCGCGGCCGGCAGCCTCGTGCTCGACGTCGACGACGCGCTCGGCCTGTCGACAGGGCGCTACCTGCTGGAGGCCGCCGCCGACGGGTCCGCGCGCGTGCGAGCGCTCGACGACGGGGAGTCCGTCGAGGCCGTCACCGTCTCGCTCGGCATCGCCGAACTGTCGGCGACGTATCTCGGCGGAGTGTCGATCGAGACGCTGGTGCGCGCGGGCCGGGTGGCCGTGGACGCGAAGGGCGCGGCATCCACGTCCGAGGCGGTCGCGACCGCGAGTCGCGTGCTCGGGTGGCACACGGCGCCGCGGCTGAGCATCTGGTACTGAGGGCGCTCAGCGGCGCTTGAACACGCCGAAGAGGCCGCCGCGCGTGGCCGTGGCCTCATGGCCGGAGCAGCGCTGCGCCGCAGGGACGCCGGCCAGCGCCTCTTCGACGTGCTGGCCGCAGCCCGCCCACGTCGCCTTGCCGCACGTGGAGCACGTGACCTGTCTGCACATGGAGATTCCTTCCGGTCGGGGTTCGCGCGGCGTCACGCCAGCGCAAGGAAGAGCTTCTCGAGCTCGTCGGTGGTGATGCCCTCGGCGTTCGCGGCACCCTCGGGGTCGGCGACGCAGTCGCGCATCGCGGTCGACACGATGGCGAAACCCGCGCGGTCGAGCGCGCTCGTGACCGCCGCCAGCTGGGTGACGACGTCGCGGCACGAGGCGTCGGACTCGACGGCGGCGATGACGCCCGCCAGCTGGCCGTGCGCGCGCTTGAGGCGGTTGACGATGCGCTTGCGCGTCGCCGCCTGCTCTTCGGGGGTGCCGGTGATCATCATGCGGAGGCTCCTTCGGGGGTGAGGATGCGGTCGACGTCGGCACCGTACCAGTGGCGGAGGGTCTGGATGCCGCCCGACAGCGACGCCGAGTCGAAGCCGTTGTTCGCGAGGATGCGGTGCGCGATGTTCGAGCGCACGCCGGCCGCGCACAGGACGCGCACGGGCCGTCCGTCGGCGGCGTCGCGCACCTCGTCGAGCCGGTCGCGCAGCTCGGTGTGCGGGATGTTGAGCGAGCCGGCGATGCCTCCGGTGGCGAACTCGGTGGCGGAGCGCACGTCGAGGACGAGCGCGTCGGAGCGCACGGTGTCGAGGTCGTCGGCGTACCAGAGGCGCAGTCGCCCGGCGGCGACGTTCTCGGCGACCATGCCGACGAGGTTGACCGGATCCTTCGCCTGGCCGTAGGGCGGCGCGTACGCGAGGTCGAGGTCGATGAGGTCGGCGGCCGCGAGACCCGCCCGCATGGCCGTGGCCAGGACGTCGATCCGCTTGTCGACGCCGTCGGTGCCGACGGCCTGCGCGCCCAGCAGGCGTCCGTCGTCCGCGACGTGCACGATGAGGTGCAGCGGCGCCGCGCCCGGGAAGTACCCGGCGTGCTGGTTCGGGTGCAGGTGCAGCGTGCGGTAGGAGATGCCGGCGGCGTCGAGCGCGTCCCGGTTCGCGCCGGTGAGCGCCGCCGTCAGCGCGCCGACCCGCACGACGGCGGTGCCGAGCGACGCCGGGACGGGCCGGGCGTCGGCGATGCCGAAGATGTCGTCGGCCACGAGCCGCCCCGCGCGGTTGGCGGGGCCTGCGAGGGCCTCCGGAGCGACCGCGCCGGTGACGGCGGTCGGCCGGGCGGTGGCGTCGCCTGCGGCCCACACACCCGGTGCCGACGTGCGTCCGCGTTCGTCGACCGCGATGGCGCCGCGGATCGTGTGGATGCCGGCGGCCCGGGCGAACCCGGTGTCGGGCGTGACCCCGACCGAGAGCACGATGAGATCGGCGGGGATGCGCGTGCCGTCGTCGAGCTCCACGATGTCGGCGTCGCCCGATGGCGTGATCCGGGTCGCCGCGGCGCCGTCGTGGACGCGGATGCCGAGGTCGGAGAGCTCGTCGCGCACGAGCCTGGCGAGTTCGCGCTCGAGCGGCGGGAGCACGTGGTCGGCGCGTTCGACGAGATGCACGTCGAGGCCCGCGTGACGCAGCGCCTCGGCGGCCTCGAGCCCGATGAACCCGGCGCCCAGCACCACGGCGCGGCGGTCGCCGCCCGAGACGCGCTCGCGCAGACCGACGGCGTCGGCGACGGTGCGCAGCGTGTGCACGCGGGGTGAGGCGAGGCCCTCGATCGGGGGACGAGCGGCGACGGCGCCGGGTGCCAGCACGAGCGCATCGTACGAGAGGGTGTCGAGGCCGTCCGGCGTCTGCACGGTCACGGTCTGCGCACCGGTGTCGAGCGCGAGCACCTCGTGCTCGGTGCGGACGTCGAGGTTCAGCGCCGCGCGCAGCGACGCGGGCGTGTGGAGGAGGAGGGAGGCGGCATCCGCTATCTCGCCGCTCACGTGGTAGGGCAGGCCGCAGTTCGCGAACGACACCTCCGAACCGCGCTCCAGCACGACGATCTCCGCGGTCTCGTCGTGCCGACGTGCCCGGGCCGCCGCGCTCATGCCGGCGGCCACTCCGCCCACGATCACGATCCTCATGACTCTCCTCTCGATACCCCCTGGGGTATCTGTCGTCGAGCATCACGATACCCCAGGGGGTATTCATCAACAAATCGCGACCGGGCAGCACCGCGCCGTCGCCTAGCCTGGAAGGCGACATGGCACATCTTCTGGGGGCCGAGGCCCTGCATCTGGAGTTCCCGACCAAGGTCGTCTTCGACCGCGTGTCGCTCGGCATCGACGAGGGCGACCGCATCGGCGTCGTCGGCCGCAACGGCGACGGCAAGTCGAGTCTGCTCGCGATGCTCGCGGGGCGGCTCGAGCCCGACGGAGGCCGCGTCACCGTGCGCGGCGGCGTCCGCGTCGGCGTGCTCGACCAGTCCGACACCCTCGACGATGCGCTGACGATCCGCGAGGCGGTGGTGGGGGACCGCCCCGAACACGAGTGGGCGGGCGACGCGCGCACGCGCGACGTCATCGCCGGCCTGCTCGGCGATCTCGCGTGGGACGGCCCGATCGCGGGCCTGTCGGGCGGCCAGCGCCGCCGCGTGTCCCTCGCGGCGCTGCTCGTCGGCGACGACGACGTGATCTTCCTCGACGAGCCCACGAACCACCTCGACGTCGAGGCGATCGCGTGGCTCGCCGACCATGTCAAGCGGCGCTGGCCAGCCAATCAGGGCGGATTGCTGGTCGTGACCCACGACCGCTGGTTCCTCGACGAGGTGTGCAACACCACGTGGGAGGTCCACGACCGCATCGTCGAGCCCTTCGAGGGCGGCTACGCGGCCTACATCCTGCAGCGCGTCGAACGCGACCGTCAGGCGGCCGTCATCGAGCAGCGTCGTCAGAACCTCGCCCGCAAGGAGCTCGCGTGGCTGCGCCGCGGCGCGCCCGCCCGCACATCGAAGCCGAAGTTCCGCATCGACGCCGCGAACGTGCTGATCGCCGACGTGCCCGAGATCCGCGACGCGACCGAGCTGCGCTCACTCGCCGTCTCACGGCTCGGCAAGGACGTCGTCGACCTGCTCGACGCCGCGGTGTCGTACGACGGCCGCGAGGTGCTGCATCCTGTCGAGTGGCGCATCGCGCCGGGGGAGCGCACCGGCATCCTCGGTGTGAACGGCGCGGGCAAGTCGACCCTGCTGGGCCTGGTCGCCGGCGACGTCGAGCCGACCGCGGGACGCGTCAAGCGCGGCAAGACGGTCAAGGTCGCGACGCTCACGCAGCGTCTCGACGAGCTCGAGGAGCACCTCGACGATCCGGTGCGCGTCGTCATCTCGCGGCTGCGCACCACCTACACGTTCGGCAGCGGTTCGAAGGCGCAGGAGCTCACGCCCGGACAGCTGCTGGAGAGCATGGGCTTCCAGAGCGCGCAGCTGTCGACCCCGGTCAAGGACCTGTCCGGTGGGCAGAAGCGCCGCCTGCAGCTGCTGCTGATCCTCCTGGAGCAGCCCAACGTGCTGATCCTCGACGAGCCCACGAACGACCTCGACACCGACATGCTGGCCGCGATCGAGGACCTCCTCGACTCGTGGCCCGGCACACTGCTCGTCGTGTCGCACGACCGCTACTTCATCGAGCGCGTGACCGACCAGCAGTACGCGATCCTCGACGGCCACCTGCGTCACCTGCCGGGCGGCGTCGACGAGTACCTGCGCCTGCGGGCGCGATCGCTGGCGGAGAAGAACGAGCGGACCGTGGATGCCGGGGCCGCGGCATCCACGTCTCCCTCGCTCGCGGGCGCCGAGCTGCGGACCGCACAGAAGGAGGTCTCCGCGCTCGAACGGCGCCTGGAGAAGCTCGAGGCTCAGATCGCCGGCGCCCGCACCGCGCTCGCCGACCATGACCAGTCCGACTACGTCGGTCTCGGGGCCGAGATGTCGCGCATCGCCGACCTGGAGAAGGAGCGCGACCAGGTCGAGGAGCGCTGGTTCGAGCTCACCGAGCAGATCGGCTGACGCCACCGTGACGGTGCGTGCGGTGTGCTGGGACTGGAACGGCACACTGCTCGACGACGTCGCGCGGTGTCTGCGGGTGATGAACCGGATGCTGGCGGACTTCGGCCGTCCCGGGATCGTGGATGCCGGCGCCTACCGTGCGCTGTTCCGGTTCCCGTTGGAGCGGTTCTATGCCGATGCCGGCATAGAACCGGGGGAGTACCGCGCGGCCGTCGACCGGTACCTCCGACTGCTCGAAGCCGACGTGTCGGACGTGGCGCTGCATGCCGGCGCGCGAGAGACGATCGACGCGCTGCGGTCGCGCGGGGTCTCGCAGGTGCTCGCCTCGGCGACGCAGGCGCCCCTGCTCGAGGCGCAGCTGCGGCCCCACGGACTCGCGCCCGCGTTCGATGCGATCCTCAGCATCGACGACCCGCACCGTGCGTCCAAGCGTGACGTCATCGCGTCGTGGCTGCGGGCCACGGGGCATGAGGCCGGCGACGTGCTGCTCATCGGCGACACGAACCACGATCACGAGATCGCCCTCGAGCTCGGCACGCGCTTCGTCCACTTCGAGGGCGGCCATCAGGCGCTGCCGCCCGACGTCGACGCCGTGCGGATCGGCTCGCTCGCCGAACTGGAGACGGTGCTCGACGGCTGATGGCTACGCGCGTGCCCAGGTGATCTCGTCGAGGGCGGCGCGGTCGCGGCTCGTGCCGGGAGAGGACAGCTCGCCCGGGGCATGGGCGGCCACGCCGAAGGCGGTCATCGAGGTCACCTCCCAGTGCGCCGGTACCGAGAACTCGGCGGCGACGCCCGCACGGTCGAAGGCTCGGAACTGGTGGGCGTGCAGACCCATCGACAGACCCTGCACGCTCATGTACGCGACGGCCTGTCCGAGGTCGTAGCGCGAGAACTCCGAGTACTCCCACTCCGGTGCGCCCTCGACGCCGACGTGCGCGAGGTTGACGACGAGGAGCGACGCGGTGGGCGCCCACGCGGACGAGCTCCGCGCCAGGTGCGGCAGGATGCGGGCGTGCACGGCGTCGCCGCGCACGCCCGCGACGAACATCCACGGCTGCGAGTTGCCCGCGGACGGGGCTCGGCGGGCGGCATCCAGCAGCACGTCGAGCTGGGCGGGCGAGATCGTGGCGGAGGTGTCGAACAGCACCGGGCTGAAGCGGCTCCGGAGGGCGGGCAGCAGGTCCGTGGGCGGTTCGGTCACGGTCTCATCCTGGAGCATCGGCGAGACGCAGGGGCGGTTCCTCAACACTTTGCCCTTGCGCTAAGTATTGGTGCGCCTCATACTTTCCTTCATGGCTAAGTATGAGGCGCTCGACGAGGTCTTCGTCGCGCTCGCCGACTCGACGCGCCGCGCCGTGATCCGGCGCCTCGGCGAGGGGCCCGCCAGCGTGAGCGAGCTGGCCCGCCCTTTCGCGATCACGCTGCCGTCGTTCCTCAAGCACGTGCGGGTGCTGGAATCGTCCGGGCTGGTGCGCACGGCGAAGTCGGGCCGTGTGCGCATGTGCACACTCGACCGCGACCGGCTGGCGCTGGTCGACGGCTGGCTCGCCGAGCAGCGTCATGCGTGGGAGGGGCGCACCGACCGTCTCGCCGCCTTCGTCACCGAACCCAAGGAGCCGTCATGACCGACATCGATCCTCGTCTCGACCTCACCCTCGACCGCGTGATCCGCGCCCCGCGCGACGTCGTATGGCGAGCCTGGACCGACCCCGCGCAGCTGGCGCAGTGGTGGGTGCCGGCGCCGACCGTCGCGCGCGTCGAGAAGCTCGACGTCCGTCCGGGCGGCGCGTTCGTCACCAGCATGAGCGACGACGGCGCGGCGTTCGTGCCGCACACCGACTCGATCTTCCTCGTCGTGGACGACGGCGCGCGGCTCGTGTTCTCGAACGCGATCGACAGCAGCTGGCACCCCGCGTCGCCCGAGCCCGTCGCGATGACCGCCGAGATCGTGTTCGACGCGCATCCCGACGGCACCGAGTACCGCGTGGTCGTTCGGCATGCCGACCCGACCGCGCGGGACCGTCACGAGCAGCTGGGCTTCTACGACGGCTGGGGCGCCGTGACCGAGGCGCTGGCGGTACTCGCCGAATCCCGCGCGGGCTGAGCGTACGTGAGAGGCTCATGCACCGGCGGCGTGGGCACCCGGGCCGAGATCGGGAACCCTCACGCGGTCGAGGGCGTCCGCTAGGCGCGCACGGGGTGAGGCGACCAGGCGTAGACGTGGATCGATGCGAGGGCGAGCCACAAGAGCCCGGCGAGCACCGAGATCCAGAGAAGGAGCACGCCGAGGGGGATCGTCGCGAACGCCGCTCCGCCGAAGAAGCCGACGAGGACGATCACGCCGAGGACGGTCGCCCCGACGGCGCGTCGCGGTGCGCCGATGACACGACACCAGCCGGCGTACGCGAACGCGGCCGCGGCCAGGGCTGCGAAGCCGAGGGCTCCGAAGACGAGGTGCAGCACTCCGCTCAGTGAAGCGGTGCCGCCCGCCGACCCCGGCGGGAAGCCGGGAACCGGGTCGGGCGGGAAGATCGCGCTCAGGATGAGGCAGATCCCGTAGGCGCCGACGAGCACGGCGATGGCGAGCCCGCGACCGGTGCGGATCGCGCGGAGGAAGCCCCATGCCGCGGCGAGCACCATGAGCGCAGTGAGGATGAGATTCACTCGCTGCATCCAGCCCCACTCACCCAGCATCAGAAGCGACAGCGCGTGCTGGGACAGGTGGAAGCCCGGCCGCGTCAGTGCGAGCGTCACCCCGACCACGACGTAGAACGGCCCGGCGACGACGCCCCAGCCCAGCAGGCTGCGGGTGACAGCGGCTCCTCGATCGAAGCTGGAGGGTTCTGTCGACATCATCTGACTCCTGCACTCCCGAGTGCAATAATGCACTTGTGGGTAGAGTAGATGCATCGGACGCTGCGCCGCAAGAGGGGGACGGATGGCTCGAGAGGAAGACCCGAGGATCGCACGCTCGCGCGCGTTGATCCTGGATGCGGCGATCGCGGCATTCCTGGAGTTCGGCTACGACGGAGTGAGCGTCGAGATCGTCGCGGAGCGGGCCGGCGTCGCCAAGCGGACCGTGTACAACATCTACGGCGACAAAGAGGCCCTCTTCCGTGCCGCCCTCGGCCGGTCGATCGCCGTCGCCGAGCAGTTCGCGAATCAGCTGACGGAGGTCATCGAAGAACTCGAGGACGTGCAGCTGGAGCTTCCGCGACTGGCTGAGCGCCTCGCCGAAGACGTCCTGCTCGGCCCGGTGCTTCCGCTGCGGCGGCTGCTCGTCGGAGAGATGGCCCGGTTCCCCGACCTTGTCGCGCAATACCGTCGCAGGGCACCCGACACGGTGCTGCGAGCCCTCGCGGGCGCATTCGAACGCCTGTCCGCGCGCGGGCTGCTGGAGGTCGGATCGCCGACCCTCGCAGCGGAGCACTTCGCGTTCCTCGTCATGGGGGCGGAGATGGACCGCGGGATGTTCGGCACCCGGGTCCCGCGGCCTGCGACGGTTCGGGCACACGCGCGGGAGGGTGCACGCGTCTTCCTGGCCGCGTACGATCGCCGCTGACCGGCCGAGTCCTGCCCCGACCGGCTAGGCGCCGGCGGCGTCGAAGCCGAGGCTGAGCTTGCGCAGCAGGGCGGCCAGCCGGTCGCGGTCGGCGCGCGACAGCGACTCGAGCAGCACGGCCTCGGCGTCCACGAGACGCGTGATGGCGGCATCCACCCGGATCCGGCCCTCGTCGGTGAGCGTCACGAGCACGCTCCTGCCGTCGGCGGGGTCGGACTCGCGCCGCACCAGGCGGCGCCCGACGAGCCGGTCGATGCGGTTGGTCATCGTGCCACTGGAGACGAGGGTCTGCAGCAGAAGCTGCTTGGGGCTCAGCTGGAACGGCTCGCCGGCGCGGCGCAGTGCCGACAGCACGTCCCACTCCCAGGGCTCCAGATCGCTGCGCCGGAACGCGTCGCGCCGCGCGCGGTCGAGGTGGCGTGAGAGCCGGTCCACCCGCGACAGCACGCCGAGCGGGGAGAAGTCGAGGTCGGGGCGCTGGGTGATCCACGCTTCGACGATGCGGTCGACCTCGTCGCCCTGCGTCGTCGCGGCCCGTGCGCCGCCCGTCGACCGTGTCGTCATGACCCCATTATCGCGAGCGGACGCTTCGACGAGCTCAGCGACCACGCATCCGGTTCCTGAGCCTGTCGAAGGGCTGGCAGACTTGACGGGCGGCCTGCGGGCGACCGGATGCCGCGTTCCGCCGTGGTGTAACGGCAGCACGACAGCCTTTGGAGCTGTGAGGTTCAGGTTCGAATCCTGGCGGCGGAGCATGACCGATACCGCGCTCGCCGTCATCGTCCTCGCTGCCGGGCAGGGCACCCGCATGAAGTCGTCGCTCCCGAAGGTCCTCCACCGCATCGGCGGGCGGCCCCTGGTCGGGCACGTGCTGCATGCGGCAGCCGTGCTGACCCCCGAGCGCACGCTCGTCGTCGTGCGTCACGAACGCGACCTGGTGGCCGCCGCGATCGCCGACCTCGACCCCGAGGCGTCCGTCGTCGATCAGGACGACATCCCCGGCACCGGCCGGGCCGTCGAGCTCGCGGTCGCCCAGCTCGCAGGCTTCGACGGCGACGTCCTGGTCCTCTCGGGCGACTGCCCCCTGGTGGATGCCGACACGCTGGCGTCGTTCGTCGCCGCGCATCGCGCCGCCGACGCCGCCGTGACCCTCATGACCGCGGTCGTCGACGACGCGAACGGGTACGGCCGCATCATCCGTGACGCCGACGGCGACGTCGCCCGCATCGTCGAGCAGAAGGACGCCGACGCCGCCGAGCGCGCCGTCCGCGAGATCAACGCCGGCATGTACGTGTTCCGCGCCGAGACGCTGCGCACCCACCTGCCCGCGATCGGCACCGACAACGCGCAGGCCGAGAAGTACCTCACCGACGTCGCGGGGCTCGTGCGGCAGGAGGGCGGCCGGGTGGCGGCATCCGTCGTCGACGACGTCACCGTCACCTTCGGCGTCAACGACCGTGCGCAGCTGGCCGAGGTCGGGCGCCTGCTGAACGCCCGCACGGTGCGGCACTGGCAGCTCGAGGGCGTCACCGTCATCGACCCCGCGACGACGTGGATCGACGTCGACGCGACCCTCGCCCCCGACGTGACGGTGCTGCCGAACACGCACATCCTGCGCGCGACGACCATCGCCACCGGCGCGATCGTCGGGCCCGACACGAGTCTCGTGGACTGCGAGGTGGGCGAGGACGCGACGATCACCCGCACCGACGCGACGCTCGCGGTATTCGGAGCGAAGGCCACCGTCGGCCCGTTCGCGTACATCCGGCCGGGCACGTACCTCGGCGACAAGGGCAAGATCGGCACCTTCGTCGAGGTCAAGAACTCCACGATCGGCGAGGGCAGCAAGGTGCCTCACCTGTCGTACATCGGCGACACCACGATCGGCCGCGGCGTCAACCTCGGCGCCGGCGCGATCACCGCGAACTACGACGACCTGGCGAAGCACCGCACCGAGATCGGCGACGAGGTTCACTCCGGGTCGCACAACGTCTTCGTGGCGCCCGTTAGGATCGGAGACGGCGCGAAGACCGGGGCAGGGGCGGTCATCCGCAAGGATGTTCCCGCCGGCGCCCTGGCTCTCAGCGTCGCCCCTCAGCGCAACGTCGAGGGGTGGGTCGAGAAGAACAGGCCGGGTACCGGGGCGGCGGATGTCGCCGCCAAGGCCCGCAGCGCACAGAAGGCGGACGATGGCGCGCAAGAAGAAGACCGTTGAGCTCGACCGGGCGAATGACATCGCCCCCGGACTGGTCGCCAAGACCAAGAAGCGTCTCGTGGTCGCACGCGGCAGCTCCCACCCCGAGCTCGCGGCGCAGGTCGCCGAGCAGCTGAGCACCGAGCTCGTCCCGACGGAGTACCGCACCTTCGCGTCCGGTGAGATCCTCACCCGGTTCGAGGTGTCGATCCGCGGCTGCGACCTGTTCCTCATCCAGAGCTTCGGCCCGCCGGTGAACGAGTGGATGATGGAGACCCTCATCATGCTCGACGCCGCCAAGCGCGCGTCGGCCAAGCGCATCACCGTGGTCGCCCCGTACTTCCCCTATTCGCGCCAGGACAAGAAGGGCCGCGGCCGCGAGCCGATCAGCGCGCGCCTGGTCGCCGACCTGTTCAAGACGGCCGGTGCCGACCGCGTCATGAGCGTGGACCTCCACGCCGCGCAGATCCAGGGCTTCTTCGACGGCCCCGTCGACCACCTGTTCGCGAAGCCGGTGCTGCTGGAGTACTTCGAGAACACGCTGAACGCAGAGGACCGCGCGCGCCTCACCGTCGTCTCGCCCGACACCGGCCGCGTCCGCGTCGCCGACCAGTGGTCCGACAGCCTCGGCGCGCCGCTGGCCATCATCCACAAGCGGCGCGACCCGAACGTCGCGAACCAGGTCACGGTCAACGAGATCGTCGGCGCCGTCGACGGCCGCGTCTGCCTGCTCGTCGACGACATGATCGACACCGGCGGCACGATCGTGAAGGCGGCCGAGGCCCTCAAGGCGAACGGCGCGGTCAAGGTCATCGTCGCCGCGACCCACGCGATCTTCAGCGATCCGGCGGCCACGCGACTGCAGAGCCCGGCGATCGACGAGGTCGTCGTGACCGACACGGTGCCGATCCCCGACGAGAAGCGCTTCTCGACGCTTACGATTCTGCCTATCGCCCCCTTGCTCGCGCGAGCGATCCACGAGGTGTTCGAGGACGGCTCCGTCACCAGCATGTTCGACGGCGCCGCCTGACGACATCGGCAGGAGGACCGGCGGGATCGGCGGCGACAGACGGATGGAGCATCGATGTCGCAGCCGAACCCTCCCGCAACCCACGGGGCACCGCCTGACGCCGCCCCGGTGACGGAGGCCCGCCTGACCGTCCCGCGCCCATGGGCGCTGCCGACGGGCGACGTGCTCGCGCACCTGGAGACCGGCAGCGCCGGCCTGGATGCGGCCGCGGCCGCGGAGCGACTGCGGATCGCCGGCCCGAACGAGCTGCCCGAGCCCGAGCGCAAACCCGCGATCGTGCGCTTCCTCGCGCACTTCAACGACACCCTGATCTACATCCTGCTGGCCGCGGCGGTCATCAAGGCCCTGATGGGCGACTGGCTCGACTTCTGGGTCATCATGGCGGTCGCGATCATCAACGCGGTCATCGGGTTCATCCAGGAGGGCCGGGCCGAGAAGGCGCTCGCGGGGATCCGGGGGATGCTGTCGGCGGATGCCACGGCCCGGCGCGACGGCCGCTGGGTCACGGTGCCGGCGGCCGAGCTCGTGCCCGGCGACGTGGTGCGCCTGATGCCGGGCGACAAGGTGCCCGCCGACGTGCGGCTCACGCAGGCGTTCCGGCTGCGCATCGACGAGGCCGCGCTGACCGGGGAGTCGGTGCCGTCCTCGAAGTCCACCGACCCTGTCGCGGCCGACGCGGGGGTCGGCGACCGCGGCTCGATGGCCTTCTCGGGCACGATCGTGAGCGCCGGCCAGGGGCAGGGCGTGGTGACCGCGACCGGTGTCGCGACCGAGATCGGCCGCATCCAGGCGCTCTCCGACGAGGCGGGGTCGCTCGCGACCCCGCTGACGCGTCAGCTCGACAGCTTCGGTCGCGTGCTGACGGTCGTGATCCTGGGCATGGCCGCCGTCATGCTGATGATCGGCCGATTCCTGCACGGGATGCCGTTCGACGAGCTGATCTCGGCGGCCATCGGGTTCGCCGTCGCCGCGATCCCGGAGGGCCTGCCGGCGCTTGTGACGATCACGCTCGCGATCGGCGTGCAGCAGATGGCGCGCCACAACGCCATCACCCGCAAGCTCCCGGCCGTCGAAGCGCTGGGATCGGTCACGACCGTGTGCTCCGACAAGACCGGCACGCTGACGAAGAACGAGATGACGGTGCGGCGCATCGTCACGCCGATCGCCGCGTACGAGGTGTCGGGGCTCGGATACGCGCCGGAGGGCGGCATCCACGAGATCGGCGCCGCGGACGCGGACGCGGTCTCGGGCTCTGGCGACCTCGCCGCGATCCTGTCGGTGGCCACGCTGTGCAACGACGCGCACATCGTCCAGGCGGACGACGGCACGTGGTCGCTCGTCGGCGAGCCGACCGAGGGTGCACTCAAGGTCGCGGCGATGAAGGGCGGCGTGGGCTCGGCCGGCGGGCGCCGTGTCGCGGTGATCCCGTTCGATTCGGCGCACAAGCTGATGGCCACGCTCAACGAGGCGGCGCGGACGGGCGGCGGCGAGGGCGAGGTGTCGCGAGCGATCCTCGTCAAGGGCGCACCGGACCGCCTGCTCGAGCGCTCGCTCACGCAACGGGGCGCCCACGGCTCCGAGCCGCTCGACCTCTCGCGCTGGGAGGAGGCGCTCGACGAGCTCAGCTCGCAAGGCCTGCGCGTGCTCGCCGCCGCCCGCAAGCCGGTGCGCGCGACCACTGACGAGTTCGCGCTCGACGACCTCGTCGACCTCGAGTTCCTGGGCCTGTGGGGCATCGTCGATCCGCCGCGGCCGGAGGCGATCGCCGCCATCGCCGACTGCCACACGGCCGGCATCAGCGTCAAGATGATCACCGGCGACCATGCGGGGACGGCGCTCGCGATCGCGCACGAGATGGGGCTCGCCGGCCCGGGCGCCCCGGTGCTGACCGGCGCCGACCTCGAGGCCCTCACTCAGGAGCAGCTGCGCGAGGTGGTGCGCGACGTCGACGTGTATGCGCGCACGAGCCCCGAGCACAAGATCCGCATCGTGCGGGCGCTCCAGTCCCATGGCGAGGTCGTCGCCATGACCGGCGACGGCGTCAACGACGCCCCGGCTCTCACACGGGCCGACGTCGGCATCGCGATGGGGATCAAGGGCACCGAGGCGACCAAGGAGGCCGCCGAGTTCGTCCTGGCCGACGACAACTTCGCGACGATCCGCAGCGCGATCGCCGAGGGGCGGCGCATCTACGACAACCTGCGCAAGTCGATCGTGTTCCTGCTGCCGACCAACGGCGCGCAGTCGCTCGTGATCCTCATCGCGGTGCTGTTCGGGCTCGCCCTGCCGGTGACGAGCGTCCAGGTGCTGTGGGTCAACATGGTGACCGCCGTGACGCTGTCGCTCGCGCTCGCGTATGAGCCGGCCGAGCGGGGCATCATGCGGCGTCCGCCGCGTGCCAGCGGCGGGCCGATCATCGACCGCGCCGAGCTCGGATTCGTGATCGTCGTGTCGCTCCTCATCGGCGGCGCGGCGATGGGGGTCTTCTACGGCGTCGCGGCGACCGGCGTGGAGGTGGAGGTCGCGCGCACCGAGGCCGTGCTCATGCTGGCGCTGGGGCAGCTGGCGTACCTGTTCAACTGCCGGTTCCTGACGCGTTCCAGCCTCACCCTCGACGTGCTGCGGGGCAACCGGGCGGTGTGGTGGTCGGCGATCGCGCTGGTCGTGCTGCAGGTCATCTACACGTACGTGCCGTTCATGAACCTGCTGTTCGAGTCGCGGCCCCTGCCTGCGGCATCCTGGATCCTCCCTGTCGGGCTGTCGATCGTGATCTTCCTCGCGGTCGAGGCGCTGAAGGCGATGCGTGCACGCTCATCGCGTAACAAGGCGTCGCTCAAAGGCGGTTCATAGGACCGCTTGCGAGGATGCTTGCGGGCGCATACATATCCGCCCCGCAGCCTACGAGCCAGGAGGACCGTCATGATCCGCACCGCACTCGCTCCACGTCCCGTCCGACTCGGCGCCGCCTTCACCGCGGCAGCCGGCATCGCCCTGCTGGCCGGCTGCGCGCCGACCGCCTCTGAGGCCGAGGAACCGTCGACGGGCTCCACGTCGTCGAGCGAGAACTCGGACGAGACCTCGTCGGACGACACCTCGTCGGACGCCGGCTCGACGAGCGGTGGGGCGTACACCGACGGCACCTACACGGCGGAGGGCACGTACGCGACGCCCGAGTCCGTCGAGACCATCTCGGTCACCGTCACGCTGCAGGACGACGTCATCACCGACGTCGAGGTCACCGGCAACCCGCAGAAGCGGGAGTCGGAGGAGTACCAGAGCAAGTTCATCGGCGGCATCGCGGCCGTGGTGGTCGGGCAGGACATCGACGACGTCCAGGTCAGCCGTGTCGCCGGCTCGTCGCTCACGAGCGGCGGTTTCAACGACGCGATCGAGACGATCAAGTCCGAGGCTGCGGCCTGACGATGACCGCTGCGGCCTCGTGGCGCTTCGAGGCCATCGGCACGGCATGGGAGGTCGTCACCGACGGGCCGCTCACGGCCGAGGCGCGCGACGCGGTGCGCGCGGTCGTGGACGGCTTCGACCGCGAGTGGTCGCGATTCCGTCTCGACTCCGTCGTGACCGCGCTGGCCGGCGCCGGCGGCTCCGTCCCTGCGCCGGCCGACGCCGCCGCGATGCTCGACGCCTTCGCGGCGCTGGATGCAGCGACCGCGGGCGCCGTGAACCCGCTGGTGGGGGCATCCCTCAACGCGCTCGGCTACGACGCGGCGTACTCGTTGCAGGACCACGGCGCTCGGCCCGCGCCGGCCGACTGGCGCGACCGGCTGACGTGGCATGGCGGCGCGCTCTCGCTGTCGGGACCCGGGACGATCGACGTCGGCGCCCTCGGCAAGGGGCGCCTCGTCGACCTCGTCCTCGCGGTCGTCGCGACGGCGAGCCCAGGCGACGTCGTCGTCGACGCCGGCGGCGACCTCGCGGTGCGGGGGCGCCCGCAGCGCATCGGCCTGGAGCATCCGTTCGACCCGCGCCGCGCGATCGGCGTGTGGGAGGTGGGGGATGCCGCGCTGTGCGCCTCCGCCGTCAACCGGCGCTCCTGGCCGTCAGCGACCGGCACGACGCTGCATCATGTGCTCGACGCGCGCACGGGCCGACCGGTCCGCACCTACGCCGCGACGTGGACGGTGGCCGCTGACGCGATGACCGCCGACGCCGTCGCGACCGCGCTGTTCTTCGACGGCGGCCCGCGTCTCGCGCACGAGTGGGGCGCCGAGTGGGTGCGCATGACGACCGACGGCGCCGTCGAGTGGTCGCCCGGCTGCCGCGCCGACCTGTTCCTCGGAGCAGATAGCGTGGAACGGTGATGGGCAATCTGACCGCACTGTTCGCTCGGGTCTTCGCGGTGCTCGGCCGCCTGTCGATGTACCGGCTCGTGTACTTCGCGCTGGCAGCGCTCGCCATCGTGGCGTTCCTGCTGTCGTTCTTCGGCCTGGTGGGCCCCGACCCGTGGCAGCTGGTCGTCACGCTCCTCGTGCTGTCGGCCGTGTGCGTGGGAGTGGATGCCGCCGCCCAGCGCGTCCTGAACCTCCCGTGGCGCCTCGAGTCGTCGCTCATCACCGCGCACATCCTGCTGTTCGTGCTGCGGCCGACCCTCGAGCTCATGGGCCTGGTCGGCATCGTGATCGCCGCGGCCGTCGCGTCGCTCTCGAAGTACGTGCTGGCCTGGCGCGGACGCCACATCTTCAACCCCGCCGCCGTCGGCGCCACGGTGCTCACGCTGCTGAGCCTGGCGTGGCCGGACCTCGGCGCCTCGTCGTGGTGGGTGGGCACGCCGGCGCTCGCCGCGCCGGTGATCCTGTTGGGGCTCGCCGTGCTGGTGCGCACCGAGAAGGTGCGCGTCATCTCGGTGTTCCTCGTGATCGCGGTGGCGGTCGGCGTGATCCGCACCGCGGCGATGTACCAGGCCGCGGGCGTCGAGATCGGCACCCTCGACATCCTGTGGCCGGTGCTGTGGTCGTCGCCGTTCCTGTTCCTCGGCGCCTTCATGCTGTCCGAGCCGCTGACGCTGCCGCCGCGCCGCTGGCAGCAGTTCACTGTCGCGGCGGTCGTGGGCGTGCTGTGCGGCTGGCCCCTCGCGATCGGCGACATCACCCTCGGTCAGGAGCGTGCGCTGCTGGTCGGCAACCTGGTGGCGTTCGCCTTCGCGGTGCGCACCGCCGTGCGCCTCACACTGGTGTCGCGCACGGAGCCGACGCCCACCGTGCAGGAGCTCACGTTCCGCGTGCACGACCGGCTCGCGTTCCTGCCCGGTCAGTACCTCGAGCTGGAGGTGCCGCACCGTCACCCCGACGCCCGCGGCACGCGGCGCGAGTTCAGCATCGCGTCGGCGCCCGCCGATCTGCCGTTCCTCAAGGTCGCGTTCAAAGAGGGCAAGACCGCGAAGACGCTGAGCTCGTACAAGCAGGCGCTCGCGCAGGTGAAGCCCGGCGATGCGCTGGCCATCACCGGCGTGTGGGGCGACTTCCTGCTGCCCAAGCGCGACGCCGCGCCGATCCTCATGGTCGCCGCCGGTATCGGCGTCACGCCGTTCGTGTCACAGCTGCGACAGGCTTCGGCGGCGGGGAACGAGCGCGACATCGTGCTCGTGTACGTCGCATCGGACTCGTCGGAGCTCGCCTATCGCGATGAGATCGCCGCCTCCGGCGCCCGCGTGGTGGTCTTCACACGTGACCGCCCGGCGGACCTCCCGGCGCACTGGGAGTGGGCGCAGGGTGTGCGGCTGGATGCCGACGGCCTGACGCGCGTCGTGCCCGACCTCGGCTCGCGGCACGCGTACATCTCGGGCCCTGCGGCCCTCATCGCCGATCTCGCCCCCGCTCTGGAGCGCGCGCGCTCGATCACCACCGACGCCTTCAGCGGCTACTGAGCCGTCGGTCGAGGTGCCGGCGCCACGCTTCGTCTCGCTGGCGCTCGCTCAGCGACCGAGACTCATGTTCGCCGGTGACACCGGGCGCGGTCGTCGAGCGTGCGAGGCACGAGCGAGACGAAACGCCTGGCCGTCGGTCGGTGCCGGCGCCACGCTTCGTCTCGCTGGCGCTCGCTCAGCGACCGAGACTCATGTTCGCCGGTGACACCGGGCGCGGTCGTTGAGCGAGCGAGGCACGAGCGAGACGAAACGCCTGGCCGTCGGTCGGCGCCGGTCTCGGGAGTCCGTCCGCGGGTGACACCGGTCTCCGGTCGTCGAGCGAGCGAGGCACGAGCGAGACGAAACGCCCGGCCGGCGGTCGGTGCCGGCCCGCTGCATCAGTCCGCCGGTCGCGCCGGCACCCGCACCTCGAAGGTCGTGTCTCCGGGAACGCTGCGGACGCGGATGCTGCCGCCGTGCGCCTCGACGATGGCACGGGCGATCGAGAGCCCGAGGCCGGTGCCGCCGGTCTGCCGGGCCCGGGAGCGATCGGCGCGAGAGAAGCGCTCGAACAGCTCGTCCGTGATCGCAGGGTCCACACCCGGACCGTCGTCGTGCACCCGCAGCACGGCGTCGCCGCCGTCGCGGAGCACGCTCACGGTGACGGTCGTCCCCGCCGGGGTGTGGGTGCGGGCGTTGGCGAGCAGGTTGGTGGCGACCTGCTGCATGCGCCCGGCGTCGCCGGCGATCGTGACCGGCTCGTCGCCGAGCTCGAGCACCCATTCGTGGTCGGGACCGGTCGTCTGGACGTCGCCGACGGCGTCGATCGCGAGCCGCGTGAGGTCGACGCTGCCGTAGACGAGCTCCTGTCCCTCGTCGAGGCGCGCGAGCAGCAGCAGGTCCTCGACGAGCGAGGTCATCCGCAGCGACTGGGCCTGGATGCGCTCGAGCGACGACTCGGTCGTTTCGATCGTCGCGGCGGCGTGGTCGCGGCCGAGTGCCTTGAGTGACAGCTCCGAGTACCCGCGGATCGAGGCGAGCGGCGTGCGCAGCTCGTGGCTGGCGTCGGCGACGAAGGCGCGCATGCGCTCCTCGTTGCGCTGGCGGGCCGTGAGCGACTCGTCGACGTGGTCGAGCAGGCTGTTGAGCGCCGCGCCCACCCGGCCCACCTCCGTGCGCGGGTCCGCCTGGGGATCGGGGACGCGCTCGGTGATCGAGACGTCGCCCTGATCGAGCTTGAGGTTCGACACCCGGTCGGCCGTGTCGGCGACGTCGCGCAGCGGGGCCAGCCCGCGGCGGATGGTCCACGCGGTGGCGACGGCGAGCAGGATGAGGCCGCCCACGGTGAGCAGCGCGATCGTGATGAGCATGCGCGTCATCGTCGCGGCGACGTCGTCGCGCGACAGCCCGACGAGCGCGACCACGGCGCCGTTCGACGACAGCGCTTCGACGCGATAGCTCCCGAGGTCGTCGATCGTGACGACCAGCTGGCCGCGCTGCCCGCGCAGGCTGCTGCTGATCTGCTTCATCTGCGCATCGTCGAGGGCGACCACCCCGTCAGAGGTCATGACGGCGGCGTTGGGCTCGTCAGGCGGCACGTCGAGTGCCAGGAAGTAGCCCGGCAGCTGAGGCTGGCTGGTCAGCACCTCCTCGGCCGTCTGGCCGCTGACGGCGGGGGAGCTGAGCATGACCGCGGCACGGCGCGCGGCGGACTCGACGTTGTCGTTGAGCTGACCCTCCAGCACCTGCGCGAGGATCGCGCTGGTCGCCACGGCGACCAGCACGATGATGAACGACGTGATCGACACGACGGTCGCGATGAGCTTGCGCTGCAGCGTCCACGGTCGGCGCGCGCGCGTCTTCTTCGCGGGCTTCGTGCTCGTCGCACCGGTCACCGGGGGAGTGGATGCCGCCACCGCCGGCGTTGCGGCGGTGGCGGCATCCACGTCCTCCGGTCGAGTCGTCGGGGTGGGGGCGTCGGTCACTGCGGCGCCTTGATCATGTACCCGACGCCGCGCACGGTGTGGATGAGGGGCTCGTGCCCCGCGTCGATCTTCTTGCGGAGGTAGGAGATGTAGAGCTCGACGACGCTGGAGCGGCCGCCGAAGTCGTAGTTCCACACGCGGTCGAGGATCTGCGCCTTCGACACGACGCGGCGCTGGTTGCGCATGAGGTAGCGCAGCAGCTCGAACTCGGTCGCGGTCAGCTCGATCTCGGTCCCCGCCCGCTCCACCTCGTGACTGTCCTCGTTGAGGCTGAGGTCGGCGACGCGCAGGATCGGCTCCGCCCCCGTGGCGTGCGCCGTGCCGGCGCGGCGCATGAGCCCGCGCAGCCGCGCCACGACCTCTTCGAGGCTGAACGGCTTCGTCACGTAGTCGTCGCCGCCCGCGGTGAGGCCGGCGACGCGGTCGGTGACGGCATCCTTCGCGGTCAGGAACAGGACGGGCACGTCATCGCCCGACTGACGCAGCCGCTGCAGCACGGCCATGCCGTCGAGGTCGGGCATCATGATGTCGAGCACCATCGCGTCGGGCTCGAAGTCGCGTGCGGTCTGCAGCGCCTCGAAGCCCGAGCCGGCGGTGCGCACGTCCCACCCCTCCATGCGCAGCGCCATCGACAGCAGGTCGGTGAGCATCTGCTCGTCGTCCACCACCAGCACGCGGAGGTTCGAGCCGTCGGGACGCAGCAGGGCGGGAGCGGGGTTGGTCATGCGTCCATTGTGAACACCTTCCTATGCGGTTGCTATGGAGCGGGCTATGTGCCCGCTGTGAAATCGCAGCGACGCAGGGAAGGGGGGACGCCGCCATCCATAAGTTCCTCATAGCTCGTGCTGGCGGTGCGCATGAGCGCCGTCCGTAGCGTCCTGTCGACGGCCGGCATCCTGCCCGCCGAGATGGAGACCCGAAGACAGCATGTACATGACCTATCTGCGGCGCGAGCTAGCCGGCCGCAAGAAGCAGACGATCATCGTGGCGGCCGGCCTCGCGATCGCGATCGCCCTCGTGATGATCGTCAACTCCCTCGCCGCAGGGGTCAGCGCCGCCCAGGCACAGGCGCTGCAGTCCGTGTACGGCGTCGGCACAGACCTGACCGTCACGGGCGCGCAGGCCGAGCCCGGGCAGGGCGGCGGGCAGCGCTTCGACTTCGGCGAGGACGGCGGCACCACCGGCGACGACGGCACCACCGAGCTCAGCCAGTCGCGGCTGATGACCGACTTCATGCGGGGCACGCTCGACGCGTCGACGCTCGACACCGTGACCGCTGTCGACGGTGTCGAGGGGGCATCCGCTGCGCTCAGCCTCACCAACACGACCTTCAACGGCGAGCTGCCGCAGCGGCCCACCGACTCGGGCGACGGGTCGACCGACACCCAGCAGGCTCCGCCGCAGCAGGGCGAAGGCGGCGGCGGCTTCGGCGGCGGCTCGTTCGACGTCGACTCGTTCACCGTCCTGGGCATCGATCCGACCGCAGACGCTGTCGGCCCGCTGTCGGCCGTCGAACTCTCCGACGGACGCGGCCTGGAGTCCTCCGACGAGGGCGCCTACGTCGCCGTGCTCGACTCGACCTATGCGACCACCTCCGAGCTGGGCGTCGGCGACACGATCAACGTGGGCGGGACCGACTTCGAGATCGTCGGCATCGTCACCTCCACCTCCGACTCGGCAGACACCGCATCGAACGTCTACATCCCGCTGGACGTCGCGCAGGAGCTGTCGGGAGCCGGCGACGTGATCTCGACCGTCTACGTGCAGGCCGCGTCCTCCGACCAGATCAGCTCGGTGCAGACCTCGCTCGAGGCGGCGCTCCCTGACGCCACCGTCAGTTCTCAGGACGACCTCGCCTCGACGGTGTCGAGCTCCCTCTCCAGCGCCACGTCGCTCATCACCAACCTCGGCACGTGGCTGTCGCTGATCGTGCTCGCTGTGGCACTCGTCCTCGCCGTGCTGTTCACGATCTCGGGCGTCTCGCGCCGCACGCGGGAGTTCGGCACGCTCAAGGCGATCGGCTGGTCGAACGGCCGCGTCGTGGGGCAGGTCGCGGGGGAGTCGGTGGTCCAGGGCCTCATCGGCGGCATCATCGGCCTGGCCATCGGGTTCGCGGGCATCATCGCGATCAACCTCATCTCGCCGACCATCTCGACCACGTCCTCGCCCGACTCGTTCGGCTCCGGCGGTCAGGGCGGCCCCGGCGGAGGCGGCTTCGGAGGCGGCGGACTCGCCGGCGCCGTGCAGCAGGCGACCACCTCCATCACCCTGAGCGCACCCGTCACCACCTGGGTCATCGTCGCTGCGGTCGGCATCGCGGTCCTCGGCGGACTCGTCGCCGGCGCGTTCGGCGGCTGGCGTGCCGCACGGCTCAGCCCGGCCGAAGCCCTTCGATCGGTCGGCTGAGCCATGACCGACACGACCCGCCGCGACGCGGCATCCATCCCGTCCGAATCAGGAGAGAACGTCATGACCATGACCGACACCGAGCCCGCCGCGGCTGCGGATGCCGCCCCCGAGGCCATCTACCGGCTCGAAGGCGTCACCCGCACCTACACCCAGAAGGGCCGCGTCGTGGAGGCGCTCGCCGGGGTCGACCTCGAGATCGAAGCCGGTGACTTCGTCACCATCCAGGGCCCCACGGGTGGCGGCAAGTCCACCCTGCTGCAGTTGCTGGGCGCGCTCGACCGGCCGACGACGGGCGCCGTGCACCTGGGCGACCTCGACATCGCGACGGCGAACAACCGCAAGCTCGGCCGCATCCGCGCACACGAGATCGGGTTCGTCTTCCAGGGGTTCAATCTCATCCCCACGCTCACCGCGCACGAGAACGTCGACATGGCGCTCGAGCCGCTCGGGCTGGCGAAGGACGAGCGCACCGCCCGCGTCACCGAGGCGCTCGCGCACGTCGGCCTCGCCGAGCGTGGCGATCACCGTCCGGGCGAGCTGTCGGGCGGTCAGCAGCAGCGCGTCGCGATCGCCCGCGCGATCGTCAAGCGCCCGCGTGTGCTGCTGGCCGACGAGCCCACCGGCAACCTCGACGAGAGCATGCGCGACGAGATCCTCTCGGTGCTGCAGAAGCTCAACGACGAAGGGCTCACGCTCATCGTCGTGACGCACGACTCTGCGGTCGCGCGCCGGGCCCGTCGCCGGCTGCGGCTCGACAAGGGCACCGTGCGCGACATCACGCGCTGAGGCCGGCCCGCAGGCTTCAGCCGGCCGAGCGGACGAAGGCCGCGATGCGATCGAAGAGCGCGTCGCGGCCTTCGTCGATCTGCTGCGCCTCGGGGTGCGCGTCGTAGTACGCCAGGATGCGGCACGCGCCCTCGTCGAACGTGATCGTGGTGCGGAACTCGGGCACCAGCTGCTGCACCTTCGACACGTCGAACACCACCGAGTGCGCCTTGTCGCCGATGAGCGTGGGGCCGAGCTCCGGCTCGAACGCCGCGATCGTGTCGGAGGCGACATGGACGAGATCCGGGGATGCCACACCGGCCGCGTCGGCCAGCCACCCGTAGATCTGATTCCAGGTCGGCGCGTGCGTGCCGGTGATCGTGAAGGCCTCGCCGATCGCGGCGGGGTTGCCGAGCAGCCCCGTGAACGCGACGGCGAAGTCGTCGGCGTGCGTGATGGTCCACAGGCTCGTGCCGTCGCCGTGCACGATGACGGGGCGGCCCGCGCGCATGCGGGCGATGTCGGTCCAGTGGCCGAGCGTCGGCAGCATCTGCTCGTCGTACGTGTGCGACGGGCGGATGATCGTGACGGGCAGCCCGCGTTCGCGATGCGCACCGACGAGCACGTCCTCGCACGCGATCTTGTCGCGCGAGTACTGCCAGAACGGGTTGCGCAGCGGTGTGGACTCCGTCACCGGCAGGCGGCGCGGCGGCTTCTCGTACGCCGACGCCGAGCTGATGAACACGTACTGGCCCGTGCGGCCCTCGAACAGGTCGAGGTCGGTGGCGATGTGCTCGGGCGTGAACGCCAGGAACTCGGCCACGACGTCGAACCGCGCGTCGCCGAGCGCGGACCGCACGGACGCCGCGTCGCGGATGTCGGCCTGCACGACCCGCACCTCCGGCGGGAGGGCCCGCCGCGCGCTGCCGCGGTTGAGGACGGTGACCTCGTGCCCGAGGGCCACGGAGCGGCGTACGCAGGCCGCGCTGATGGTTCCGGTTCCGCCGATGTAGAGGATGCTCGTCACGGTCGTGAGCCTAGCGGCCTCGGCGGACACCGCGGCGGGTCCGCATTCCCCGACTCGCGCTCAGCGAACAGGGTGGAGCGATGTCGGCCCCCGGTCCTAGCCTGGCCCCCATGAGCATCGACGATCTGAACGTCAGCACTGCCGTCATCCGTCCGGGCGATTCCGACTGGGAGTCCGCCCGCAGGTTCCACTCCGGCATCGGGGAGCCCGCCGCCATCATCCGCGCCATGTCCGTCGACGACGTGCGCGGCGCACTGCGCTACGCCGCCGCTGAGCGGCTCGAGGTCATGATCCGCGGCGGCGGTCACAGCGCGTGGGGCGGCGTCCCCGGTGGCCTCACCCTCGACATCTCCGCGCTCGACGACATCGCCGTCGACGGCACTCGCGTCCGGGTCGGCGGCGGTGCGCAGTGGGGTGCCGTGGCGCACACGCTGGCCGCGCACGGCCTCGGTCTGAGCTCGGGCGACACCGCATCGGTCGGCGTGGGCGGCCTGACGCTCGGCGGCGGCATCGGCTGGATGGTGCGCGCGTGGGGTCTCGCGTCCGACCAGCTCGTCGGCGCGGAGCTGGTCACCGCGAACGGCGAGGTCGTCGAGGTCTCCGACACGTCGCACCCCGAGCTGATGTGGGCGCTGCGCGGCGGCGGCGGCAACTTCGGAGTCGTGACGCGCTTCGACTTCGAGGCGCACCACCTCCCGGGCGTGGTCGTGGGCGTCTACGGCATCGAGGGCGACGCCGGGCCGACCCTGCGCGTCCTGCGCGACGTGCTCGCCGCTGCCCCGCGCGAGCTCACGGTGACGTACATGGACGTGCCGCCGATGGATCCGAGCGCGCCGGCCGGTGCGTCGATCACGGCGGTCTGGGCGGGCGACGACGAGACGGCGGCCCGCGCCGCGCTTGCGGCCCTGGCCGCGGCGCCCGGCGTCAGCGAGCGCGAGTTCGGCCCGCAGGACTACCCCGACGTGCTGATGGAGGCCCCCGAGTTCGACCCCGAGCATCCGATGCCCGGCTTCGTGGGCGGCAACACGCTGTTGCCGGCGCTCGACGACGACGCCATCGAGCGCCTCGTCGCCTTCCGCACGCAGAACCCCGCCTCGGTCGTGCTGCTGCGCTCGCTCGGCGGCGCCTTCGGCGACGTCGCGCAGGACGCCACGCCGTTCCCCGCGCGCGACGCGACGTGGTTCGCGATGGCCGGAGCGTTCGATGTGCCCGGCATGCTGGACGACGACGCGCGCGCGGCCGCCGTGCAGGCCTGGGCCGACATCGAGGCGAAGGGCTCCGGCGTCTACGGCAACTTCATCGCGTCGGCCGATCCGAGCGTCGCCGCGCGCATGTATCCACCCGCGACGATGGCGCGCCTGGCCGCCGTCAAGCGCCAGTGGGACCCCGGCAACATCTTCTGCCGCAACCACAACGTGCAGCCCTGACCCGCCGGAACAACGACGGAGGGCGGGCCCCGGTGGGGAGCCCGCCCTCTGGCGTGTGACGCAGACGCAGGCGCGCAACCGCGCCCCGTCCTGCGTGACCGCGTGTCAGTGCGTGTCTTCGGCCTCGATCTCGGTGCGGTCGCCCGACCACAGCGTGTGGAAGGTGCCCGCCTTGTCGACGCGCTTGTAGGTGTGTGCACCGAAGAAGTCGCGCTGCCCCTGGATGAGCGCTGCCGGCAGACGCTCGGCGCGCAGGCCGTCGTAGTACGCCAGCGACGACGAGAACGCGGGGGCGGGGATGCCGACCTTCGCCGAGGTCGCGACGACCTCGCGCCAGGCGTCCTGCGCGCGCGTGAACACGTCGACGAAGAACGGCGCCGTGAGCAGCACGGGCAGGTCGGGGGTCTCGACGTAGGCGTCGGTGATGCGGTTGAGGAAGCGGGCGCGGATGATGCAGCCGCCGCGCCAGATCGACGCGATCTTGCCGAGGTCGATGTTCCAGCCGTACTCGGCGGCGCCGGCGCGGATCTCGTCGAAGCCCTGCGAGTACGCGACGATCTTCGACGCGTACAGCGCGAGGCGCACCTGCTCGATGAACGCTTCGGCGTCGTCGGCGGTGAAGCCTTCGTTCGGGCCCGGGAGATCGCGGGAGATCTCACGCTGCTCGGGGTGGCTCGACAGCGAGCGGGCGAACGTCGCCTCGGCGATGCCCGACACCGGTACGCCCAGCGACAGCGCGGTCTGCACCGTCCAGGCGCCGGTGCCCTTGGCGCCCGCCTGGTCGAGGATCACGTCCACGAGCGGCTTGCCGGTCTCGGCGTCGACCTGGCGCAGCACCTCGGCGGTGATCTCGATGAGGTAGGACTCGAGCTCGCCGCGGTTCCATTCGGCGAAGACCTCGGCGATCTCGGCGGGGGACTTGCCGGTGCCGCGGCGGATGAGGTCGTAGGCCTCGGCGATGAGCTGCATGTCGGCGTACTCGATGCCGTTGTGCACCATCTTCACGAAGTGGCCGGCGCCGTCGTGGCCGACGTGCGTGACGCACGGCTCGCCCTCGGCGATCGCGGCGATCGAGCGGAGGATCGGGCCGAGCGTGATCCACGATTCGTCGGAGCCGCCGGGCATGAGCGACGGGCCGAGCAGCGCGCCCTCCTCGCCGCCGGAGACGCCCATGCCGACGAAGTTGACGCCGGTCTCGCGGACGGCCTTCTCGCGACGGATCGTGTCGGTGAACAGCGCGTTGCCGCCGTCGACGATGATGTCGCCGGGCTCGAAGACCTCCAGCAGCGAATCGATGACCGCGTCGGTGGGACCGCCGGCCTTGACCATGATGATCGCGGTGCGCGGCTTCTGCAGCGACGCGGCGAACTCCTCGTACGAGAACGCCGGGACGAAGCCCGCCTCGGGGTGCTCGGCGACCAGTTCGTCGGTCTTGGCGCGGCTGCGGTTGTACACCGCGACCGTGTTGCCCTCACGCGAGGCCAGGTTGCGGGCGAGGTTCGACCCCATCACCGCAAGACCCACCACGCCGATGTTCGCTGCGTTCTCGGACACTCGAGCTCCTGTCGTCATTCCGTGATCCAGCCTAGAGTCTGGCCTGTCCGTGTTACACGAGAGGGGCCGGGCGCTCACGTCGCCGCCAGGGGGGTCGTGAGCAGCGCGCGCTCGGGCTGACGAGTCGAGCCTAGTCCGGGCTCGTGCGCGCGGATCGGTCCGATAGCGTGGGCGCGTGATGACGGCATCCCGAATCGTCGTGATGGGACCGAGCGGCTCCGGCAAGTCGGCCCTCGGCGCGCAGCTGGCCGGTGCGCTGGCCCTGCCGTTCGTCGACGCCGACGACCTGCACCCGGCGGCCAACGTCGCCAAGATGGCCGCCGGTACGCCACTGGACGACGACGACCGGATGCCGTGGCTCGACGTCGTGGCGACGACGCTGCGCGAGGCGACCGGGGGAGCGGTCATCGCGTGCTCGGCCCTTGCGCGGCGGTATCGCGACCGCATCCTCGACGGCGCGCCGGACGCCGTGTTCGTGGAGCTGCTCGTGCCGCAGGCGGAGCTCGCGCGACGCATGGCCGCGCGCGAGCATTTCATGCCGTCGTCGCTGCTGACCTCGCAGCTGGAGACGCTGGAGCACCTTGAGGCGGACGAGCCCGGTGTCGCCGTCGCGGGAGATCCGCCGCTGACCGCGGTCGTCGACGCGGCGAGGGCGGCGCTGGACCGCTATCAGTCCTTGCGGTAGCCCGAGCGGCCGAGGCCCCAGAACGCGAGGACGGTGCCGACGGTGCCGACCAGGGCCATCGCGCCGATGATCCAGAGCAGGGCGTGAGACCAGAAGCCGTATTCCATGGGGTCCTCCGTGGGCGGGGAAGCAGGGGCGTCTTCATCGTAGCGGGGGCGCTGGTAGACTCGTGTCGAACTTCGGCGAGGGATGCCTCGTGCCTGCCGTCCGCGGCGGGATGCGGCATCCGTGATCGACGCGGTGAAGCCGGCCCCTGTGGCTTTCCTCACGCGCGCGCGTTCGAGTCGAATGACAGGCAGATCCTGCCGCCCACATACCCGGGCCCGCCCTGTGCAGGCCAGTACGAACGGCCGAGCGCCGCTCGCAGAGAAGGGGCCGCGCGCCCCGCAAGGAGAACCCATGTCGACTGAGACCGACAACAAGGTCCTGGCCGAGTTCCGCGAGAACTTCGGCAAGGGCTACGCCCGCCGCCTCCGTGCCGCCGGCAAGATCCCCGCCGTCATCTACGGCCACGGCACCGACCCCGTGCACGTCGCACTCCCGGGCCACCAGGTGTCGCTGCTCATCCGCCGCGCCAACGCGGTGCTCGAGCTCGACCTCGACGGCAAGTCGCAGCTGACGCTGGTGAAGGACGTCCAGAAGGACCCGGTGCACCAGATCGTCGAGCACATCGACCTCCTCGTCGTGAAGAAGGGCGAGAAGGTCGAGATCGAGGTGCCGATCGTCGTCGTGGGCGAGCCGTTCGCGGGCACCATCGCCAACCTCGACAACGCCACGGTCACCATCCAGGCCGAGGCCACCCACATCCCCGAGCACATCGAGGTCGACGTGGAGGGTCTCGAGGACGGTGCGCACGTGACCGCCGGCGACCTGAAGCTGCCGAAGGGCTCCGTCCTGGTCGCGGACGCCGAGCTGCTGATCGTCGCCATCTCGGTCCCGGCCGCGACCATCGCCGCCGAGGACGAGATCGCCGAGGCCGACGCCGAGGCTGCTGCCGAGCAGTCCGAGGCCGCCGAAGAGACCGCCGCGGAGTAATCCCGTCACGAAGGCCCGTCCCGACTCCGGTCGGGGCGGGCCTTCGTCGTACCCGGGCGCCGCGAGCGGCTCGGGTCGGCTCAGGCACCGAAGAGGACGCGGGATGCCGCCGGCTCCAGTCGCTCGGCGATCCCGTGCAGCGACTCCTGGAGCACGGCGACGAGCTCCTCGTCGGTGAGCTGCTCGCTGATGGCGGTGTCGACGAGCGCCTGCTCGGTGAAAGCCAGCCAGCCGCGCAGGCCGATCCGCAGCCGGGGCGACGGCTCGGCGCCGAGTTCGCGGAAGAGCGCCACCACGCGCTCGGTCTGCAGCAGGCGGGCCTGCTCGACGACGGCGCGGATCTGCGGGTCGCCGCTGGCGGGTCCGCGCACGAGCGACGAGAACGTCCCCGCGTGCGCGCGCACGAAGCCGACCGTGCGGCGCAGCGTGTCGGTCAGGCGGGGGAGCGGGGCGAGGCCGGGGTCGGGCTCGGTCGCCTGCAGCATGCTGTCGCCCGCGGTCTTGACGATCTCGCGCTGGAAGCCCTGGCGCGAGCCGAAGTAGTGGAACAGCAGGGCGCGCGAGACGCCCGCCTCCGTAGCGAGGACCTCGATGTTCAGTTCGCCCAGAGGGTGTTCGGCGAGGGCCGCGACACCGAGTGCGATGAGCTGCGCCCTGCGCTCGTCGGGCGACAGCCGCGCACGGCGCACGGCGGGTGGGTCGTCGACGCTCGCGGCCATGCTCCGAGACTATCGGCGCGACGTCCGCGGGGAGCGTGGCGCGGAGACACGATCGTTATTGACTTCGAGTGAATAGCCTATTGACGGACAGTCAACAGGATCCGTAGTGTCGCCCTGGCGGCGCACGCCGCCGACTTCACTGCATCAAGGAGGATCTATGAAGTTCCGCTCGCTCAAAGGCTCCCGGCTCGGCCGGGTCGCCATCGCGGCGGTGCCGGTGGGCATCGCCGCCAGTCTGATCATGACCGGCGTGGCCAACGGCGCGGTCCCTGTCTCGTTCGCGGTCTCGGGGAGCCAGTTCAAGATCGCGGCGTCCTCGCTCGACGGCACGGCGTTCTCGCAGTACGCCGGCGTCGCCGCCGAGAAGAACGGCACGCCGCACCCCGTCGCCATCTCGAACATCGGCAGCGCGTCGCTGTCGGACCTCTGCCAGTCCGTCGTCACCGACACCCCGCTCGGCAAGGTCGGCCTCCTCATCTCGGCGGGCGGCGGCGGCAACCCGGCCACCGCGACCGACCTGCAGATCGGGCTCACCGACCTCCAGGGCGACGCCACGTTCGGCAAGATCCGCATCGGCGTCGACGCCTCGACCGTCAACACTGCGGCCAAGGGCGAGGCCGGCGGCTTCGCGCAGGACGCCGACACGATCAAGATCTCGGGCCTCAAGCAGACGGCCTGGAGCACGCAGGCGGGCGTCTTCACGCTCAACGGCCTGCACCTGCAGCTGACCAACGGCAAGGAATGCTTCTGACCCGGCGCCCCCTCGGGCGCTGACCCGCGGGGCGGGCCCTCGCCCGCCCGCCCCGCACCCCTTGCACGACGACGAAGGAGTCCTCCGATGCACGCGACCGATCCCCACGACGAGCAGACCGTCGATCTCGACGAGCTGCTCGAGACCCGAGCCTCTCGCGCCACGGCGGCTCCGACCAACGGCGGAGCATCCGCCTGGTACCGCTCGCGGCCCGTCATCGGCGGCAGCATCGCCGTGCTGGGCGCCCTCGCGATGCTGCTGTCGACGCAGCTCGATCTCGGCAACATCACGGTGCACGTCGGCATCGAGGGCATGCAGGCCACGATCCTGCCCCTCGTCATCGCGCTGGCGGGCATCCTCTCCGTCGCGATGCCGGCGCACCGCATCTTCTACGGCGTGATCGTCCTGATCGGCTCGATCTACTCGCTCGTGGCGGTGAACCTGGGCGGCTTCTTCGTCGGCTTCCTGCTCGGGTGCATCGGCGGCATCATGGTCGTCTCGTGGGCGCCGCGCGCCGCCGCCGCATCCACAGCGACCGAGACGGTGGATGCCGCCGCCCCGACGACCTCGACGTTCGCCGTCGACGCACCCGTGGCCGAGGGCGCTCACACCGCCCACGAGGTGCCCGGCGCGTCCGGCGTCGCGGAGGGGCGCGCATGAGGCGCATCCGTCCCGTGCGCTCGGCGGCCGCGGCCGCCCTCGCACTGCTGCTGGTCGCGGGCACCGGCCAGGCGGCGTCGGCGCTGCCGGTGACCGGCACCGCGGCGGAGGAGGGATGCCTCCTCCCGAACCCGCTGGGCCCGCTGCTCGGGCTCAGCGACTGCGCAGTGCCTGCGCCGGGCGCGGACCCGGCGACGACGCCCACCCCGACCCCGACTCCGACTCCGACCCCCACCCCGACCTCCGCGGCTCCCGGGACAGCGCCCGACGAGGGCGCCGAGGGGGAGGCATCCCCACCGCCCCAGAGCGGGTCGACCACGCCGGCGGCGCCGGAGGGCCTGCCGCTGGCGCCTCTCGACGAGGGTGCGCCCGTGTTCACCGGCGATCCTGCGACGCTGTCGGGCACAGGCCTGGCGATCCAGGGGCTGAGCGGCATCGCGATCGTGAGCGTGCGGCTGGCCGACGGGAGCATGGAGCGCGCGATCCGGCTGAGTGCCGACCGCGTCGTCGTGGAGGGCTTCCGCCTCGACGTGCCCTCGGGTGAGGGCGGGCTGCGCAACACCGCCACGACGCTCACCGTCGAGGGAAGCGTGGTCGTCTACACGCCGTCGATCAGCGGCATCCTCGCCGACGGCACCGAGCGGCTGATCGACACGCTCACGACCCCGACCGCCGACGAGCTCGCCTCGCTGACCCGGCTGACCCTCCCGCTGCGCGGCATGCTCGCCGACAGCATCTCGTACGACGACTCGCATCAGGCCACGTTCTGAGCGGGTACGCTCGTGTGGGCTCGCGGCCACCCTGGCGCGCGCCGGAGAGGACGTCGGGATGGCCGAGAACACCTGGCTCGTCGTCGGGCTCGGCAATCCGGGACCCCGGTACGAGCTGACCCGCCACAACGTCGGCCAGCTGGTCGTCGACGAGCTCGCGGGCCGTCGCGGCGAGACGTTCAAGGCGCACAAGGCGAACGCCCGCGTCGTCGAGACGTGGCTGCGCCCCGGTGGCCCCAAGATCGTGCTCGCGAAGGCCAACACGTTCATGAACGTGTCGGGCGGCCCTGTCGCCGGCCTCGCGAAGTTCTACGGCATCGACCCGTCGCACGTCGTCGTCGTGCACGACGAGCTCGACATCCCGTTCGACACCATCAAGCTGAAGGTCGGCGGCGGTCACGGCGGCCACAACGGCGTGCGCGACATCGCCAAGGCGCTCGACACCCCGGAGTTCCCGCGGGTGCGCGTCGGGATCGGCCGCCCCTCCGGCCGGCAGGACCCGGCGGACTGGGTGCTCGACCCGTTCGGCGCCACCGAGCGCAAGAACCTGCCCATCCTGGTGGGCGACGCCGCCGACGCCGTCGAGCAGCTCGTCGACGAGGGTCTGCTCGCGGCTCAGCAGAAGCACCACGCGCCGCGGGTCTGAGCCCGCGGCTCGTCCCGGCGGAGGCCGTCAGCCGCCGATGCCGGTCCCCGCGGCGAGCCCCGCGGTGAGGAACCCCTGCACGAGGCCGCCGAACACGAGGGGCCCCAGGGCCGCGACGACGATCGCGGCGATGCCGGTGGCGCGTCCGCGCCCTGTGACCGTGGCGACGATGCCCTGCACCAGCGCCCACACACCGAGCACCGTGCCGACCCAGAACGACACCTCGCCCAGCAGCACCCAGTCGCGCACCGGCGTGAGGATCGACCAGTCCCACGAGCCGTCCATCGGCAGGTTCGCGAGGCCCTTGCCGGCGCCGAGGCCGATGTTGAAGCTCGCGACGGCGCCGAACAGACCGGCGCCGACGGTGGCGACCACTGCCAGCACGAGGGCGACGAGGCCCAGCGCACCCCCGCGGCGCGCCGGTGCCGGCTGACCGTACGTCGCAGGCGAAGCCGGGGCCGCCGGCATCCCGTAGCCCTGCGGCATCCCGTAGCCCTGCGGCGGCGCGTAGCCCTGCGGCGGCGCGTACGCGCCGGGCGGGGCGACGGGCACACCGGGCGGCACGGGAGAAGCGCCTTGCGGCGGCCCGAACGGCGGCGCGGCCGGCGGGACCCAGGCTCCCGGGGGAGCGGGCGGGTTCTGCGGGGCGTCGGGGGTCGTCACGCGACTCATCCTAGGAGCGGCGGCGGCCCGGACGCGCCCCGCGGGCCGCGATGTCTGCGACGCGCCGTAGACTCGTGCGGTGACAGTTCCCGGGATCGTGCGCGCCCTCGAACAGGCGGAAGCCTTCCGGGACGCGGTGGCCGCGGCATCCATCGATGCCGACTTCTCTCTCGTCGAAGGACTCGACGCTCCGCTGCTCGCGGCGATGCTCGAGAAGCGGCGGGCAGCAGGCCGGCCGCCCGTCATCCTGCTGATCGCGCCGACCGGCCGCCGTGCCGAGTCCCTCGGCCCGGCGCTCGGTGCGCTGCTGCCCGGGTCCGAGGTGCTGCACTTCCCGGCGTGGGAGACGCTGCCGCACGAGCGGCTGAGCCCCAGCACCGAGACGGTGGGCGAGAGGCTCGACATCATCGCGCGCATCGCGCGCTGGGACGGAGCCACGCCGCTCGTCGTGACCGCGTCGGTGCGCGGTGCGCTGCAGCCGCTGGCCGGCGGTCTGGCCGACGTGGCTCCCGTCGAGCTCGTCATGGGCGGACGCGGGCAGGAGCTCGGCGAGGTCGTGACCCGGCTGGTCGAGCTGGCGTACCACCGGGTCGACATGGTGTCCCGGCGCGGCGAGTTCGCCGTGCGCGGCGGCATCCTCGACGTCTTCCCGCCGACCGCGCCGCACCCGTACCGCGTCGAGTTCTTCGGCGACGAGATCGACGAGATGCGCGCCTTCTCGGTGGCGGACCAGCGATCGCTGCCGGGCGAGGTCCGCGCGGTCACGCTGATGCCCAGCCGCGAGCTGCTGCTGACCGACGCCGTGCGCGGTCGTGCGCGCCAGCTGAAGGACGAGTTCCCGGGGCTCACCGGCATGCTCGAGAAGATGGCCGAGGGCATCCCCGTCGAGGGCATGGAGTCGCTCCTGCCGGCGGTGGTCGACCGCCTCGTGACCCTGGCCGACTACCTTCCCGAGGGCGCTGCCGTCGCCCTCGTCGACCCCGAACGCGCCGTCACCCGGGCGATCACCCTCGGTGAGACGAACCGGGAGTTCCTCGACGCCGCGTGGAGCGCCGCGACGGCGGGCGCCACGACGCCCGTCGACCTCGGTGCCGGCGACTTCCTCTCGCTGCCCGAGCTGCGTTCGGCCGCACACGCCCGCGGCGGAGTGTGGTGGACCCTCAGCGCGTTCGACTCCGGGGAGGCGGATGCCGCCGCCGCCCTTCGACAGGCTCAGGGAGCGGAGTACGACGGCCCGATCAGCACCGACATCGACGTGGCACTCGAGGCGTCCGCCGCGATCCGCGTGCCGGGGACGGCGGTGCCGTCCTTCCAGGGCAACGTCGAGGGCGCCACCGACCATGTGGGCGCCCTGCTGGCGGACGGCTGGCGCGTCGTGATCGCGGCGTCCGGGACCGGGCTGGTCGAGCGGGCGCGCGACGTGCTCGCAGAGCGCGGGATCGCGGCCCGCAAGGTCGACGAGGTGCTGCACGCACCCGAGCCGGGGGTCGCGCACGTCGTCGTGAGCGTGCTCGAGCGCGGCTTCCAGGCGCCGGACGCGAAGCTCGCGGTGCTCACCGAGTCGGAGTTCTACGGCCGCACGATCGGCGGCGACACGCGGGTCGTCAAGAAGCTCGCGTCGCGTCGCAAGGCCGTCGTCGACCCGTTGCAGCTGAAGGCCGGCGACCACGTCGTGCACGCCACGCACGGCATCGGCAGGTTCGTCGAGCTGACCCAGCGCGAGGTGTCCAGCGGCGGGCGCAACGCCGTCAAGAGCGTGCGCGAGTACCTCGTGCTGGAGTACGCGCCGTCCAAGCGTGGCTACCCGGGCGACAAGCTGTTCGTGCCCACCGACCAGCTCGACCTGCTGTCGCGCTACGTGGGCGGAGAGGCGCCGACGCTGTCGAAGATGGGCGGCAGCGACTGGGCGCAGGCCAAGAGCAAGGCGCGCAAGGCGGTGCGCGACATCGCCGTCGAGCTCGTGAAGCTGTACTCGGCGCGCATGGCGTCGAAGGGCTACGCATTCGGTCCCGACACGCCGTGGCAGCGCGAACTGGAGGAGGCGTTCCCGTTCGCCGAGACGCCGGACCAGCTGCAGACCATCGACGAGATCAAGGCCGACATGGAGAAGCCGATCCCGATGGACCGGCTGCTGTCGGGCGACGTCGGGTTCGGCAAGACCGAGGTCGCGGTGCGCGCCGCGTTCAAGGCGATCCAGGACGGCAAGCAGGTGGCGATGCTCGTCCCGACCACACTGCTCGTCAAGCAGCATCTCGAGACGTTCGCCGAGCGCTTCGCCGGATTCCCCGTCAAGGTGCGGCCGCTGTCGCGGTTCCAGACAGACAAGCAGGCGCGCGACACGCTCGCGGGGATCACCGACGGCACCGTCGACATGGTGATCGGCACGCACCGGATCCTCACCGAGAAGGTGACCTTCAAGGACCTCGGGCTCATGATCATCGACGAGGAGCAGCGCTTCGGGGTCGAGCACAAGGACGCGCTGAAGAAGCTCAAGACCAACGTCGACATCCTCGCGATGAGCGCGACGCCCATCCCGCGCACGCTCGAGATGGCGGTGACCGGCATCCGCGAGATGTCGACGCTGCAGACGCCGCCGGAGGACCGGCATCCGATCCTGTCGTACGTCGGTCCGCGCAACGACAAGCAGATCGCGGCCGCGATCCGCCGCGAACTGCTGCGCGAGGGACAGGTGTTCTACGTCCACAACCGCGTGCAGTCGATCCAGCGGGTCGCGTCCGAGCTCGCCGAGCTCGTGCCCGAGGCGCGCATCGCCGTCGCCCACGGGCAGATGGGCGAGCACATGCTCGAGCAGGTCGTGGACGACTTCTGGGAGCGCAAGGCCGATGTGCTCGTCTCGACGACGATCATCGAGACCGGTCTGGACATCTCGAACGCGAACACGATCATCATCGACCGTGCCGACAAGTACGGCCTCAGCCAGCTGCACCAGCTGCGTGGCCGCGTCGGGCGTGCCCGCGAGCGGGCGTACGCCTACTTCCTGTACGACGACATGAAGCCGCTCAGCGAGACCGCGGCCGACCGCCTGGAGACGATCGCGGTCAATAACGACCTCGGCTCGGGCATGCAGGTGGCGCTCAAGGACCTCGAGATCCGCGGCGCCGGCAACCTGCTCGGCGCCGAGCAGGCGGGGCACATCGCCGGCGTCGGATTCGACCTGTATCTGCGCATGATCGGCGAAGCCGTCGCGACCTTCCGGGGCGAGGAGACCGAGGGCCCGACCGAGCTGCGTCTCGAGCTGCCGGTGCAGGCCCGCATCCCCGAGTCGTACATCGACAGCGAGCGACTGCGCCTGGAGGCTTACCAGAAGCTGTCGGCCGCAGCATCCGCCACCGCGCCGACGGCGGACGGCAGCGACGCGATCGACCTCGTGATCGAAGAGCTCACCGACCGCTACGGCGAACCGCCCGCGGAGGTCGAGGGGCTGCTCGCGATCGCGCGACTGCGCCGCCGCGCCGCGCAGGCCGGGCTCGCCGACGTCGTCGCGATGGGCCCGAACCTGCGCATCGCGCCGGCGAACCTCCCCGACTCGATGCGCGTGCGCCTGCAGCGTCTGCACCCGAAGGCGAAGCTCGTCGCGGGCGGCGAGGCGATGGTCGTGCCGCTGCCGAGCGCCGGCGGCGAACCGCTCGGCGACGCCGAGCTGATCGCGTGGGTCGCTCAGCTGCTCGATCAGCTGTGGCCCGAGAAGAAGCCCGAGACCACGCCGGCCGCCGAAGCATGAGCCGGTGACGGATGCGGGGCGCCCCGGCCGGGCGCCCCGCATCCGCGTCACTCCCGGGTCGCCGAGAACCGCTGCTGGGCGGCGTCGTACTCGACGACGCGCACGCGCAGTTCGACACCCGGATCGGCAGCCATGCCGCGCACGAGTCCCGGCACGCCGGCGCACTCCACGAGGACGCCGAACGGAACGGCCTTCGTCACGGTCGCGGTGACCACGTCACCGGCCGCGAGGGTCTGCTCGCTCATGCATCCACCCCCTCTCGCTGTCGGGGCGAAGGAGGAGGGACGGATCACCAGGCGGTCGGTTCGCCTTCCCTTGTCGCGCCGCGCTGCGCGTCCGGCACCATCCCGATCTTCACGGCGGCGACGCTACCAGACAGCCCCCGTCGAACGGCGCAGAAAGACGGAGAACCGGATGCCGCGGCATCCGGTTCTCCGTCTGAGCTCGTCGCCGCGTCAGATGACGCCCTGCGCGAGCATCGCGTGTGCGACGCGCTCGAAGCCCGCGCAGTTCGCGCCCGCGACGTAATCGCCGGGGCGGCCGTACTTCTCGGCCGCCGTGAAGGCAGCGTGGTGCACGTTGCCCATGATGGCGCGGAGCTTCGCCTCGCTGTCGTCGAAGTTCCAGCGCTGGCGGGCGGCGTTCTGGCTCATCTCGAGCGCCGACGTGGCGACGCCGCCGGCGTTGGCGGCCTTGCCCGGAGCGAACAGCACGCCGGCGGCCTGCAGCACCTCGACGGCCTCGGGCGTCGAGGGCATGTTGGCGCCTTCGGCGACGGCGCGCACGCCGTTCGCGACCAGCGCACGGGCGTCGTCGCCGTCGAGCTCGTTCTGCGTCGCCGACGGGATCGCGACGTCGACGGCCACGCGCCACGGGCGCTCGCCTTCGACGTACGTCGCGCCCGGGCGGCGGGCGGCGTACTCGGAGATGCGGGCGCGCTCGACCTCCTTGATCTGACGCAGCAGGTCGACGTCGATGCCCGCCTCATCGAGCACGTACCCCGACGAGTCGGACGCGGTGACGGCGGTGGCGCCGAGCTGGCGCGCCTTCTCGATCGCGTAGATCGCGACGTTGCCCGAGCCCGAGACGCCGACGCGCTTGCCGTGCAGCGTCTCGCCGTGCACCGCGAGCATCTCCTCCGTGAAGAAGACCGCGCCGTAGCCGGTGGCCTCGGTGCGCACCTCGGCGCCGCCCCACTGCACGCCCTTGCCGGTGAACATGCCGGACTCGTGGCGGTTGGTGATCTTGCGGTACTGGCCGAACAGGTAGCCGATCTCGCGGGCGCCGACGCCGATGTCGCCCGCGGGCACATCGGTGTGCTCGCCCAGGTGACGGTACAGCTCGCTCATGAACGACTGGCAGAAGCGCATGATCTCGGCGTCGGAGCGGCCGTGCGGGTCGAAGTCGCTGCCGCCCTTGGCGCCGCCGATGCCCTGGCCGGTCAGGGCGTTCTTGAAGATCTGCTCGAAGCCGAGGAACTTGATGATCGACAGGTTCACCGACGGGTGGAAGCGCAGCCCGCCCTTGTACGGGCCGAGCACCGACGAGAACTGGATGCGGTAGCCGCGATTGACCTGCAGGCGACCGGCGTCGTCGACCCACGGCACACGGAACATGATCTGGCGCTCGGGCTCGACGATGCGCTCGAGGATGCCCCCGTCGACGAACTCGGGGTGTGCGTCGAGCACGGGCGCGATCGACTCGAGCACCTCGTGGACGGCCTGGAGGAACTCGGGCTCGTGCGGGTTGCGGGCTTCGACGGTGTCGAGGACGAGTCGGACGGTGTCGTTCGAAGTCAGGGTTGCTGTAGGCATGGGGGTGGAGCTTTCGGAAGGCCAGCAGAGAGGGCGACGTCGTCGGCGCCTTTTCACCCTACATACCGTGCGGGGCACGATCGCGCGTGTGACGACCTGTGCGACGGCTACGCTTGCGGCATCCGATCCAGGACGGCAGGAGGCAGGCGACGATGCGTTTCGAGCACCTCGGGGCACAGCCCCGCATCCATCCGACCGCGGTCGTCGCGGCGACCGCGGTCATCAGCGGCGACGTCGAGGTCGGGCCGGACTGCCAGATCCTGCACGGCGCGGTGATCACCGCCGAGGGCGGCGCGATCACCCTCGGCGCGAACGTCATCGTGATGGAGAACGCGCTGATCCGTGCGACCGCGACGAACCCGGTGCACATCGCGGACCACGTGCTGGTCGGGCCGATGGCGAGCGTGTCGGGCGCGGTCATCGAGGACGAGGTGTTCCTGGCCACCGGCACCCGGGTGTTCAACGGCGCCCGCATCGGCGCCCGCAGCGAGGTGCGCATCAACGCCGTCGTGCATCTGCGCACGACACTGCCGGCGGACACGACCGTCCCCATCGGCTGGGTCGCGGTGGGCGATCCGCTGGTGGTGCTGCCGCCCGACCGCCACGAGGAGATCTGGGCGGCGCAGCGCGAGCTGGACTTCCCGGGCTACGTGTTCGGCCTCGATCGCGAGACGCCCGACCTCATGGTGCAGCTGACCGAGCGCTACGGCCGCAGCCTCGCCCGTCACGCCGACGACCGTCGCGTCGACTGAGCCTGTCGAGGTCTGAGCCTGTCGAGGTCTGAGCCTGTCGAAGTCTGAGTCCTCAGCCGCGCACGAGCGCGGCGGTGCGCCGCAGCCACGCGGCCGGATCGGCGGCGTGGTACACGTGCTCGGACGCCTCGATGCGGTCGAGGAATCCGCGGTACAGCGTCGCCTGGCGCAGCGCGCCGTACGGCGCCAGCAGCTCGAGCGCCCGCTCCGGGTCGGACCCCGGGACGGCTGCGCGCCACGCGGCGGTCCAGTGGAACGTGAGAGCGGATGCCGCGGCCGCCGGCATGCGCTCCATGAAGGCCGCATGGTCGAGCAGCGGGTGGCCGATGCCGCTGTCGCCCCAGTCCAGCAGCACGAGGCGGTCGTCGTCGCCCCGCAGATTGCCCGGGTGGAAGTCGCCGTGGACGAGCGTGTCGCGCAGTCCGCACGCGGCGAGATCGGCCTCGAGCCGGGGGAGACGTGAGATGAGGCTCGCCACGGCGGCGCGATCTTCGGCACCGACGTCGTCGCCGAGGGCCAGGGTGCGCTCGGCCATCGGCGCGAGTGACGTCGGCGTCCACCGCGGCATGGTCGGCAGCGTCGACGTCTCGACGGACGACTGGATGCCGACGAGCAGGTCGACCATGCGTCGCGCGGTCTCGACACCCGCGCCGTAGCGGTCGTCGCCGGCCACATCGGCCAGCAGAACGGCGTCGTCGGTGCGGGCGAGGAGCCGCGGCACCGCGAACCCCTGGAGCCGATCGAGCACCGCGCCCTCGTGCGAGAAGAACGGCGGCACGGCCTTCAGCCACACCACGCCGGAGCCGGTGGGGAGGCGCCAGAGCGCCGACAGGTTCCACGTGCGGACCTGCTCGGGCTCGCCGGTGATCGCGATGCCCGACGCGGCGAGTGCCGCCTGCGCCCACATCAGATACCGGCTCGGCCCGCCGGGCTTCGCCCACGCCATGCGCAGGCGGGCATCGGCGATGAGCGAGGCATCCCCGTCGTAGAGCGGCAGCTCCGGGCGATCCGGCACCTCGGCGACGTAGACGACCTCTTCGGGCCGGTCGCCGTCGCGCGGAGTCACCCGCGCCAGCCGCAGCAGCGTCGGCGCGATTCCGAGCGCCCCGCGGGCGGCGGCGAGGACCGCGGGAGCCTCGCGCCAGTCCCAGTCCGGCTCGGACTCGGGATCGGAGTCGGGCGACACGGTGAACGGCGCGGTCACCCCGAGCGGCGTGCCGCCGGGGAGCACCAGCACCAGCCTGACCGCGAGCCCGGCTCCCGTGGCCACCGGGTCACCCGGTGTTCTGGAGGCCGGCCGCGACGCCCGATACCGAGAGCAGCAGCAGGCGCTGCAGTTCGGGGTCGACCGGGGCGTCCTGCGGAGCCTCCCGCAGTGCCCGCAGCGCGCGCAGCTGCAGCAGTGACAGCGCGTCCACGTAGGGGCTCCGCATCTTCACGGCCCGCTGCAGCACCGGCTTGTTGCCGAGCAGCTCGGTGCCGCCGGTGACGCGGATCACCCAGTCGCGCGTGAGGTGCATCTCGTCACGCACGAGCGCCGCGAGGTCGTCGCGGTCGCCGAGCTCGAGGTAGTGGCGGGCGATGCGGTCGTCGGTCTTGGCGAGGCTCATCGCGACGTTGTCGATCAGCGTGCGGAACAGCGGCCACTCCTGGTACGCCTGCTGCAGCAGCGCCTCGTCGCCCACGGCCTCCAGCGCCGTGCCCAGGCCGAACCAGCCGGCCAGGTTGATGCGGGCCTGCGTCCACGCGAACACCCACGGAATCGCGCGGAGGTCTTCGAGCGACTCCACCGACAGCCCACGGCGGGCCGGGCGCGAGCCGAGCGCGAGCAGCCCGATCTCTTCCATGGGGGTGACCCGCGCGAACCACGGGGCGAACCCGGGCGCCTTGACGAGGGAGAAGAAGCGCTCGCGGGACGCGGAGTCCATCGCGGCGGCGACGTCGGCGTAGCGTTCGGCGGCCGCGCGGTTGCGGTCCTCGTTCGAGGGCGCCGAGGCGAGCAGGATCGCGGCGGCGACCTGGTCGATGTGGCGGATCGCGATCGCCGGGTCGCCGTAGCGGGCGAAGATGACCTCACCCTGCTCGGTGAGCTTGAACCGGCCGTCGACCGAGTGCGGCGGCTGGGCGAGGATCGCCGAGTTGGCGGGACCGCCGCCGCGCCCGAGGGCGCCGCCGCGGCCGTGGAAGAGCGTCAGCTCGATGCGGTTCTCGTCGGCCCACGCGGCGATCTCGGCCTGCGCCTGGTACAGCGCCAGGTTGGCGGCGACCGGGCCGACGTCCTTCGACGAGTCGGAGTAGCCGAGCATGACCTCCAGCCGGCGACCGGTGGCGTCCAGGCGGGCGGCGAACTCGGGGTGGTCGACGATCTCGGCGAGGATCCGGGGCGCTGCCTGCAGGTCGGCGAAGGTCTCGAACAGCGGGATGACGTCCAGCACGGGTGCGGCGCCGTCGGGGCCGACCGCGAAGCGCGCGAGCTTGTGGACGTTGGCGAGGTCGTCGGCGGACTGCGTGAACGACACGATGTAGCGGCCGGCGGCGCGCGGACCGTAGCGCTCCTGCAGGAACGCGATCGTGCGGATGACGTCGAGCACCTCTTCGGCCAGCTCGCTGCGCGGCGCGCCCGACTCGAGCTCGGCGAGCACCTTGGCGTGCACGGCGGAGTGCTGGCGCACCTCCAGCTCGGTCAGGTGGAAGCCGTACGTCTCGACCTGCCACAGCAGCTGCTGCAGGTGGCCGTAGGCCTGGCGCGGCGCGTGGGCCTGCACGAGCGAGTCCTGCACCGTGCGCAGATCGGCGAGCAGGTGCTCGGGGTCGCGGTACGCGAGGTCGGCGTTGCGCTTGCGCGTCGCATCGATCCTGCGCGCGATGAGCAGCATGATGCGGCGGTGCGGCTCGTCGGGGGAGCGCTTGGCGATGTCCTTCGCGGCATCCTCGTCGGCGGCGCGCAGGCGCTGCCACAGGGCGAGCAGCGCGTCGCTCGGGGGCGTGGTCGCGGCATCGAGCGTCAGCGTGCGGCCGATGCGGCTGGCCGTGCGCTCCAGGCCGAGGAGGACGTGCTCGCTGGCGATCGCCGACGCCTTGCGGGTGACGGATGCCGTCACGAACGGGTTGCCGTCGCGGTCGCCGCCGACCCACGAGCCGACGCGCACGAAGGGGCGCACGATCGGGGCGCGGCCGCCGGCATCCACGCCCTGCAGGGCGTCGTCGATGCGGCGGTAGACGTGGGGCACGGCGGTGTAGAGCGTGTCGTCGAAGACGGCCATGACGGCCCGCACCTCGTCGGTGGGCGACGGCTTCTCGGGGCGCAGTGGCGCGGTGCGCCACAGCGTGTCGATCTCTTCGAGCATGCGGCGCCGGGCGCGGCGCTCGTCGGCACCGTCGGTCTGGGCGAGGTCGTGCTCGCCGAGGAGCGACGCGAGGCGCCGGATACTCGTCGAGACGGCGCGGCGGCGCGCCTCGGTGGGATGCGCCGTGAACACGGGGTGGAACCGCATGCTCTGCAGGTGCTCCAGAGCCGCCTCGTCGCCGATCTCGGTGGCGAGCTTGGCGTAGGCCGACGCCACCGTGTCGGCCTGGCCGCCGGACTCGGGGCGGCCGTTGCGCTCGCGCAGCACGCGCACGCGCTGGTGCTCCTCGGCGAGGTTCACGAGGTGGAAGTAGGCGGTGAACGCCCGGGCGACCTCGTCGGCGCGGGCGATCGTGAACGAGTCGGCGATCGCGGCGGCGCGGGCGAACGCCTCCGGGGTCTCGTCGGTGTACGCCTGGATCGTCGCGGAGCGCAGGCGCTCGACGTCTTCGTAGAGCCCGGTGGAGCCGCTCTCGCGCAGCACCTGACCGAGCAGCGTGCCCAGCAGGCGGACGTCGCCGCGCATGCTCTCGGGAATGCCCTGCTCCGCCTCGAATCGCCCTACGAGGTCGATCGCTTCGGTGTTGGTGAGTTCGCGCATCAGTCCAGGCTAACGCCGCGTCGTTTCGTGGATGTCACGCGGGACGCTGTGTGACGACCACTCCCCAGGAGCCCTCGCTAGACTGGCCCGCGGAGCGCCGGGAAGTCTGGTCGGCACGTCCTTGCCGACCCGCGAACGCCCTCACGGAGGCCTGATGTCGCTTCTTCGCTCCGCCCGTTTCCCCGCGATCGTCCTGCTCGTGGCCGCAGCCCTCGGGCTGGTCGTGGCCAATTCGCCCGCCGCCGGACCCGTGGATGCCGTCATGCATGCCGAGCTCGGCATCCCCGGCGTCTTCGAACTCAGCGTGTCGCACTGGATCAAGGACGGCCTGCTCGCGGTCTTCTTCTTCGTCGTCGCCGTCGAACTGCAGTACGAGCTGACCGCCGGTCAGCTGAACTCGGCACGCAAGGCGCTGCAGCCGGCGATCGCCGCGGCCGGCGGCGTCGTGCTGCCGATCGTGCTGTACGCGGTCATCGCCGGTGGATCGGAGGCCGCCTCGGGGTGGCCCATCCCGACGGCCACCGACATCGCGTTCGCGCTCGGCGTGCTGGCGGTGTTCGGCCGGGGGCTGCCTTCGGGCCTGCGCGTGTTCCTGCTGGCGCTCGCGATCCTCGACGACATCGTCGGCATCGTCTTCATCGCGGTGCTGTTCACGTCCGACGTCGACTTCGGCGCGCTCGCCGGAGCCGCCGTGGCGGTCGTGGCGTTCGGCATCCTGAGTCGTCAGCTCGACACGCGCGCCCGCGTGCCCATCGCCATCCTGCTGGTGGTGCTCGCGATCACCACGTGGGTGCTGGTGCTGCTCTCGGGCGTCCACGCCACGATCGCCGGTGTGGCGCTCGGTCTCGCGATGGCGCAGCGCCCGGCGCTGCGCGTGCGCCACGAGCTGGAGCCGTGGGTCAACGGCGTCGTGCTGCCGGTGTTCGCGTTCTCGGCGGCGCTCGTCGCGATCCCGTCGGTGCCGCTGTCGCAGCTGTCGCCGGCGTTCTGGGGTGTGCTCGTGGCGCTCCCGGTCGGCAAGGTCGTCGGCATCTCGGTGCTGGGGTGGGTGTCGCTGCGCATCGCGCATCGCGGCGGGCCGTCGCCGCTGGCGTTCGCGGACCTCCTCGCGGCCGGTGCGCTCGGCGGCATCGGGTTCACCGTGTCGCTGCTGCTGTCGGAACTCGCGTTCGCGGATGCCGCCGACCTGCGTGATCAGGCGACCCTCGGTGTGCTCGCCGGGTCGGTCGTTTCGCTCATCCTGGCCGCAGTGCTCGTATCGTGGCGGGCATGGCACCATCGACGCCTGACGGCGACCGCGTGACCCCCACCGACCCGGACGCCCTCCGCGAGGCCGCGCTCGTCATGCACGCCGTGCGGGACCGGTGCGTGTGGACGCAGCAGATCGACCATCGCGCGCTCGTGCCCTACCTCGTGGAGGAGAGCGCCGAACTCATCGACGCCGTCGAGGACGGGTCGCGCGACGAGCTGCGCGAAGAGCTCGGCGACCTGCTGTGGCAGGTGCTGTTCCACGCCGAGATCGCCTCGCGCGACCCGGAGGACCCCTTCGACATCGACGACGTCGCGCGAGGACTCACCGACAAGATGGTGCGGCGGCATCCCCATGTCTTCGGCGACGCCGTCGCCGACACGCCCGAAGAGGTGCTGGTGCACTGGAACGCCGCGAAGGCCGCCGAGAAGAGCGCGCGCACGAGCGTGCTCGACGGCGTGAGCGAGAGGATGCCGAGCCTCGCGCTCGCCCAGAAGCTCCTGTCGAAGGCATCCCAGGCGGGGGCGTCGGCGTCGGAGGAACCTGGCGACCCGCCCGCCTCCGAGGCTCAGCTCGGCGACGCCCTCCTCGCCCTGGTCGGCACAGCGCGCGCGAACGGGTGGGACGCGGAGCGGGCGCTGCGCGAGCGGCTGCGGCGCCTGGAGTCCGACATCCGCGCGGCGGAGGCGCCGAGCCCGTGAGGACGAGCCGCGGTCGTCTGAAAAGATGGGACCGTGGCATCCGTGAACCCGCCGCGCGGCATGCGCGACTTCCTCCCCGCTGACAAGGCCCGCCGCGAGAGCGTGCTCGCCGTCATCCGCGAGCGCTACCGCGCGCACGGCTTCGACGAGATCGAGACGCCGGTCATGGAGGAGTACTCGCGGCTGCACGCGGGCATCGGCGGCGACAACGAGAAGCTCGCGTACAACGTCCTCAAGCGCGGCCTCGACTCCGACGCGATCCGGGCAGCCGCCGACGAGCCGGCAGACCTCACCGACCTCGGCCTGCGCTACGACCTCACCGTGCCGCTCGCGCGCTTCTACGCGACCAACCGCGGCCAGCTGCCGTCGGTGTTCCGCTCGATCCAGATCGCGCCGGTGTGGCGCGCCGAGCGCCCGCAGAAGGGTCGCTACCGCCAGTTCGTGCAGTGCGACATCGACATCATCGGCGATGCGTCGGCGCGCGCCGAGGCCGAGCTCGCCGTCGCGACGCTCGACACGCTGGACGCGCTGGGGCTCGAGGGCGGCAGCATCCGCATCAACGACCGGCGCGTGCTGGACTGGATGCTCGACCGCTTCGGCTTCGCCGCCGACGAGCGCCCGGGCGTGCTCATCACGATCGACAAGCTCGACAAGCTCGGCCCCGACGGCATCGTCGCCGAGCTGCGCGACCGCGAGGCGACGGCCGCGGCCGTGGACGCGTTCGCCGCGTTCCTGCGCCGCCCGATGACGATGGAGTACCACCCGTACGGCGAGCGCCAGATCCGCAAGGCGCTGCCCGCGGACGCGCCGGACGACATCGTCGCGCACCTGGTCGGCATCGGCGAGGCGGTCGCCGCGGCCCGGTCCCTGAGCCTGCCGAAGGGCGCCGACACCCCGCTGGGCGACATCCCGCTCGTGTTCGACCCGTTCCTGGTGCGCGGAATGGGCTACTACACCGGGACGATCTTCGAGCTCGCCCACCCGTCCGTCGACTACTCGCTGGGCGGCGGCGGCCGGTACGACGGCATGATCGGACGGTTCCTCGGCCAGGACGTCCCCGCCGTGGGCTTCTCGATCGGCTTCGAGCGCATCGTCGACCTGGTCGCGGAGCGAGGGGATGCCGTCGCCGACGCGGTCGTGCTGGTCCACGACCGTGACGTGCCCGAGTCCGAACTGCTCGCGCTCAAGGCCGCGCTGGTGCGCGGGGGTTCGCGCGTGCGGCTGGAGCACCGCACCAAGAACCTCAAGGCGCTGCTCGAGCGCGCCGCCGCCGACGGCTACACCGCGTTCGCGACGGTCGGCGCCGGCACGACGGCGGAGGCGCTCGAGGTCAAGCCGCTCGCCTGAGGCGGATCGCCCGGTAGGCCACGCCGACCGCGACCACCACGACGCCGGCCACGACCGACGGCCACGGCAGGGTGACGGCCAGGACGAGGCATCCGATCGCTCCGACGACCTGCAGGACAGCGGGGTACCGCCGCGCCTCGCCGCGCTGCCGGAAGGCCGCCACGTTGGCGACGAAGTAGTACAGCAGCACGCCGAACGACGAGAATCCGATGGCGCCGCGCAGGTCGACGAGGGCGACGAGCACGACGACGAGCGCGGAAGCGGTCAGCTCGGCGCGGTGCGGCACGTGCCAGCGGGGGTGCACCCTGTCGAGGAACCCCGGCAGATCGCGCTCGCGCGACATGGCGAAGGCGGTGCGGCTCACGCCCGCGATGAGCGCGAGCAGAGCGCCGAGCGATCCCGCCGCGGCGCCGACGCGCACGACGACGCCGATCCACGCCCATCCTGAGCGTGCGGCCGCGTCGGCGACGGGTTCGGTGGATGCCGCCACGCCGGCGGGTCCGAGCGCCCCGAGGACGGCCACCGCGACGACGGCGTACACCGCGAGGGCGATGACGAACGCGATGACGATCGCCCGCGGGATGACGCGGCGCGGGTCCCGCACCTCTTCGCCCATCGTCGCGATGCGCGCGTATCCGGCGAAGGCGAAGAAGAGCAGCCCGGCCGACTGCAGGATGCCGTAGCCGCCGCCTGCCCACACCGTGTCGGACGTGAACCAGTCCGGGACGCCGCCGCCCGAGAACGCGGCGGTCACGGCGGCGGCCAGCGCGCCCAGGGTGATCACGACGATGACGCGCGCCGCACCGGCGGTGCGGGTCACGCCGAACCAGTTCACCGCCGTCAGCGCGACCACCGCGGCGATCGCGACCGGGCGCTCCCAGCCGGACGGGGCCGCGTACGCGGCGAACGTGAGCGCCATGGCGGCGCAGCTCGCGGTCTTGCCGACGACGAAGCCCCAGCCGGCGACGAAGCCCCACCACGGTCCCAGCTCCGCTCGGCCGTAGGCGTAGGTGCCGCCCGACGTGGGATACGCCGCGGCGAGCTGCGCCGACGAGGTCGCGTTGCCGAACGCCACGACGGCGGCGATCGCGAGGCCCACCAGCAGGCCCGTGCCGGCGGCATCCGCGGCCGGCGCCCACACCGCGAACACGCCCGCGCCGACCATCGATCCGAGCCCGATGAACACGGCGTCGCCGAGGCCGAGGCGCCGCTGCAGCGAGGGGGTGGTCACGGGCGGAACCTTAGCGCGCCGAGAAGAACGACCCTCGCGCGGCCCCGGCGGGTTCGGCCAGGATGGGCGCATGACGCTGCAGATCCACACCGTGCTCGTGCCGTTCGGACCGGCGACGGCGATCGAGCTGACCGACGCCCAGGTCGATGAGCTCGGCGGCGGCAAACGAGCGGCCGTCGTCGTGGGGATCGGCGGGAGCACCGCCCGGGTGCGCCTGGGCGTGATGGACGGCAAGAACCTCATCGGCGTCTCGAAGGCCGTGCGGGCGCAACTCGGCGTCGACATCGGCGACGAGGTCAACGCCACGGTCGCGCTCGACACCGCCGAGCGGGAGGTCGACGTGCCGGACGACCTCGCGGCCGCGCTGGAGGCCGCCGGGGTGCGGGCCGCGTTCGACGCACTGTCGTTCAGCCGTCGCAAGGAGCTCGCGCGCGGTGTGGTCGAGGCCAAGCGCCCCGATACCCGCGAGCGCCGCGTCGTCGCCGCCGTCGAGGAGCTCTCGGCGTCCTGACGGGCGTGCGGCGACGACCTGCCGCCGTACAGTCCCGGATGGGCGGATGCCGGCGGCCGAGGTGCACCGGCGCGTCACCGGCGTGACGGCATCCGTTCACCCGGGTGGGGTGGCATGGCGCCATGGCTGACTCGCGGGAGGTCGTGCTGCGCCCGCTGCTGGTCGGCGCCCTGGGCGTCGCGGTGGGGGCGAGCCTGGTCGTGCTGGGCGGGCGCGCGGTGCTGACGCGCCAGGCGGCGCTCGCGCGACGCCGTATCGGCAAGCCGCTCGGCGAGGACGCGCTGGACGCCGACCGCGTGTGGGGCGGACGCTTCGACGGTCCGCCGCTGGAGCTCGTGTTGCTCGGCGACTCGATCGCCGCGGGGCTCGGGGCCGAGCGCCGCAAGGACACGCTGGGTGCGCGGCTCGCGAAGGGGCTCGCGCGCGCGGAGCGGCGCCCGGTGCGGCTGCGCACGGCCGCCGTGGTCGGCGCCGAGACGTCGATGCTCGCGCCGCAGATCGACGCCCTGCCCGCCGGATACCGCCCCGACGCGGCCGTGATCGTGGTCGGCGGCAACGACGTCACGCACCGGGTCCCGGTGTCGGCATCGGTCGCGCAGCTCGAAGAGGCGATCGAGCGTCTGCAGGCCCGGGGCGCGGCGGTGGTCGTGGGCACGTGCCCCGACCTCGGCGCGCTCCGCCCGGTGCCGCAGCCGCTGCGGGCACTGGGCTCGCGACTCTCGCGCCAGCTCGCCGACGCGCAGGCCGGGGCGGCCCTGCGCCACGACGCGCGCGCGGTGTCGCTGCGCCGGGCGGTGGGGCCGTTCTTCGTGACGCAGCCCGACGAGATGTTCAGCCTCGACCGCTTCCACCCCAGCGCGCTCGGCTACCGGCGCACGGCGGAGGCGCTGCTGCCGGGCGTGATCGCGGCGCTGGGCGACGGCGACGGGTGAACCGTCGGCCATCGCCCGCACCCGCGGTTCAGCCTGCGTACGAGGCGGCCCACTCCGCGACGCGCGCGGCGCTCTCCTCCTCGGAGAGGTCCTCGACGCGGGTCATGATCGACCAGCGCACGCCGAACGGGTCGCGCACGCTGGAGAAGCGGTCGCCCGACACGAACGTCGACGGCTCCTCGCGCACCCTCGCGCCGGCGGCTACCGCGCGTGCGGTGACCGCGTCGACGTCGGGCACGTAGATGCCGATCGAGTAGCAGTCCGCGTCACCCTCCGGGGCGGGCACGAGCCCGTAGTCGGGGGACGGTTCGCCGATCTGCAGGATGCCGAGCCCGAAGTCGAGCCCCGCGTGCACGACGAGTCCGCCGAACTCCGTGACGTCGGTCACGCGGGCGCCGAAGACATCCCGGTAGAAGTCGATGGCCTCCTTCGCTCCGCGGATCGCGAGGAAGGGGGTGAGGCTGGTCGCCGCGTTCGGACGGCCGTCGGTCGTGTGCGCACCGGTCACGCCGGTGGTGTCGTCTGTGGTCATGGTCCGATGCTCGCGGAGGGGTGGATGCCGCGGCTTGAAGATTCGCGACAACCTGCGTCGGCGGGGCCGGAGTGTCGGCGCTCGCCGCTACCGTGGCCGGGTGACCGATCCGAACCGCGGGGTGCTGTACCCCGATCGGCTGCCGCGTTTCACCCGGCTGCCGCCGGGGGAGGCGGCATCCGAACTCGTCGAGTGGTACTGGATCCCGCAGTGGGACCTTCCCGACGGCGTCGAGTCCCGCCAGGCGCTGCTCCCGTATCCGGCCGCGAACCTCGCGGTGGAACCGGACGGCGTCACGCTCTGGGGCGTGACGACGCGCGCCGGCGAGCGCGTGCTTCGGGGGAGCGGCTGGGCGGTCGGAGCGCTGCTGCGTCCTGCGGCGCTGTCACACCTGGCGGCGGCGCCGGCCGACCTCGCCGATCGGCACGTCGTGCTCGACGAGCCCGCCCTCCAGTCGGCCGTGGCCGCCGCGATGCCCGATCCGCGGGCCGCGGCCGACGTCGTCGAGGCCTGGCTCGTCGCCCGCGTCGGCGCGCTCACGCCCGAGGCGCGCCTGGCGAACGCGATGGCCGGGCTGCTGATGACCGACCCCGAGATCCTGCGCCTGGACGACGCCGCCGAGCACCTGCGGGTCTCGGCGCGCACGCTGCAGCGCCTCTCGCATCGCACGGTGGGACTGCCGCCGGCGGCGATGATCCGCCGGCGGCGGCTGCAGGAGGCGGCCCAGCGCGTGCGGGACGATCCCGACGCGGCACTCGCCGACATCGCGGCGGATCTCGGCTACGCCGACCAGGCGCATCTCGCGAACGACTTCCGTGCGGTGCTGGGCCTCACGGCGTCGGACTACCGCGGCGAGCAGTGACGGTCACGAGGCCGATGCCTCGGTGACGCGCTTCTTCTCGCGCACGTAGACCTCGCGACGCACGCGTGCCACGACGTCGCCCGAGGCGTCGGTGATGTCGGTCTCGAACCACTCCAGCACCTTCGCACCGCCGCGGGCGCGCTCGCGCAGCTCCTCGGCCTTCTCGCGCGGCACGTGGAACTGCGCCGTCAGCACGCCGCGACCGGGCTTGAGGAACTCGATCTCGCCGCGGGTGTCCCACACCACGTGATCGCGGCCGAGCTGGTGCATGACGAGCATGAAGAAGTAGGGGTCGGTCATAGCCGACATCGACCCGCCGAACGCCGTCTTGACGTAGTTGCGGGTGAAGACGTTGACGTGCAGCTCGACGGTGGCGCTGGTCCAGTCCTCTGCGAAGCGCCGTACGCGGATGCCGCTGAAGAGGTTGGGGATCCACAGGCTCATGCCGACGGCGAGGCGGCGGGGGGTCACGCGCATGCGCCCAGCATGGCGGAGCTCCGGCGGTTGCGCGCAGTCGGTTGGCGTGTGCCCACAATTGTTCTAGTTGCCCTAGAATAAGTATGTGTTGGTGAGAATCGATCCCGAGAGCGATGCGCCGCTTTTCGCGCAGATCGCCGCTTCCGTGCGCGCGGATGCCGCGGCCGGGCGCCTGCGGGCGGGCGACCGCCTTCCGGCCGCGCGCGACATCGCGTCCGCGTTGGGGGTCAACGTGCACACCGTGCTGCACGCCTACCAGGACCTCCGCGACGAGGGACTGGTCGAGCTCCGGCGAGGCCGCGGCGCGGTCGTGACGGCGCAGGCCGACGCTCTCCAGCACCTCCACCACGACATCCAGGACCTCGTCGCGCGGGCGCGCGCGGCGGGGCTCTCACCCGACGCCCTGGCCGCCCTCGTGAAAGAGGCCGGCCGTGCCGAACCCAAGGAGCACCGATGACCCGCCCCGATCCCGCCGTCCGACGTTTCGTCCTCGTGGCGATCTGGCTCCCTGTCGTGCTGGTCGCGGCGGGCGTCATCGTCCAGCTGGTCGCGCTGCCGCAGCTGCCGTCGACGATCGCCGTGCACTGGAACGCCGCCGGCGAGGCGGACGGCTTCGCCCCCGCCTGGACGCAGCCGCTCATGACGGTGCTGTTCGGGCTCGGGCTGCCGCTGCTCATGGCGCTGACGTCCTTGGCGGGGCTGCGCCGCGGTGACCGCGGACCGACGTACCGCCTGATGGGCGCGAGCGCCGCCGCCGTGTCGGCCCTCGTCACGGTCGCCCTCACCGGGACCCTGGTGATGCAGGCCGGCCTCGACGACGCGTCGCAGGCGCCCACCGTGTGGGTGCCGCTCGTCGCCTCGCTCCTCGCGGGAGCCGTGGTCGGCGTAAGCGCCTGGTTCCTCCAGCCGCGGACGGAATCCGTGGATGCCGCCACCCGGCCGGCGACCCCCCTCGCGCTCGCGCCGAACGAGCGCGTGCTCTGGATGCGCACGATCTCGATGTCGACCGGTGCCGCCGTCGCGATCGTCGCGGCCGTGCTGCTCGTCGCGGTCGGCGCCGTCGTGGCATGGGTCACCGGTTCCGAACCGGCGGTCGCGTGGCTCCTCACCGCGGTCGCGCTCATCCTGGTGTTCTTCGCCGCGACAACGCTCGCGTTCCACGTCCGTGTGGACGACACGGGGCTGCACGTCGACTCCGTGCTCGGCATCCCGCGCTTCCGCGTGCCCCTCGCCGATGTCGAGTCCGCCGCGCGTGTCACGGTGAATCCGATGGGGGAGTTCGGCGGCTGGGGTGTGAGGATCGCGCCGTCGGGGCGCCGGTTCGGGATCGTGCTGCGCACGGGCGAGGCGCTGGAGGCGACACGCCGCAACGGGCGCCGCTTCGTCGTCACGGTGGATGACGCCGGGACCGCCGCCGCGCTGCTGGAGGCGCTGGTGCAGCGGGCGGGCGCGAGGCCTTGACGCCCGGCGCGGCGCCGGATTTGCTGGGGGAATGGCTGACCCCACCCCTGACACCTGGCGCCGCGTCGACACCTACTTGACCGAACTGCTGGTCGGCCACGATCCGACCCTCGACCGGGCCGTCGAGGATCAGAACCAGGCCGGCCTCCCGGCGATCGAAGTCGCCCCGGTCAACGGCAAGCTGCTTCATCTGATCGCCCGCATGTCGGGAGCGCGCCGCGTGCTCGAGATCGGCACGCTCGGCGCGTACTCGACGATCTGGCTGGCACGGGGGATCCCCGAGGGCGGCCGCGTCGTCACCATCGAGGCCGAGCCGCACAACGCCGAGATCGCCCGCGCGAACCTCGACCGCGCCGGGGTGGGCGACAAGGTCGAGATCCGGCTGGGCCGCGCCGCCGACGTGCTGCCGACGCTCGACGACGGCGAGCCCTTCGACCTCGTGTTCATCGACGCCGACAAGGAGTCCAACACGATCTATCTCGACTGGGCCGCACGGCTCGGACGACCCGGCACGGTCGTCATGGTCGACAACGCCGTGCGTGGCGGAGAGGTGGCGAATCCCGCCACCGAGAACCCCCAGATCATCGGTGTCCAGCGCGGTCTGGAGATGCTCGGCCGTGATCCGCGGTTCGACGCGACGGCGCTGCAGACCCTCGACGCGAAGGGCTACGACGGGATCGCCCTCGCCCTGGTCGTATGACTTCGGCATGAACGGTCGCCCCGGCCTTCGGCATCCGTCGTCACGAGACGGGGTCGGATCACTAGGCTGGGACCGGACCGACGACGCTCCGACGATTCATCCTCCACGAACAAGGAGTCCCCTGTGGCACTGATCGAGGCTGTAGGCGCGCGTGAGATTCTCGACTCGCGCGGAAACCCGACCGTCGAGGTGGAGGTGCTGCTCGACGACGGAACCGTCCAGCGTGCGGCCGTCCCCTCCGGCGCGTCCACGGGCGCATTCGAGGCGTACGAGCTGCGCGACGGCGACAAGGGCCGTTACGGCGGCAAGGGCGTGCTGAAGGCGATCGACGCCGTCATCGACGAGCTCGGCCCGGCCATCGAGGGCATCGACGCGAGCGAGCAGCGCATCGTCGACGAGATCCTCAACGAGACCGACGGCACCCCCAACAAGGAGCGCACCGGCGCCAACGCGATCCTCGGCATCTCGCTCGCGGTCGCCAAGGCCGCCGCCGACGCGGCCGACCTTCCGCTGTTCCGCTACCTCGGCGGACCCAACGCGCACGTCCTGCCCGTGCCGCTGTTCAACGTCATCAACGGCGGCGAGCACGCCGACAACGGCATCGACTTCCAGGAGTTCTTCCTGGCGCCCATCGGGGCCGAGACGTACCGCGAGTCGCTGCGCTGGGGGACCGAGGTCTACCACGTCCTCAAGGGCGAGCTGAAGGCGGCGGGCTACGCCACCGGCCTCGGCGACGAGGGCGGCTTCGCCCCCGACCTCCCCAGCAACCGCGAGGGCCTGGACTTCCTGATCAAGGCGATCGAGAAGGCCGGCTTCACCCCCGGCACCGACGTCGCCGTCGGTCTCGACGTCGCCGCCACCGAGTTCTTCAAGGACGGCGTGTACACGGTCGAGGGTCAGGCGTGGTCGGCCGAGAAGCTGACCGACTACTTCGCCGACCTCGTCGACAACTACCCCATCGTCACGATCGAGGACGCCCTCGCCGAGGACGACTGGGACGCGTGGAAGGCTCTCACCGACAAGCTCGGCAAGAAGGTGCAGCTGGTCGGCGACGACCTGTTCGTCACCAACCCCGAGCGCCTGCAGCGTGGCATCGACCTGGGTGTCGCCAACGCGCTCCTGGTCAAGGTCAACCAGATCGGCACGCTCACCGAGACGCTGGACGCCGTGGCGGTGGCGACCCAGAACGGCTACCGCTCGATGCTGTCGCACCGTTCGGGCGAGACCGAGGACACGACGATCGCCGACCTGGCCGTTGCGGTCAACTGCGGTCAGATCAAGACCGGCGCGCCCGCTCGCAGCGAGCGCGTCGCGAAATACAATCAGCTTCTGCGCATCGAAGAGGAGCTCGGCGACGCCGCGGTGTTCGCGGGTCGCGGAGCGTTCCCCCGTTTCAAGGGCTGACGCGCAGCACGACTGTTGACGAGAGGGGGAGCCGTGGCCAAGACGACGGCTCCCCCTTCTCGTCCCTCCGGGGCCTCCCGCCCGCCCGCCGGAAGCGTGGATGCCTCCCGCCGGCGTCCCGTGAGCGCTCGGCGCCCCGTCGACGTGCGGGGTTGGCTCGGCGGCATCCGCCTGTCGGGCTTTATGGTCATCATGCTGGGGCTCGTCGTGCTCGCCGCGTTCGTGCTGGTGCCGACGATCGGCACCTACGTCGACCAGCGCCAGCAGATCACCGCGCTCGAGGCGGCGGTGCAGCTCAGTCGCGACGAGGTCGCCGACCTCGAGGCGCAGCGCGAGCGGTGGCAGGACCCGGCGTACATCACGACGCAGGCGCGGGAGCGCCTGTACTACGTCAAGCCGGGAGAGGTCGTGTACCTCGTCGACAACGACCTGCCGCCCGAGCTCGCCCCGCAGGAGCAGGCTCCCGTGAGCGATCAGGTCGAAGCGGCGCACACCGACTGGATGTCGCAGCTGGTGCGCTCGGTGACCGAGGCGGGACTCGCCCAGACGGTGGCGCCGATCACCTTCGGCGTGCCCGACGACACGCCCACCGATCCGGCGCCCACCGGCACGACCGGCGAGACCCCGACCGGCACGCCCACCGAGTGAGCGGCCGCGGGGGGTCATGGTCCAGCCTCGTCCCAGGCGCCCCCGCTAGCCTGGAATCGTGACGACTCCGCCGTACCCCCCTGTCAGCGACGCCGACCTCGCCGTGCTTCGCGAGCAGCTCGGACGACCCGCACGCGGGGTTATCGGCATCGCGGCGCGCTGCGTGTGCGGCAACCCCACGGTCGTGGCGACCTCGCCCCGGCTGCCCGACGGCTCGCCGTTCCCCACGTTCTACTACCTGACGCATCCCGCGGCCACGGCGGCGATGTCGACGCTCGAAGCCGACCACGTGATGCGCGAGCTCTCGGACGAACTCGCCGACGAGGACGTCGCGGAGGCGTACCGGCGTGCTCACGAGGCCTACCTGCGCGATCGCGCCGCGTACGGCGAGCCCGAAGAGATCGCCGGCATCTCCGCGGGCGGCATGCCGACGCGCGTCAAGTGCCTCCATGCGCTCGCCGGTCACGCGCTCGCCGCGGGACCGGGCGTCAACCCGATCGGGGACCGCGCGCTGGAGCTGTCGTCGTGGTCGCCGGATCGCTGCGTGTGCGCACAGCCTGGCTCGGCCGGATGATCCGTCGCCTCCTGGCAGCGATCGCCGCAGCCGCCGTCGCGACGACCCTCGTCGCGGCCGCGCCGGCGATGGCGCAGGCGGCGACACCCGAGGCGACCCCGCCCGGCGGCACGGACCCGGTGCGTTCGGCCGAGTACTGGCTGAGCGACTACGGCATCGCGAAGGCCTGGCAGGCCACCCGCGGCGCGGGGGTCAAGATCGCGATCATCGACACCGGGATCGGCCGGGGCTCGAGCGAGTTCGACGGCGCGGTCAGTTCCGGCACCGACGTGTCGGGCGCCGGCTCGCCCGACGGCCGCACGCCGGTGGGCGCGGTGGACGCCGACCACGGCAGCTGGGTGGCATCGCTGGCCGCCGGCCGCGGCACCGGACCCGATGCGGGCGTGATCGGCGTCGCCCCTGAGGCGCAGCTGCTGTCGGTGTCGGTGGGCTTCGGGTCGTCCGCCACCCGGTCGTTCGCCGACCAGATCGTCGACGCGATCCACTGGTCGGTCGACAACGGCGCGGACGTCATCAACATGTCGCTGACGACGAACGTGCCCGACTGGCCCGAGAGCTGGGACGAGGCCTTCCAGTACGCCTTCGACCATGACGTCGTCATCGTCGTGGCGGCCGGCAACCGGGGGAGCGGCACGACCAAGGTCGGTGCACCCGCCACGATCCCCGGCGTCCTGACGGTCGGCGGCGTGGACCGCTCGGGCAAGGCGAGCGTCGACGCCTCCACGCAGGGCATCACGATCGGGGTGTCCGCACCGAGCGAGGAGCTCGTCGGGGTATCCGCAGACGGCACCGTCGTGTCGTGGGACGGCACGAGCGGCGCGGCGCCGATCGTCGCGGGGATCGCCGCGCTCGTGCGGTCCGCGCACCCCGACCTCGACGCCGACAACGTCATCAACCGCATCGTCAAGACCGCGCACGCCGTCGGTGTCGATCCTGCCGACAAGCTGCTGTACGGCTACGGACTCGTGGATGCCGCCGCCGCCGTGTCGGCGGACGTCCCCGGCGTGAACGCGAACCCGATGGGCAGCCTGAAGGACTGGGTGCGCCTGTACCGGCGGGCGCAGTCGGCACCGCTGCCGACGGAGTCGCAGCCCTCCGTGGAGGTGCCGCCGCTGCCGAAGGCCGACGCCGCCACGCGTGCGTCCTCGCCGCTGCTTCCCGACCGCGACACCGTCCTGTACGGGACCCTGCCGCTCTCGTTGCTCACGGTGGCCGCTATACTGGTGGCGCTCGGCGTCACCGCTGCTGTCCGACGCATCCGATTGGCGTCCCGCACGCCGAGCCGCTGACCTCCAGGAGTAGTCCCCACCGTGAGCAACACCGTGCCAAAGATCCTTATCGTCGGCGGCGGATACGCAGGCTTCTACACCGCGTGGAAGCTCGAGAAGCATCTTCGCAAGGGTGAGGCAGAGGTCACGATCGTCGACCCGCTGCCCTACATGACCTACCAGCCGTTCCTCCCCGAGGTCGCGGCCGGCTCGATCGAGGCGCGCCACGCGGTCGTGGCGCTGCGCCGGCACCTGAAGCGCACGAACGTCGTGGCCGCCAAGGTCACCGGCATCGACCACGCGCACAAGACGGCGACGATCACGCCGATCGCGGGCACGCCGTACGAGTTCGAGTACGACCAGATCGTCGTCACCGCCGGCGCCGTGTCGCGCACGTTCCCGATCCCGGGCATCGCCGATAATGCGATCGGTCTCAAGACGATCGAAGAGGCGGTCGCGATCCGCGACAAGCTGATGTCGAACTTCGACAAGGCGTCGACGCTCCCCGCCGGTCCCGAGCGCGACCGTCTGCTGACCGTCGTGGTCGTCGGCGGCGGCTTCGCCGGCATCGAGGTGTTCGCCGAGCTGCGCTCGCTCGCCTCGTCGCTGGTCAAGAGCTACCCGCAGATCACGTTCGAGGACACGCACTTCCACCTCATCGAGGCGATGGGCCGCATCATGCCCGAGGTCTCGCTCAAGACGAGCGAGTGGGTGCTGAAGAACCTCGCCAAGCGCGGTGCGTCGGTCCACCTCGACACGCAGGTGCAGGGTGCCGTCGACGGCGACATCCAGCTCTCGACCGGCGAGGTCATCCCGAGCGACCTGATCATCTGGACGGCCGGCGTCATGGCGAACCCGACCGTCGTCCGCGGCGGCGACCTGCCCGTCGAGGAGCGCGGCCGCATCCGCACCCGCGCCGACCTCCGCGTGGGCACCGAGGACGAGTTCGTCGAGGGCGCCTGGGCGGCCGGCGACGTGTCCGCCGTGCCCGACCTGTCGGGCGGCGGGGTGGGCGGCTACTGCGTGCCCAACGCGCAGCACGCGGTCCGTCAGGCCAAGCTCCTCGCGAAGAACCTGGTCGCGGTGCTCCGCGGCGAGCTGCCTCGTCAGTACTTCCACAAGAACCTCGGCGCCGTCGCAGGCCTGGGCCTCTGGGTCGGCGTCTTCCAGTCCGGCAACCTGGCTCTCAAGGGATGGATCGCGTGGCTCGCGCACCGTGGCTACCACGGGCTGGCTATGCCGTCGTGGGAGCGCAAGTGGCGCGTCCTGTGGGGCTGGTGGAACAACTTCTGGCTGGGTCGCGACCTGGTGAACCTGTCGACGGTGCAGAACCCGCGCTACGTGTTCGAAGAGTTCGCGGCACGCCCGCGTCCGCAGCAGCCGGTCGAGGCGCCCGCCGAGCCGGCCGCTCCGGCCAAGAAGGCCCCGGCGCGCAAGGCGCCCGCGAAGTCGGCCGCCGACGCCGAGAAGGTCGCCGCGAACTGAGCGTCCGCCGATGCCGCAGGCTCGTCTGAGAAGATGAGCCTGCGGCATTCGCGTATCCGCGGACGGCGTCCCGCCCCCGTAGCCCAATGGCAGAGGCAGGCGACTTAAAATCGCTTCAGTGTGGGTTCGAGTCCCACCGGGGGTACCGTCGGCGCCCCTCGTCTTCTCCGATAATCGGGGCTAACCTGGGACAAAACGCGAAGGGGCCCGGCATGGACGACCAGAACGCGAACCCTCAGGACACCCCGAAGAGCGGCTGGTGGTGGAAGTTCACCGCGCTGTTTCTCGGCACGCCCCCCATCGCCGTCTGGGGAGCCGAAGAGGAGGTCGAGCAGGAGCGCCAGGAGCGCCTGAAGGCCGACAAGTAGTCGCTCGCACGCCCCCGGCCTGCCGGAGCGCGGGCGGACGAGGCATCCCTCACTCCGCGTCTGTCAGCGGCGCGGCAAGCTGCGCGAGCGCCGCGGCCGCCGCGGTCACGACGCTCTCGGCGAGGGCGTCGTCACGGTCGACCAGCCAGGTCAGCGTGATGCCGTCGGTGAAGGAGATGAGCAGGCGCGCAGCCGTGGGGACCGGGACGGTCCAGCGAGACCGGGTGTGGTGGGCCGCCATCTCGAGCGCGGCTGTCGCGATGCGCGTGTACTGCGCGTACTGATCCCGTGCGAGTTCCGGCCTGGCGCGCAACGCGAACTGGGTGAGCTCCAGCATCGCCTGTTCGCGGGCAGGATCGGCGCGGAGGTGGTCCAGGTAGCCGGTGAGGCCGGCGTGGAGCAGCTCGGCGAGCGTGCGTCCCTCCAGCTGCTCCGGGAGGACGGCCTTCTCCTCTTTGGCGAGCACTTCGGTGATCAGCAGGTCGAGGAGTTCGTCGCGGGATTCGAAGGCGTAGTGGAAGCTCGCCAGCGACATGCCGGCCTCGGCGACGATGGCCCGAGTGGATGCCGCACTCAGCCCGCGCGCCGACACGACACGGACCGCGGCCTCGACCAGGGCGGCACGTCGGGCGTCGACGGGTGTGCGCACGGGGTTCCTCTCCGCATCGATTCTGACCTGCCGCGGCGCCGGATGCTCTGTGCCGGTGGAGACGGTTTGCCTCCGGGGGCGGTGGATGCCTACGATACGTCAAGTGGGACGATCGTCCCACTTGATGGAGGCTACGCGGACGCCGGTGTCCGCGCGAGGGGACGACGATGTTCGACGACGCCGTGACACACCGCAGCGCACGGGCGCTCGGCCGCCGCATCCCCCCGGGGTTCCTGTTCGGCACGGCCACCGCCGCCGCGCAGATCGAGGGCGCCGCCCGTGTCGGCGGACGCACGCCGAGCGTGTGGGACCGCTTCGCGGACGAGCCCGGTCGGATCGTGGATGCCACGACGCCGGCGGTCACCACCGACCACTACCACCGACTCGGTGAAGACGTGCGGCTGATGTCGGACCTGGGCGCGGACGCCTACCGGTTCTCGTTCGGCTGGACGCGGCTGCAGCCCGGCGGCAGTGGGCCGCTGTCCGCCTCGGGAGTGTCCTTCTACGACCGGCTGCTGGACGAGCTGCTCGAAGCCGGCGTGTCGCCCTTCGCGACGCTGTCGCACTGGGACCTGCCGGCCGAGTACGCGCAGGGGTGGCTCGACCGCGAAACCGCGCTGCGGTTCGGCGACTTCGCCGGCCTCGTCGGCACGCGGTTCGCCGACCGCATCGACGGGTGGATCACGATCAACGAACCCGCGACCGTGACGCTGAACGGCTACGCGCTCGGCCTTCACGCGCCCGGCCTGAGCCTCCTGTTCGACGCGCTTCCCGCGGTCCACCATCAGCTGCTCGGCCACGGCCTCGCGGTCGGGGCGCTGCGGGAAGCGGGAGTGCGCGGCGCGGTCGGGATCACCAACGTGTATTCCCCGGTGCGGCCACTGAACGACACACCGGAGGACGTCGCGATGTCGACGCTGTTCGACATCGTGCACAACCGCGTCTTCTCCGACCCGGTCCTGCTCGGGCGCTATCCGGAGGTCCCGGACGAGCTGGCTGGGCTCTTCGGCGCCTTCGCCGACATCCCTGCCGGCGACCTCGAGACCATCTCGCAGCCGCTGGACTTCTACGGGTTGAACTACTACGTGCCCAGCCTCGTCGCGGCAGGCGCGGGTTCGGGCGAGAGCCCGGACGGCACGAGTCAGGCGATGGCCGACCTGCCGTTCCGACTCGAGCCCCTGCCGCAGTATCCGGTCACCGGATTCGGCTGGCCGATCGCCCCCGAGTACCTCGGCGTGGCGCTGGCGGAGATGTCTGCGCGGTACGGCGCGCATCTGCCGCCGGTCTACATCACCGAGAACGGTGCGAGCTTCGCCGACGAGCAGGGGGAGGACGGCACGGTGCGCGACGCGGAGCGCGTCGCCTACCTGAGCGACCACCTGACCGCTGCGCTGGATGCCGTCGCCCCCGGCGGCGTGGCCGAGGCCGTGGACCTGCGCGGATACTTCGTATGGTCCCTGATGGACAACTGGGAGTGGGCCGCAGGGTTCACCCAGCGGTTCGGTCTCGTGCACGTCGATTTCGAGACGGGTGTGCGGACCCCCAAGGCGTCCTTCCACCACCTGCGCGAGGCGCTGAGCGCCCGCCCGAGGGCCTGATCCCGTGGCCGAGCAGTCCGACGTGACCGTCGCGAGCGGGCACGCCGTCCACCCGGTGACGCGGACGTGGCTGCTGTGCTTCGCGCTGGCGTGGTTCGGGTTCTGGCTGCTGGTGATGCTGCCCGGCCAGTTCATGGTCGTGAAGCTCGCGAGCGTCATCGCTCCCGACGACAAGGTCGCGCTGGGCTCGCTGCTCATCGGCGAGATGTCGGCGGTCATCGTGATCTGCATCCCGATCATCGGCTGGCTCTGCGACCGCAGCCGGCCCCGGTTCGGACGGCGGCGCACGTGGGCCGCCGCCGGCGTCGTGCTCGCGACGCTCTCGTTCGCGTTCGTGGGGTTTCAGACGACCTGGATCGGCGCCGTCGTGCTGCTGGGCCTCGTGGCCGTCGGGGAGGCGGCGATGCTCGTATCGCTCTCCGCGGTCATCGCCGACCAGGTGCCCGTCGCGCAGCGCGGGCGCGCATCGGCGGCGATGGGCGTGCCGCAGGTGATCGCCCTGGCGGCGGGGATGGTCGTGGTCACCGAGGTGGTGACGGACGTGCCGGCGAGCTGGATGGTCATCGCAGCGATCGCGGCGGCCGCCCCGATGCCGTTCCTGATCCTGTTCCGTGAGCAGGCCCCCGCGCCGACGGCACCACGGCAGGCCCGTGCGCGGCGCCCGCTGCGTGACCGGGTGGCCGGGTATCGGGATTTCGGGTGGACGGTGACCTCACGCACCCTCGTCAACGCCGGAAACCTGATCGGCACCACGTACCTGCTGTTCTTCCTGGCGGACGTGCTCCGGCTGCCGGACCCCGACGGTGCTCTCATGGTGCTGATCCTGGTGTATCTGGGCTTCTGCGCTCTCGCGTCGTGGCTGGGCGGGCTCCTGACCGACCGCTTCGCCGCCCGGCGGGCGTTCGTGCTCGGTGCCGCACTGCTGCAGGCGGCGGCCGCGCTGCTCCTCTCGCTCCTGCCGACGTGGGAGAGCAGCATCGCCGCCGCCGTCCTCCTCGGCCTGGGGTACGGGCTGTTCCTGTCGGTCGACCAGGCTCTGCTGACCGACGTGCTGCCGCATGCCGCGACCCGCGCCCGCGACATCGGCATCGCCGGCGCCGTGCAGTATCTGCCGATCGCGGCCGTCGTCGGCTGGCTCGTGCTGACCGTCGCCGGGTACTCGCAGCTGTACGCCGTCGCCGCGGCGGTCATGGCGCTCGGCGGCTTCGCCGTCCTGCGGGTGAGGACCGGCGGGTGAGCAGCCGGTGAGCGCCCCGCAGCGGCGACATGACGCCCGTCGCCACCCACGTACGATGAATGCAACCCGAAGGAATCCAGCGTCCATGACGATAGATCTGCTCGCCACCGCCGGCGCCCGCCCGCATGGCTCCTCCTGGCATGACCCCGCGGCCTACTGGGGCGCCATGAGTCACGCCCTCGCCGACGTCAGCGGCCCCGTCGCCGCGATCAACGCCGAAGCGCTCCGCTACAACGCCCTCGACCTCGTGGTGCGCGCCGGTGGCGTGCCCATCCGCGTCGCGAGCAAGTCGGTCCGTGTCCGCGAGGTCATCGACGCCGTGCTGGCCCTTCCGGGCTACCAGGGGATCCTGGCGTTCACGCTCCCTGAGGCGCTGTGGCTCGCACAGGAACGCGACGGGGCACCGGGGCACGACGACATCGTGCTCGGATACCCGACCGTGGATCGCGCGGCCATCGCGGCCCTCGCGGCCGATGAGGTCGCGGCATCCCGCATTACCCTCATGGTCGACGATCTCGCCCAGCTCGACGTGGTCGACGCGATCGCGGCGCCGGGCTCGCGGCCAGAGATCCGGGTGGCCATCGACGCGGACGCGTCGTGGCGGGCCCCCGGGCTCGGTCACATCGGCGTGTTCCGCTCGCCGGTGCATGACGCGCCCGAGGTCGCCGCGCTCGCACGCTCGATCGCCGCCCGTGACGGCTTCCGGCTGGTCGGCCTCATGATGTACGAGGCTCAGATCGCCGGGCAGGGCGACGCGACCGGATCGGGGGATGCCGTCGTCCGGTGGATGCAGCGGCGCTCCGGTGCCGAGCTGCTCGAGCGCCGGGGGGCCATCGTCGCCGCGCTCCGCGACATCGCACCGCTCGAGTTCGTCAACGGTGGCGGCACGGGATCGCTCGAGCTGACGGCATCCGATCAGGCCGTCACCGAGCTCACGGCCGGCAGCGGTCTGCTCGCCGGTCACCTCTTCGACGGCTACCGTGCCTTCGACCCCGCCCCCGCCGCGGCGTTCGCGCTCGAGGTGGTCCGCAAGCCGGCGCCCGACATCGCCACCGTCCTCGGTGGCGGCTGGATCGCCTCGGGTCCGGCGCTGGAGTCGCGCCAGCCGCGCGCCGTGTGGCCCGCGGGCCTGCGCACCGCGCCGCGCGAAGGCGCCGGAGAGGTGCAGACGCCGCTGCGCGGCGATGCCGCGCGTGAGCTCCAGGTGGGGGACCGCGTGTGGTTCCGACACTCCAAGAGCGGCGAGCTCGCCGAACGCGTCGACCGGTACCACGTGGTCGACGGCAGCAGTCTTGTGGGGACGATCGCGACGTATCGCGGCGAGGGGAAGGCATTTCTGTGACCCGTCCAGGCGGAGTGTGGCGCAATTGGGGGCGCTCAGAATCTGTCAGGCCGCAGCGGATCGAGTTTCCGCGCACCGTCGATGCGGTGCAGCGCGCCGTCGTCGCGGCGGCAGCACGACACATGCCGGTCAAGGCGGTCGGCGCCGGCCACAGCTTCACCGGCATCGCGGTGGCGCCCGGCGTGCTGCTGGAGCTGCGCGACCTGAGCGGCCTCCTCTCGGTCGATGCGGCGCGCAAGCGGGTGACTCTGCTCGCGGGCACCCGGCTGCACCAGGTGCCGGCGCTGCTGGAACCGTACGGCCTGGCGATGGAGAACCTGGGCGACATCGACCGGCAGTCGGTCGCCGGTGCGATCTCGACCGGCACGCACGGGACCGGGGCGCGCTTCGGCGGCATCGCCGCCCAGGTCGTCGGCGCGACCCTCGTCACGGCATCGGGCGATCTCCTCCGCGTCGACGAGACCGAGAACCGCGAGCTGCTGCCCGCGGTCGCGCTCGGCCTCGGCGCCCTCGGCATCCTCGTCGAGGTGACGCTGCAGTGCGTCCCCGCGTTCGTGCTGCACGCGGTCGAGCAGCCCGAAGCCCTGGACGTCGTGCTCGCCGGTCTCGACGACCGTGTCGCCGCCGCCGACCACTTCGAGTTCTACTGGTTCCCGCACACCGACCGGGCCATGACGAAGACCAACACGCGGCTTCCCGAGTCCGCGCCGCGGCACCCGCTGTCGCGCGTCGGCAAATGGTTCGATGACACGCTCGTCGGCAGCGGCCTGCATCAGGTCGCGTGCACGACAGGCAAGGCCGTCCCGGCGCTCGTCCCCCCCATCAACCGGCTGTCGGCCAAGGTCTGGGGCGACCGGGAGTTCACGGACGACTCGGCCCGCGTGTTCGCCACCAGCAGGTCGGTGCGCTTCCGCGAGATGGAGTACGCGCTGCCGGTCGAGAACGTGCGCCCGGCGTTCGACGCCGTCCGCACCCTCATCGACGAGCGCGGCTGGCGCATCGGGTTCCCGGTCGAGGTGCGCTTCGCGGCAGCCGACGACCGCTGGCTGTCGACGGCGCACGGCCGTGGCTCCGCGTACATCGCGGTGCATCGGTACTGGCGCGAGGATCCCACCGAGTACTTCGAGGCGGTCGAGCAGATCATGCTCGCCCACGGCGGGCGTCCGCATTGGGGCAAGATGCACACGCTCGGCGCCGATGTGCTCCGCGAACGCTACCCGCGCTTCGACGACTTCGTCGCGCTGCGCGATCGGCTGGATCCCGACCGGATGTTCCGCAACGCGTACCTCGACAGGGTTCTCGGTGGGTAACGCCTGAGAGTCCGCATCCGACCCTCATGCGGCGTGCGCGTGCGTCGATAGGATGAGGGCACTATCGAATGGAGACTCGGCAATGGAATGGCTGATCCCAGTCCTCATCGTGGTGGCGCTCGTCGTCATCGCCGGCATCTATCTCTGGGCGACGTACAACTCGCTCGTCCAGCTGAACGTGCGCGTCGATGAGGCGTGGAGCGACATCACGGTGCAGCTGAAGCGTCGTGCCGATCTGCTGCCGAACCTGATCGAGGCCGTCAAGGGCTACGCCGCGCACGAGAAGGCGGTGTTCGAGAACGTGACCCGTGCGCGCGCCGAGACGCTGTCGGCGGCCGGGCCGGCCGACGCGGGCGTCGCCGAAGGCCATATGCAGCAGGCGCTCAAGTCGCTGTTCGCCGTCGCCGAGGCGTACCCGCAGCTGCAGGCCAGCCAGAACTTCCTTCAGCTGCAGCAGTCGATCGTCGACACCGAAGACAAGATCCAGGCCTCGCGCCGGTTCTACAACGGCGGTGTGCGCGAGCTGAACACGAAGATCAAGGTGTTCCCGAACAACATGTTCGCCCGCAACCTCGGCTTCCACGAGCGCGAGTTCTTCGAGGTGATCGACGGCGCCGCGATCTCCGAGCCGCCTCGCGTGCAGTTCTGACGCGGACGGGTGATGTCCGCACCCGTGGCCGGCGTCGAGGCATGGTCCATCGGCTGACGCAGGAGCAGGCCCGTCGCATCGCTCTGCACGGGCAGCTGCTGACCGCCGAGCGTCCCGCAGGAGTCGTCGAGACGATCGATGCGCTGACGATCCTGCCCATCGATCCGACGTCGGCGATCGCCCCCAGCGTCGATCTCATCCTGTGGAGCAGGCTGGGCTGGCCGTACCAGTCGGCAGACCTGGTGAGGCTGTTCGAAGAGGACCGCGCCGTGTTCGAGTGGGGCGGGTTCTATCGCGCCATGACCGATCTGCCCCTGCTGGTGCCCGAGATGCGACGGCGTCCCGAGTCCGCGCAGGCGCGGGAGTGGCTCGCCGCGAACGACGTGTTCCGCCGCGAGACCCTCGCGAAGCTGCGCGCCGAGGGGCCGCTGCACCCGAGCGAGGTCCCCGACACGGCTCAGGTGTCGTGGCGCTCGTCGGGCTGGACGAACAACCGCAACAGCCTGCAGCTGCTCGAGATGCTGGTGCTGTGCGGGGACGTCGCGGTGGCCGCGCGGGATGCCGGCGGCCGGCTGTTCGACGTGGCCGACCGGGTCTACCCCGCCGATGTGCCTGAGCTGTCGGACGAGGACGCCGCGCGGGAGCGCGCGGAGCGCCGACTGGCGTCCTTCGGGATCGCGCGTGCAAAGGGACTGGCACAACCCGTCGAGCCCATCGCCGTGGGCGAACTGGGGGAGGAGGCCGTCGTCGAGGGCGTCGACGGCGTCTGGCGGGTCGATCCCGAGGCGCTTGCGGCCGCCGAGGCTTTCGTGCCCCGCACGGCCCTGCTCTCGCCGCTCGACCGGGCTGTGTTCGACCGGCGTCGGCTGGACGAGCTCTTCGGATACGAGTATGTGCTGGAGATGTACAAGCCCGCCGCGAAGCGGCGGTGGGGCTACTTCGCACTGCCCGTGCTGCACGGCGACCGGTTCGTCGGCAAGCTCGATGCGAAGGCAGATCGCAAAGCCGGCGTGCTGCGCATCAACGCCCTGCACGAGGATCGGCCTTTCGACGAGGCGACCCGGGCGGCCGTCGACGCGGAGATCCGCGATCTCGCACGGTGGCTGGGCCTCACCCCGATCGGTGTCGGATCCGCGTGACCTGCGTCATCGCACCGAGACGATGGTCCGGCCGTCCTCGACGACGACGTCGCCGCGGAGCGCCCACTCGTCCGTGCGGTACGTGAAGCTGCCCGACGCCCCGTCGCGCGTCGTGCCGGTGGCCGTCGCGACGAGGACGCCGCCGGTCGCGTCGAACGAACCCCCGTCGGCCGAGACGACGGCGACGGGGTAGGCCTCGATACGGAACGCGACTCCCGACAGCTGCGCGAGGTCGGCGGCCCACGGCACGACGATGCCGCAGTGCGCGGGCACGGTCGCGGCCGGCGCGGCGCACGCGTCGGCGTAGCGGTCGAGCTGCTCCTGGATGGCCGCCGTGCGGTCGGCCGGATCAGTGGGGGATGCCGACACGGACGCGGACGGCGTGGGGTCGGAGTCGGCCGGCTCGCGGCCCGACGTCAGCCACCATGCGACGGCGGCGCCGGCGACGACGATCGCCGTGCCGCCGACGACGAGTCCGACGATCGCGCTGCGCTTCACCGTTCCACGCTAGCCCGCGATCCCCTCCGCGGCGAGTTCGTCGTCCGCCGGCTCGTCGTCGGCGAGCTCGACCGGTGCCGACGGCCCGGCGTCGTGGCGCGAGGCCTCGCTCAGCACGCGGGCCAGGTCGTCGGTCGCGTCGCCCCAGCGTGACACCGAGATGTTCTCGAGCCCTTGCCAGGTCGCGGCGAGCCGAAGCTGATCGGCGAGGAGAGGTGCGGCATCCACCGGTCTGCCGTGCTCCCACCAGGCCGACTGCACGCGCAGCGTCGAAGCGGCGCGATCCGCCTTGAGATCGACCCGGCCGACGAGGTCGTCGCCGATGAGCACGGGGAGCGAGTAGTACCCGTACCGCCGCTTGGGCGCCGGGGTGTAGATCTCGATGCGGTACTCGAAGTCGAAGAGCCGCTCGGCGCGGTCGCGGAACCACACGACGGGGTCGAAAGGTGTCAGGATCGCCGCGGCATCGATCCGGCGCGGCACCGTCGCGTCGCGGTGCAGCCACGCCGGCGCCGGGCGCCCCGAACTCGTCCAGCCCTGCACCGTCACCGGCTGCAGTTCGCCCGCATCCACGAGGTCGCCGACGGCGGACAGCACGGCCTTGCGGTCGGCGATGCGCCAGTAGTCGGCGAGGTCGGCGGCCGTGGCGACGCCGTACGCACGCGCGGCGCGGCCGACGAGCACGCGCACCGCGTCCTCGCGCGACACCTCGGCGTCCAGCGCGGCGCGCGGGATCACCTGCTCGGCCAGCGCGTACCGCCGCTCGAAGCCGCGCCGCCCGGCGATCGCCACCTCGCCGAAGAGCCACAGGTGCTCCAGCGCGTGTTTGACGACATCCCAGTCCCACCAGGGACCGCGGGCGCCCTTCTTGGCGTCGTGCTCGATCTGCGCCGGGCGGAGCGGGCCGCGGTCGGCGAGCTCCGCGCGGACCCAGTCGACGATGTCGCGGTTCGCGTCGAACCAGCCGCCGGGCTTGCTGCCGTACTTGTCGCGCAGCGCGTCCATGCGGAAGCGGAACAGCCCCCAGTCGGATGCCGGGATGAAGGCGGCGACGTGCGCCCAGTACTCCACGTACGGCGCGCGGCGGGCGAACAGCAGGCGGTCGAGCGCCGCAGGATCATAGGAGCCCACGCGCGCGAACAGCGGCATGTAGTGCGATCGCGCGAACACGTTCACCGAGTCGATCTGGAGGGTCGCCATGCGCGCGAGGGCGGCGTTCAGCTGCCGCGTGCCGGCGGATTCGGGGCGGGCACGGGCGAAACCCTGTGCGGCGAGGGCGACCCGGCGCGCCTCGGGGGCGCTCAGCGTGGACTTCACGCGCGCCACAGTAGTCCCGGCCTCCGACACCCGCCGCATCGCGTCCGTCGCGCCGCCGTTCATGACCGGCGCGGAATGCGACGCGCCTAGACTGGGCCAATGGTGGGGAACGGGCGAACGAGGAGATTGTGCGGATGACCGGCTCCGATGACAAGCCCCGAGGCTCGCTGTTCGACGCGATCCGCGATCGCAGCAGAGTCGTCTCCACCGAGACCTCGGCGTCCGTGCCGCAGGGCCTCCGCGTCGCGACCGCCTACTCGTGGCGGTTCCTCGTGCTCGCCGCCGCGATCGGCGTGGCGGTGTGGCTCGTCATCCAGTTGAAGCTGCTGGTGATCCCGCTGCTCATCGCGATCCTCATCACGGCGCTGCTGTGGCCCGCGTTCGCGTGGATGCTGCGACACCACGTCCCGCGCTGGCTGGCGATCGTCATCTCGGTCGTCGGCACCCTCGCGATCGTCGCCGGGCTGCTGTGGCTGGTGGTGTGGCAGATCGTGAGGGAGTGGCCGTCCGTACAGGCGAGCACCGCCGCCGCGGTCGAGCAGTTCCGGCAGTATCTGATCGACGGGCCCCTCGACCTCACCGCGACGCAGATCGACGGCTGGCTCGACACGGCCGGCACGTTCCTGCAGCAGCAGGCCGAGCTGCTGTGGAGCGGCGCCCTCGCGATCGGCACCACGATCGGCCATGTCGCCACCGGTGCGGTGCTCGCGCTGTTCATCCTGCTGTGCCTGCTCGCCGACGGCGGCGGGATCTGGCGCTGGACGCTCCGCCTCTTCCCCAAGAAGGCGCGTCCCGCCGCCGACGGCGCCGGCCGCGCGGGCTGGGTCACCGTCGTCAACTACGCACGCACGCAGCTGCTGGTCGCCACGATCGACGCCGTCGGCATCGGCCTCGGCGCGGCCCTGCTCGGCGTGCCGCTGGCCATCCCGGTCGCGGTCCTGGTGTTCCTCGGTGCGTTCGTGCCGATCGTCGGCGCCGTGGTCACCGGCACGGTGGCCGTCTTCCTCGCCCTGGTCTACAACGGTCCGTGGATCGCCCTGTGGATGCTCGTCGTCGTGCTCGGTGTGCAGCAGCTCGAAGGGCACGTCCTGCAGCCGCTGCTCATGGGCTCGGCCGTCAAGGTCCACCCGCTCGCCGTCGTGCTCGTGGTCGCCGGCGGAGCAATGATCGCCGGCATCCCCGGGGCCCTCTTCGCCGTGCCCCTGGCCGCGTTCGTGAACGTCGTCGCGGTGTACATCGGCGAACGCGCGTGGGAGACCGGCGCGAGACCCAGCGGCGACCTCATCTGGAGCACCGTCCCCCGACCCAGGAGAACCCGTTCGTGAGCACGACCCCCGCGTCCGCCGTCCATCGCCCGACCCTGGCGGACTTCGAGGATGCCGCCGCCACCCTCGAAGGCGTGATCTCGCACACGCCGCTCGACGAGTCCCAGCACCTCTCGGAGGTCATGGGCGTGCCGGTGCACCTCAAGCTCGAGAACCTGCAGCGCACCGGGTCGTTCAAGATCCGCGGAGCCACGTACCGGCTCTCGCGCCTGACTGCCAAGGAGCGCGCGCGCGGCGTCGTCGCAGCCTCCGCCGGCAACCACGCCCAGGGCGTGGCGCTGGCCGCGAAGGCCCTCGGCATCCCGGCGACGATCTTCATGCCGCTCGGCGTGCCCGTGCCGAAGCTGCTGGCCACCCGCGGCTACGGCGCGGACGTGGTCCTGGAGGGTGCGACGGTCGAGACGCCGCTGCGGCTCGCGGCCGAGTTCGCCGCGCGGACCGGCGCCGTGTTCATCCACCCGTTCGACCACCCCGACGTGATCGCGGGGCAGGGCACCCTGGGCCTGGAGCTCATGGACGATCTCCCCGACGTCGACACGATCGTGCTGGGCATCGGCGGGGGCGGGCTCATCGCGGGCGTCGCCGCGGCCGCGAAGGCCCGCGCTGCGGCCGAGGGCCGCACCGTGCGCATCATCGGCGTCCAGGCCGAGAACTCCGCCGCCTACCCGCCGTCGCTCGCCGCCGGCCACCCGGTCGAGGTCGCGACGCTGCCGACCATCGCGGACGGCATCGCCGTCGCCCGCCCGGGCGACCTGCCGTTCGAGATCATCCGCGACCTCGTGGACGAGGTCGTCACCGTCACCGAGGACGACATCGCCCGCGCCCTCCTCGTGCTGCTGGAGCGCGCGAAGCAGGTCGTCGAGCCTGCGGGAGCCGTGGGCGTGGCCGCGATGCTCGCAGGCAAGATCACCGCGACCGGTCCCATCGTCACGGTGCTGTCGGGCGGCAACATCGACCCGCTGCTGCTGCAGCGCGTCGTCGCGCACGGGTTGGCGGCATCCGGTCGGTACATGTCGCTGCGGATCCCGCTGCCGGACCGGCCGGGTCAGCTCGCGCGCGTGTCGGACCTGCTGGCGATCGCGGGCGCCAACGTGATCGAGGTGCTCCATACTCGGCACGGCCAGGGCCTGCAGATCAGCGAGGTGATCCTGCAGCTGAGCGTCGAGACGCGTGGTGAGGAGCACCGCGCTCACGTCATCTCGGTGCTCGAGGAGGCCGGCTTCGCCCCGACCGTCGTCGTCGACTAGACGATCGGGGCGCCGGCCGACCGGTCACTGACCGTTGTAGGTCTCGACCTTGACGATCTCGACGGCGATCTCGCGGCCGTTCGGGGCCGTGTAGGAGGTCTTCTCGCCCTCCTTGCGGCCGAGGATCGCGATCCCGAGCGGCGAGGCCTCGCTGTAGACGTCGAGCTCGCTGCCGACGGCGATCTCGCGGTTGCCGAGCAGGAAGACCTCTTCGCCGCCGGCGACGATGGCGGTGATCACGGTGCCCGGCTCGACGATGCCGTTGCTCTCGGGCGCCTCGCTGACGGTGGCGGTCTTGAGCAGCTGCTGCAGGGTGCGGATGCGCGCCTCCTGCTTGCCCTGCTCGTCCTTGGCGGCGTGGTAGCCGCCGTTCTCCTTGAGGTCGCCCTCTTCGCGGGCGGCCTCGATGCGCTTGGCGATCTCTTCGCGACCGGTCGTCGACAGCTGCTCGAGCTCGGCGGCCAGACGGTCGTATGCGTCCTGCGTGAGGAACGTCACGGGTGCATCGTTGGACACGACTGACTCCTTGGGGTGCGGGGGATAAACCGAACGCCCCGGCTCTCGGCCAGGGCGCGATTCGAGGTGAACTCCCGCCAGACTACGTCACCGCACGCGGACAGGCAAAACCCGCGCTGACGTCACGATTCGTGTCGTCAGCCCGCGATGACCCAGCAGGAGTTGACGAAGCCCGTCGTCGCGAGGGCGGTGGTGGGGATCACCTCGCGGAACGCCCGCGCATGCTCCTCCGACGCGGGGAACTCGACGACCCGCCAGCCGACCACGCCGTGCTCCTGGTCCTGCGCCTCGATCGCGCACGCCACCGCGGACCCCGGGGGAGCGGTGATCTGGAACCCGAGCGAGACCGAGTGCTGGTCGACGACCTCGAAGGCCGTGGTGTCGGCGTCGACGTCGTCGAGGGCGCCGCTCACGGTGAACCAGCCGAACAGCCCCACGACGGCGACGGCGATGGCGAGACCGCCGCCGATGAGCCAGCGGCGGGCGGGGGAGCGGCGACGGCCGTAGCGCTCGTCGAGCATGTCCTGCGTGGTCATGCCGCTCCTCTCGTGCCCGCGGACGTCCGTGACGGAACGACCGGAAGATTAGGCTGGAACTCCAGGCTATGCGCTTCCGGGCATCGCCGATGACCGCGCCCGCGCGAGCGGGCAGAGCGAGGACCTCCATGTTTCACGTGATCGCCGCTGTCGTCAGCACCGGGATCGTCGGTGCCGCCGATTCGCCGACACCGACGCCCACGCCGACGCCGGCGGTCAACCCCGACCTCGTGACGCCCGGCGTCGTCGGCTTCATCGCGACGGCGTTCGTGGCGATCGCCGTGATCCTCCTGGTGTGGGACATGATGCGTCGCATCCGCCGGGGCCGCGTCCGCGCCGACATCCGCGAGGAGCTGGATGCCGAGGAGCAGGCCGCCCGTGCGGCAGAGGCCACCGAGACCGACGACGACGAGGTCGATGCGGCCGGCGACGGCGGGGACGACCCGCAGGCGCCGCGATCCTGAGCAGGACGGCATCCGGTCCGGCCCGGTGACCGGCGCCGCGCTCAGCCCGGCAGGCCGAGCGAGGGCGAGAGCGGCTTGAGGGCGATCAGCAGGCACGCCGTCCAGTGGCACAGGAACGCCAGCACCGTGCACACGTGGAAGATCTCGTGGAAGCCGAAGTGCCCCGGCCACGGGTTGGGCCGCTTGAGCGCGTACACGATGGCGCCGCCCGTGTAGAGCAGGCCGCCGACGATGACGAGCACCATCATGGCCGCGTTGGCGTGGAACAGGTCGACGAGGTACATCACGGCGGCCCAGCCGAGCAGCAGATACAGCGCGACGTACAGCCATCGCGGGGCGTTGATCCAGAACACCCGGAACAGGATGCCGAGCAGTGCGCCGCTCCACACCAGGATGAGCAGCAGCGCACCCTTCTGCGGCGGCAGGGCGAGCACGGCGATCGGCGTGTAGGTGCCGGCGATGAGGAGCAGGATGTTGGCGTGGTCGATCCGCTTGAGGATCGCCTTCGTCTTCGGCTTCCAGTTGAACCGGTGGTACAGCGCGGAATTGCCGAACAGCAGCAGCGACGTGGCCATGAAGACCGCGGACGCCCACTTCGCGGGGGCGCCCTGGGCGAGGACGATGAGCACCACGCCCGCGGCGATCGCGACGGGGAATGTCGCCGCGTGGATCCAGCCGCGCCAGGTCGGTTTGATCTCGGGCGCGGCCGCGTCGACGTCGGCTGCATCCATCAGGGGCAGCACGGGGACCTCGGGGGCCCGGGGGAGACGACGACGGCTGCTCATGGTCCCAGCGTAGATCCCGCCGCATGCCGTGCGGGGAACATACTCGATCCCACGACTTCTGGGACTGAGTCCCAGGGTTCGGGCACCGGCCCCGCCGCGGTAGCGTAGGCGTGTGGCGCGCGGCGAGACGAACGAGGGCAGAGGCCCTCTCTACCGGCTCTACATCAACCGACTGCGGCGACGCCTGGACCCGGCATCCGCTCCCCGCCATGTCGCGATGATGATCGACGGGAACCGGCGCTGGGCGAAGCAGCTCGGCTACGACTCCGCCGCGCACGGCCACCGCGCCGGCGCGGCGAAGATGAAGGAGTTCCTGCGCTGGTGCGACGACGTCGGCATCCGCGTCGTGTCGCTGTACCTCCTGTCGAACGACAACCTGCGCAAGCGGGACTCTCGCGAACTGTCCGACCTCATCGAGATCATCGCGCAGCTGGCCGACGAGCTGTCGCACGAGCGCGACTGGCGCGTCAAGCACGTCGGGCGCGCCGACTCGCTGCCCGTGGACCTGGCGCGCGTGCTCGCCGACGTCGAGGAACGCACGAAGGACAACCCCGGCATGCACGTCAACCTCGCGGTCGGCTACGGCGGCCGTGGCGAGATCGTCGACGCCGTGCGCAGCATCATCGCGCAGCACCAGCAGGAGGGCGGTTCGCTCGAGGAGCTCGCCGCGAGCCTCACGCCCGAGCAGATCGGCGAGCACCTCTACACCGGCGGCCAGCCCGACCCCGACCTCGTCATCCGCACGTCGGGCGAGCAGCGGCTGAGCGACTTCCTGCTGTGGCAGTCCGCGCACAGCGAGTTCTACTTCGTCGAGGCGCTCGGACCCGATCTGCGCGAGGTCGACTTCCTTCGCGCGATCCGCGACTTCACGTCGCGCGACCGCCGCTACGGCAGCTGATCGCGCCGCCGCGACAGCGTCCGGGGAACCGGGTGCGCGCGTGGTCTCGCGCTCTGCCAGAATGTTCCGCGTGACCGATCTGGACGCGTATCTCGCCTCATTCGACGGCGAGCCGGGCTATCTCGACTGGGCCGCGTTCGGCCCCCTCTCACCCGCGGTGCGCAGCGAGGCGCAGGGCGACACCGAGCTGCTCGGCTCGGGGCGCCGCACGAGCATCGACCTCGTCGCCGACCACGTGCGCGAGGCGCGTGAGCTCGTCGCAGAGCTCATCGGCGCGGATGCCGCAGAGGTAGTGCTGCAGCCGTCGACGACGTACGGCCTCATGCATGCGATCTACGGCTTGGCCGGCGGACTGATGCTGGGTCGCGGGGAGTTCCCGAGCCTGACGGTCGCGGCGACGCGTGCGTCGGAGGCGCTCGGCTCGCTGCAGCTGCAGTGGCTGGAGCCCGCGGACGGCATGATCACCCCCGACGTCGTGCGCGACGCGCTCACGGACGAGACGCGGGCCGTCGCGGTCAGCCTCGTCGACTTCCGCACGGGCTACCGCACGGACCTCTCCGCCCTGCGCGACGTCATCGGCGACCGCCTGCTGATCGTCGATGCCGTACAGGGGTTCGGCATGGTCGACGCGGACTACCTCGCCGCCGACGTCGTGTGCAGCCACGGCTACAAGTGGCTGCGCGCCGGGCGCGGCACCGGGTTCGCATGGTTCGGCGAGCGGGCGCTGGAGCGCATCGCCCCCGTGCTGTCGGGCTTCCGCGGCGTCGACGGCGAGCTGCCGGTCGATGCCGTGCCCGGGCCGGCGACGTCGGCCCAGGCCTTCTCGGTCGCCGGAGCCGACACGCTCGCCGCGGCGCGGCTCGCCACGGCGCTGCGCGAGATCGCCGATGTCGGCGTCGCGGCGATCGAATCCGAGCTCACAGCCCGGGCATCCGATGTCATGTTCTTCGCGGACCGCTACGAGGTGCCCGTCGTCACGCCGCGCGAGCCCGAGCGGCGCGCCGGCATCGTGACGCTGGAACCCGCGGCGCAGGACGCGGCGCCGCTCGCGGCATCCCTTGCGAACCACGGTCTCACCGTCACGACACGCGCCGGTCGCATCCGCGTCGCACCGCACGTCGGCACGGGCGCCGACACGCTGCGCCTCTTCGGCGACGCGCTGGCGGCGTTCGCATCCACGCGCGTGTGGTGAGAGATGTCGGCGGCCCCTGCCGTCGGCGTCACGAAAAGTTCATCTGCAATCTGCGTGTCGGGAGCACCCGATGTCGGCGGGGCGTCGTACTTTGATCGCATCGGGCAAAGAGCCCGATCGGGTCGACCTCAGGATCGCGACTCGTGACTCACCGGTCGACTCGTGACTGCCGGGTGAACCACCCGGGGCGGGAGTGGGTTGTGACCACACGAGCACCACACGAGCAGCGCAGTCAGGAGATCGAGCAGGTCGCGGAGTCCGATCAGGACCTCCGAACCTACGTCCTCGACACGTCGGTGCTGCTGAGCGATCCGCGGGCCTTCTTCCGCTTCGCCGAGCACAACGTCGTGATCCCGGTCGTGGTGATCACCGAGCTCGAAGGCAAGCGACACGACCCCGAGATCGGCTATTTCGCCCGGCAGGCGCTGCGCCACCTCGACGAGCTGCGCGTCGAACACGGCCGTCTCGACTTCCCTGTCCCCGTCGGACAGGGCGGCACGCTCCGGGTCGAACTGAACAACACCGACTCCGGCGTCCTGCCGTCCGGGATGCGTCTGGGCGACAACGACAGCCGCATCCTCGCGGTCGCGATGCATCTCGCCCAGGATGGCCAGGAGGTCACCGTCGTCTCGAAGGACCTGCCCATGCGGGTCAAGGCCGCCTCCCTCGGCGTGAGCGCCGAGGAGTACCTCGCCGAGCAGGCGGTCGACTCAGGCTGGACCGGCATCTCCGAGATCGATGTGTCCGGCGACGACATCAGCGACCTGTACGAGAGCGAGGTCGCCGCGAGCGACGACGTCAAGGGGCTGCCGGTGAACACCGGTCTGATCATCCACTCCGAGCGGGGCTCGGCGCTCGGCCGCGTCGTCGGCGACGGCGAGTACCGGCTGGTGCGCGGCGATCGCGAGGTCTTCGGCCTTCACGGGCGCTCGGCGGAGCAGCGGATCGCGATCGACCTGCTGCTCGACCCCGACGTGGGCATCGTGTCGCTGGGCGGCCGCGCCGGCACCGGCAAGTCCGCGCTGGCGCTGTGCGCGGGCCTGGAGGCCGTGCTGGAGCGGCAGCAGCAGCGCAAGATCATCGTGTTCCGCCCGCTGTTCGCCGTCGGCGGGCAGGAGCTCGGGTACCTTCCCGGCGACGCGCAGGAGAAGATGAACCCGTGGGGCCAGGCGGTGTACGACACCCTCGGCTCGGTGGTCTCGGGCAACGTCCTCGACGAGGTCGTGGAACGGGGCATGCTCGAAGTGCTGCCGCTCACCCATATCCGGGGCCGGTCGCTGCACGACGCCTTCGTGATCGTCGATGAGGCGCAGTCGCTGGAGCGCAACGTCCTGCTCACCGTGCTGAGCCGGATCGGCCAGAACTCCCGGGTGGTCCTGACGCACGATGTCGGCCAGCGCGACAACCTGCGTGTGGGCCGCCACGACGGCGTCGCCTCGGTCATCGAGACCCTCAAGGGGCACGGTCTGTTCGGCCACGTGACGCTGGTGCGCTCGGAGCGCTCCGCGATCGCTGCACTGGTCACCGACCTGCTCGAGGCGGGCGAGCTGGCCTGACACGACGCCCCGGTGCGCCGGGGGGTCGACCGACAGGAAGCGGGGCGGGGTGGCGCAACCCCGCCCCCGTGCGCGCGCCCGGGGCAGTGAAGAGCTGTGTCTTATAAACAAAACCCAGCCCACGAGACAACGATCTATATCGGATTGCGGCTTCTGCTTGTAA
>NZ_JBHXJQ010000004.1:295854-365887 GCF_042722305.1 Microbacterium sp. NPDC058389
GCGACCGGGGGCACCCGGCCGCGGTGGGCGGGGGGGGGGGGTACCGCCCCCGCCGGGGGGGGGGGCCCGGGGGGGCCCCCGGGGGGGGGCGGGGGGGCCCCCCCGGGGGGGGGGGGGGCGCTCCCCACTGTTTGGGGCCGGTCATCCCAACCCCCGCCCCGCTTCCTCGCGCCGGTGCATGAGAAGAGTCTCATGGCGATCCGGCGCTTCGAGCCTGCAGTGTCTGTCACCATGGAAAGGAGGAACTGCACACAGCAGGGGATGGGGAACAGACTGTGGACGCACGAACGGGGCTCGTGATCGGCGGCATGACCGCTGTCGCGGCGAGCGTCGCCGTCGTCTGCGCCGTCGCGATGACCAACACGGCTGCTCTCAAGGACTCCCCGGCGACGACGGTCGCGACCTCGCGGATCCTGGTGCCGGCCGCGTCGTCGCCCACGACGACCCCGACGCCCACACCGACTGTGACCGCACCACCCGTGACGCCCAACGAGGCGGAGGTCGTCGACGCGCCCGATCCGACCGAGGTCGAGCCGCCCGCGTCGAACACGTACACCCCGCCCCTTGCGCCTGAGCCTCAGGTCGCGCCCGAGGAGCCCGCGCCGGCTGCGGCGGCGCCTGCTGCTGCGGCGCCTGCTGCTCCGGCCGACGTGGATGCTGCGATCGATGCGGCGCGCGCCGCCGGGACGTGGGATTCTCTGCGCGCATGGGCCGAAGGACGCGGTTGGCCGACGGGACGCATCGACGCCCTCATCGAACGACTCGAGCGCGCCGTGACGGACCGTCTGACCTCCGGCTCAGACCAGCAGGGCAACGGGACGACCGCGCCCCCGCAGAAGGAGTCCGGCACCGCCGACCGCAGCAGCACGATGCAGACCCAGTTCGCTCCGTCGGGCCAGGGCGACTCGCAGAAGAACAGCCATCCACAGCACCCCGCGAACGCGGGTTCCAACGGGAACGGCAACGGCGCCGTGCCCGACACGAAGAAAGACCAGTCGCGCAATTCCCCAGATAGGCGCGACTGACCGCGGTCGGATCCCCCAGTCCGGCCCTTTCACAGCCCCCGGCGTCCCCCAGCGCCGGGGGCTTCTTCGTGCGCGGGGGACGGGGCGCGTCACTCCCAGCGGTATCCGGCGCCCCGAACCGTGACGATGTGGTCCGATCCGAGCTTGCCGCGCAGATAGCGGACGTACACGTCGACGACGTTCGACCCCGGATCGAAGTCGAGTCCCCACACGCGGCTCAGCAGCAGTTCGCGGCTGAGCACGCGGCCGGGATTGCGCAGGAACTGCTCCGCCAGCGCGAACTCGCGCGCCGAGAGATCGACTTCGCGACCGTCGACGGTCGCGCGACGGGCGAGGATGTCGAGAACGACATCGTCGTGCGAGACCGATACGCCGCGCTGCGGCAGGCTCTCGCGCAGCCGTGAGCGGACGCGCGCGAGAAGCTCTTCGAAGGTGAACGGCTTGGGCACGTAGTCGTTGGCTCCGGCATCCAATCCGGCGACGGTGTCGCGCGTGCTGGAACGGGCCGTCAGCATGATCACCGGCACTGCGGAGCCCCGGGCGCGCAGCTCACGCAGCACTTCGAAGCCGTCCATCGTCGGCAGGCCGACGTCGAGCAGCACGAGGTCGGCATCGCCGCGCAGCGCCGCCTCGAGCGCCTCGGGGCCGTCGTCGACCACGATCGTGTCGTAGCCGGCGGACTCGAGCCCGCGGCTGACGAACGCGGCGATCCGCGGTTCGTCCTCGACGATGAGGATCCTCGTCATCCTGACGCCTCCCGTTGCAGCACGACATCGCCCGCGCGCACGGGAGCCGGCAGTTCAGCCTCGGACAGAGGCAGATGGATCGTGAACGTCGCGCCACCGCCGGGGGTGTCGGTGACGGCGCAGTGCCCGCCGTGGCCCTTCGCGATCGCGTCGACGATGGCGAGGCCGAGACCGGAGCCGCCGACGGTGCGGTGCACGTGGGCGCGGTCGAAGCGCCGGAAGATGCGCACCCGCGCCGCCGGCGGGATGCCGGCGCCGTGGTCGCGCACCCAGAGCCGCGCTCCGTCCGGGCCGCTCGAGCTTCCGATCTCGATGGGGCTGCCCGCCGGGGTGTACTTGGCTGCGTTGTCGGCGAGCTGCAGCCACGCCTGCAGCAGCCTGTCGTTGTCGCCGGCGACGCTGCCCTCGGCGTTCGCTTCGACGGTCCACGTGTGGTCGGGGATCACCGCGACGAGCTCGCCCACGCGCGCCGTGAGCGCGGCGAGGTCGACGGGCGACACCGTGTAGGAGTCCGCCTCGGCCGCCGCCAGCAGGTCGATGTCCTCGACGAGACGTGCAAGCCGGTCGAGCTCGGAGATGCCGATGTCGCGGGCGGAGGCGACATCGGCGGCATCCCGCGGATTCATGAGCTCGAGGTGGCCGCGCACGATCGTGATCGGGGTCTTGAGCTCATGACGCACGTCGTCCAGGAGCTGACGCTGCACGTCGACGGACCCTTCGAGCCTGTCGAGCATCGAGTTGACGGTGCGTGACAGGTCGGCGATGTCGTCGTTGCCGTGCGGCTCCAGACGTGCGGAGAGGTCGCTGATCGAGATGGCATCGGCCGTCTCACGCAGATGCCGGATCGGCGACAGCAGGCGCCCGGTGACGAACCAGCCGACCACGCCGACCGCGGCGAGCACGACGAGCGCCGCGATGACGTACGTCGTCATCGCGAACGTCACCGGCTGCAGCTCGGCACCCAGGTCGATCGCGCGGATGTACAGCCCCTGTCGGGGATCTCCCGGCATCGACACAGGGATGGCGATGTATCGCAGCGACCCCTCGTCGGTGGCCACCGTGCCCATCTTCGTCGCACCGCTCTTCGTGTCGGCGAGGGCGCGGTCGATCAGCTGCTTGTTCTCGGCGATGCTGAACCCCGACAGCGTCGACGGCACCCACCGCGGCACGCCGTCGACGAGCGCGACCGACGCCTCGTTGCCCGCGGGCACCAGTCGAGCGACGACCGCCTTGAGGTAGTCGTCGATCGACGTGTACGTGTTGATGTCGAGCTCGTTGGTCGCTTCGGCAGCGCTGCCGCCGGCCGTGGTCGGATCCTCTGCCACCGCCTGCAGCGACTCCACCTGCGTCTTCAGGCGCTCGTTGACGCCGGCGATCGCCTGTTCGCGCTGCACCAGGAAGGTCACGCTGCCCACGATCGCCAGCCCCACGCACGCCACCGCCAGGATCGCCGAGAGGATCCTGACGCGCGCGGGGATCGGGCGGGCCGAGCGGGTCATGTCCTGATTATCCCGCCGACGCAGGACGTGCGGCACAGGGAATTCAGCCCGGGTGCGTCATCGAGAGCAGGTCGAGCTTCTCGTCGAGCTGCTCGAGCGTCAGTTCGCCCCGCTCCACGTAGCCCAGGTCGATGACGGCCTCGCGCACCGTGATGGCCTTGGCGACGGAGTGCTTGGCGATCTTGGCGGCCGCCTCGTACCCGATGAGCTTGTTGAGGGGCGTCACGATCGAGGGCGACATGCCCGCGTACGCGGCCGCGCGCTCGACGTTCGCCTCCAGCCCCGTGATGGTCTTGTCGGCGAGCACGCGCGACACGTTCGCGAGGAGCTCGATCGATTCGAGCACGGCGCTGCCCATGATCGGGATGGCGACGTTCAGCTCGAACGAGCCCGACGCGCCGGCCCACGCGACCGTCGCATCGTTGCCGATGACGCGGGCGCACACCATGAGCGTCGCCTCGGGGACGACCGGGTTGACCTTGCCCGGCATGATCGACGACCCCGGCTGGAGGTCGGGGATGTGCAGCTCGCCGAGGCCGGTGTTGGGGCCGGAGCCCATCCAGCGCAGGTCGTTGTTGATCTTCGTGAGCGAGACCGCGATGGTGCGGAGCGCTCCGGATGCCTCGACCAGGCCGTCGCGGTTGGCCTGCGCCTCGAAGTGGTCCTTCGCCTCGGTGATGGGCAGTTCCGTGTCGGCGACGATGAGCTCGATGACGCGCTGCGGGAACCCCAGGGGGGTGTTGATGCCGGTGCCGACCGCCGTGCCTCCGAGCGGGACCTCCGCGACGCGGGGGATGACGGCCTGCACGCGCTCGATGCCGAGGCGGATCTGGCGCGCGTAGCCGCCGAACTCCTGCCCGAGGGTGACGGGGGTCGCGTCCATCAGGTGCGTGCGACCGGACTTGACGACCTCCCTCCACGCCTCGGCCTTCGCCTCGAGCGCGACCGCGAGGTGGTCGAGCGCCGGGATGAGGTCGTCGATGATCTCCTGCGTGACCGCGATGTGCACGGAGGTGGGGAAGACGTCGTTGGAGGACTGCGACGCGTTGACGTGGTCGTTGGGGTGGACCGTCGCACCGAGGGCACGCGTCGCGAGCGTCGCCAGCACCTCGTTCATGTTCATGTTCGACGACGTGCCGCTGCCGGTCTGGTAGACGTCGATCGGGAACTGGTCGGCGTGCTCGCCGGCGATGATGAGGTCGGCGGCGCCGGAGATGGCGTCAGCGATGGCGCCGTCGAGGGTGCCGAGCTCCTTGTTCGCGAGCGCGGCCGCCTTCTTGATCCGGGCCAGCGCCACGACCTGGGCAGGCTCCAGCCGGTCGCCCGAGATCGGGAAGTTCTCCACGGCGCGCTGGGTCTGCGCGGCGTAGAGAGCGTTCTTGGGCACGCGCACCTCGCCCATGGTGTCGTGCTCGATGCGGTACTCGGTGTCGGTCACGTCGTTGTTCCTCACGTGTGTCGGGATGGGTTCGGAAGTGTGTTTCAGGCGTCGATGCCGACCGACACCACGGGCACGGCCGTGCCCTGCGCCAGTCGATAGTTGGCGCCGACGATGCCGAGCGCGCCCGAGGCGACGGCGTCGCTGATGAGCTCGGACGACTGGAGGATGTCGGCGACGGTGGTGCTGAGGTGCTCGCGGCCGACGGCTTCGGCGTCGATCTCGGACGTGGCGGCCGTGCCGCCGCCCGTACGCTGCACACGGCGGACCGCGGGCACGATGGGCGCGATGAGCCGCCAGATGTGCGGCGGCAGCGCCGGGGTCTCGGGGTCGGTGCTGTCGATCGCGGCCCGCACCGCACCGCAGGCGTCGTGTGCGAGGACGACGATGAGCGGCACCTTCAGCACCGCGACCGCGTACTCCAGGCTGCCGATGACGGACTCCGAGACCACCTGCCCGGCGTTGCGCACGACGAACAGGTCGCCGAGCCCGTTGTCGAAGATGATCTCGGCGGCCAGTCGCGAGTCGGAGCAGCCGAACAGGACGGCCTGGGGGCGCTGCCCCTCCGTGAGCTCATGACGTCGGTCCACGTCCTGGTGCGGGTGCTGCGGCTCGCCGGCGACGAAGCGCGCGTTGCCGCGCAGCATCTCGCTCCAGACATCGGCGGGTGTCGGGGCGTCGCTCACGGGGCCTCCTGGCGCAGTGCGGTGATCTGGTCGGTCACGGAGCGCGCCGTCTCTTCCAACGCGTCCTGGGTCGTCGTGCCGTAGATGAGCACGGTGTCGGTGCCGGCGGTGGTCGACAGGGCGACGGAGATGTTGCCGGTGCGTTCGGGATCGAGCTCGTAGCGATCCCAGGTGATGCCGTCGATCGTCACGGTGCCGTCGGGTGCGGAGCCCGACAGGACGCGGGTGACCCACGACGCGTCGGCGTCGAAGCCCTGCGACACGTTGACGAAGCCGCGCGCGTTCTCGTCGGCGGGCGCGTACACGACGTTGAACGCCTTGACGCGGCCTTCGCCGTCGACTGCCGCGAGGTTCACGACCCAGTCGTCCGACATGTCCGGGACGATGACGGTGCGGTCCTCTGCCGTCGCGATGCGCTCGGCGGCAGCGGCGACGTCGATCGGCTCGCGCTCGGGGGCGGATCCGCGGGGCACGGCGAACATGATCACCACGACCACGGCGAGGGTCACGAGCAGAGCGGCGACGAGGTTCCGGACGTTCTGGCTCGACCGGTACACCCGCGAGGACTCCGCCTTGCGGGCAGCCGTCTCATCGGGCGTCTCGGGGCGGCCGAGCTCGGCGACGACGCGGGGTCCGTGGGCCATCAGCGGGCTCCGTTCTCGTCGCCGCGGGCCGCGCCGTCCACGGATGCGCGTGCGGCGTCGAGCCGGCGCTTCGCGCCGAGCAGCCACTCCTCGCAGCGTGCCGCGAGGGCCTCGCCGCGCTCCCACAGGGCCAGCGAGTGCTCCAGCGTCGGCGCACCCTGCTCCAGCTCGGCGACGACGCGGACGAGCTCGTCGCGCGCCTGCTCGAAAGAGAGTGACGCCACGTCGGGAAGTGCCTCGGTCGACGCGGTCATGCCCCCAGTCTAATTGCGAGTGGCACGACCCCACGCCCGGACGCGGTCCGGTGCGATCGGCCCGCGTCCGAGCGGGTTCAGAAGAACGGGCCGCGGTTCGGGCACCCGCCCGCCAGCTCGCCGCACGCGACGTCGGCGATGAGCGAGCCCAGGATCCAGATCACGAGCAGCACGACTGCGATCGCGACCAGGACGATCGCGACGCCGATGGCGGCGATCGAGAGGCCCTTCGTGCGATCGGGGCGCCGAGCGTCGACGATCAGTGCGACGATGCCGAGCACCAGCCCGACGGGTGCGACCAGGAACGCGAGAACGAAAGCCGTGATCGACAGCCCGCTCGTCGTCTTCTGCACGGGCGCCGGGTACGGCGGCTGCGCGGGCGGAAGCGTGGCGTACTGCGGCTGCGCGGAGTACTGCGGCTGCGCGGGGTAGGTCGGCTGCGCGGGGTACTGCGGGCCGGGGGGCTGTGAGGTCATGCGTCGTCCTCCGTGGGGCGGGGGTGGGTGGTCTCGGGGATCTCGCCGTCGGAGTGGGCGGCGAACGATCCGCGCCCCACGGTCACGACGAGGGGGGTGGATGCCGGCGCCTGTGTCGCGTCGCGCACGATGACCCCGTCGCCCAGGTGCGCGATGGCGTAACCACGGGCGAGGGTCGACGCGGGCGAGAGCGCACGGAGCGTGGCGCGCAGCTCGGCGGTGCGGCGCTCGTGCTGCTGCAGCGCGCGATCGACGCGGTCGCGGCCGCGAGCGGCGAGCAGCTCCACCTCGTGGGCGCGCGCCGTGAGCATCGCCTCGGGCGTGCGCAGGACGGGGCGCGAGCGCAGCTGCTCGAGCTGCGCGACGTCGTGCCCCACCCGCTGGGTCAGGCGCATCGTCATGCGTGCGCGCAGCTGACCGACCAGTGCCCGCTGCTCGGCGACGTCCGGGACCACGCGCTTGGCGGCATCGGTGGGCGTCGACGCGCGGAGGTCGGCGACGTCGTCGAGCAGGGGATGGTCGTTCTCATGGCCGATGGCGCTCACGACGGGAGTGGATGCCGCCGCCACGGCGCGCAGCATCCGCTCATCGCTGAAGCCGAGCAGGGTCTGCGGGTCGCCGCCGCCGCGCGCGATGACGATGACATCGATCTCGGGGTCGGCGTCGAGCGCCTTGAGCGCCGCGATCGTCTCGGGCACGCAGCGATCGCCCTGCACCGCCGCGTACTTGGTGCGGAACCGCACCTGCGGCCAGCGCAGCTCGGCGTTGCGGTGCACGTCCTTCTCGGCATCCGAGTTCTCTCCGGTGATGAGGCCGATGAGGTGCGGGAGGAAGGGGAGGGGCTTCTTGCGAGACGCGTCGAACAGCCCCTCGGCGCGCAGCTGCGCGCGCAGGCGCTCGAGACGTTCGAGTTGATCGCCGAGTCCCACGTGGCGCATGGCCGACACCGAGAAGCCGAAGTCGCCGCTCTTCACGTAGTAGTCGGCTTTGACGCACGCGATGACGTGGTCGCCGACCTTGAGGTCGCCGGGCAGCCGGTCGCGCGTGGACGACCAGATCCGGAACGAGATGGTGGCATCCGTGACGAGGTCTTTGAGCCGTCCGAAGACGTTGCCGCCGCGGAGGTTGAACGCGGTGATCTCGCCCTCGACCCACACGGAGCCCCACGTCTGCACGAATCCCCGGATCGTGTCGTTCAGGCGGGCGACCGAGGTCGGCGCATCGGAGGTGGAGTCGCGGGGGCGGACCGAGTCCGCGGGGGGCGGCTCGCCGGGCACCGCGGCGGGCTGGAACGTCGTCATGAGGCCTCCTTCGCGGCGGCGAGCGGCGTGGCGCGGCGCGGACGGCGGGCGTTCTCGAACACGAGCACGCCGGCCACGATCGCCAGGAGGCCCGCCAGCTGCAGCGTGCCGGACACCGTGAACCCGACCCACGCGGTGGCGGTCGCCGGCACCGCGGCGAGGAGCCTCGCGCCCACCGGACCGAGGTCGAGCGTGCCGCGGTAGGCCGCGTCGCCCGCGAGGTAGACCGCGACACCACAGCCGATCAGCCACGCCTCCGGGGCCTCGAGCGCGCTGAACGGTGCCACGAACAGGCCGTGGAGCCCGGCCGCGAGCATCAGCAGGCCGAAGATCATCACAAGGTGCTCGACGTAGAAGGCGACCAGCGCGAGCCCGGTGCGCCGCTCCGGGGCGACGGAGGCCATGCGCGCCTCGGCCCGCGAGTCGTCGCCGTCGAAGTAGCACCACCAGAGCGCGGCGACCAGTCCGACCGCGAGCACGGTGCCGACCACCAGCGGCACCTCGATCGCGTGACCCGTCGCGCCCACGCCGACCGACACGATGGATTCGCCGAACGCGATGATCATCAGCAGTCCGTGGCGCTCGACCATGTGCGACGCGCCAGGATCGAACCCTCCTCGCGCGCTCAGCATCGCCGAGCCGAGGAACGCCAGCAGCGGCAGGCCGAACAGCACCCAGTCGGCGGGACCCTCGACGAAGCCCGAGATCACCAGCAGCACGCCGACAAGCACGTTCGAGGTGCCGACGACGAACATGCGACGTGCCGCTGCGGCGCCGCCCACCACGATGAACAGCGCCGCATGGATCACCGCGACCACGATGTAGGTCACGCCGAACAGCACGCCGGTCTCGCCGAACGCGTCGGGGATCGCGAGCGACATGATCAGGAACGCAGCCATCGCGGCGATGAGCGCGATGCGGAACCCCGTGCTGTCGGGTGCCGCCTGGTTCGTCAGCCACGCGAAGGCGTCGTACATCCACCACACGAGCGCCAGCACGAGCGCCGCCTGGGCGATCCCCGTCGGGTCGGGGTGGTGCACGATGATCTCGGCGACGCGGGTCATCGTGAAGACGAACACCAGGTCGAACAGCAGCTCGATCGTCGAGACGCGCGCGGCGATGCGGGCGGTGCGCGTCGCGCGCGCGACAGGTGCGGGAGGGGTGGGGGATGCCACCCGGTCACGGTAGCGCACGCGGCGGACGTCGACGCAGGCCGTGCGCCGGGCCGGCGCCCAGGGGCCGCCCCTAGAATCGAGGGGTGAGCAGCAGCACCGTGAGCATGCCCGTCCCGCGCGTCCCGCGGCGGCGCGAGCCGCTCCAGGACATCGCCGGCCCCGGACGCAAGCGGGTCCTCCTGGCCTCGCCGCGCGGATACTGCGCCGGCGTCGACCGGGCCGTCATCGCCGTCGAGAAGGCGCTGGAGCGCTTCGGCGCGCCGGTGTACGTCCGCAAGCAGATCGTGCACAACATCCACGTCGTCACCGAACTGGAGAAGCAGGGCGCGATCTTCGTCGAGGAGGTCGACGAGGTGCCCGAGGGTGCCCACGTCGTGTTCAGCGCCCACGGGGTCTCGCCGGCGGTCGTGAACGCGGCATCCGATCGCGGACTCCGTGCGATCGACGCGACGTGCCCGCTCGTGACGAAGGTGCACCGCGAGGCGGTGCGCTTCGCGCGCGACGACTTCGAGATCCTGCTGATCGGCCACGAGGGGCACGAAGAGGTCGAGGGCACGGCGGGAGAGGCGCCCGACCACGTCACCGTCGTGAACTCGCCCGAAGAGGCCGACACCATCGAGGTGCGCGACCCGTCGAAGGTCGTGTGGCTGTCGCAGACGACGCTCTCGGTCGACGAGACCATGGAGACCGTCCGCCGCCTGCGTGTGCGCTTCCCGGAGCTGCAGGATCCGCCGTCGGACGACATTTGCTACGCCACCCAGAACCGTCAGGTCGCCATCAAGAAGGTCGCCAAGGACGCCGATCTCGTGATCGTCGTGGGCTCGGCGAACTCGTCGAACAGCGTGCGCCTGGTCGAGGTGGCCCTCGAGCACGGCGCGAAGGCCGCGTACCGGGTCGACTACGCCGACGAGGTCGAGCAGGCGTGGCTGGAAGGCGTCGAGACCGTCGGCGTCACCAGCGGCGCGTCGGTGCCCGAGGTGCTCGTGCAGGAGGTGCTCGACGACCTCGCGGCCGCCGGCTACCGCGATGTCGAGCAGGTGCGCACGGCGGAGGAGGACCTCATGTTCTCGCTCCCGAAGGAGCTGCGCCAGGATGCCGCCGGCAAGCGCGACGACCGCGCCCTGGGTGGACGGAGCCGCGCATGAGCGACGGCGAGCCCCGTCCCCGGCCGCAGTACGGCGAGTACGCCAGCCCCGAGGAGCAGCGCGCCCGCATCCAGCAGCCCGCGCCGGAGTGGCAGCAGCCCGTGACTCCTGCGGCCGCGGTGGTGGCCGACACCGTGGAGGGCGGCATCCCCTCGCCGCAGCCGGCGCCGGAGTCGCAGCCGGCGGGCGCGCCCGTGCGTACGCGCATGGTCGACCGCGTCGTCACCATCGCACTCCTCGTGTACGGGCTGTTCAACGTGGTGACCTCGTTCCCGTCGTTCCTGGACTACGGCGCCTACGCCGAGACGATGTTCGCCGTGATGGGCCTCGACGTGACGCTGTCGGACCCGGCCGCCGGCCGGCCGTGGGGCATCACCGCGGCCGTGGTGGTGGCGATCGGCTGGATCGCGACCGCCCTGGTGTCGCTGTGGAGTCTGCGACGCGGGCGCCTCACGTGGTGGATCCCGCTGGCCGCGGGCATCTTCTTCACGTTCGTGACCGGTGTGCTGATGGCAGTCCCGCTGATGAGCGACCCCGCCGTCCTCGAGGCGCTCCTGGGCACCACCGGCGGCTGATACCGCGACGGCCGGCTGCGCGCCATACTCGGAAGGCGACGGCGCGCACCTCGGTTGAACCTCCGGGGCACGCGTCTCGTGTCCCCTGCGGAGGTGACGGATGCCGCGAACCAGGCTCGACGACGGGTCAGGCGCCGGCGGCAGAGCGACGCGACGTGACGCCCTGCAGCTGGAGGCGCTGTACGACGCCCACGCGGCGCCGCTGTGGCGCTACGTCGTACACCTGACCGGGGACAGGGCCGGAGCGGACGACATCGTGCAGGAGACGCTGCTTCGTGCCTGGCGCACGCCGAGGATCCTCGAGGAGGACCCCTCTGCGACGCGCTCGTGGATGTTCACGGTGGCGCGCCACCTCGTGATCGACGAGGCCCGCAGCGCGCACCGTCGGCGCGAGGTCGATGTCGCCGAGGTGCCGGAGCGGGTCGCGGGCGACGGCACCGATGCGCTGTTCGAGGCGATCATCGTCGAGGAGGCGCTCGCCGCACTGTCGGCAGAGCATCGCGCGGTCGTCGTGCGCGCGTACTACCGCGGGCTCTCGGTCGCCGAGATGGCCGGAGAGCTGGAGATCCCGCCCGGAACCGTCAAGTCGAGGCTGCACTACGGCCTGCGCGCGCTGCGGCTCGCCCTGCAGGAGAAGGGGGTGACACGATGAACCCGGACCACCCGCGGTTCGCGGACTGGGACGCCGCCTACGTCGTCGGCGCGCTGAGCACGGCCGACCGGCGGCTGTACGAGGAGCACCTCGACGACTGCCCGCTGTGCCGTGCCGCGCTCGCCGACCTGGCACCCACCCTCGGTCTGCTCGCCCGCGTGTCGCCCGATCGCGCCGAAGCGCTGCTCGAGGCGGACGCGGGAACGGCCGGGGCGGCGACCGCCGGTCCCGATCTAAACGCCCGGGCGCGGCTCGTGGCCGTCGGAACGCGCATGACCCGCCGCCGTCGGACCGTGGTGTGGGGGAGTGTGCTCGCCGCGGCGGCAGCGGTGGCGATCGTGGTGGCGTTCGCGGTGTCGACCATGGTCGCCCCCGTGGTGCGTCCCGCCGAGACCGTCGCGCTGCAGCCGGTGGCGGAGGTGCCGCTGAGCGCCAGCGTGCAGCTCACCGACGTCGCGTGGGGCACGCGCATCGACATGACCTGCACGTACGGTCCCAGCGACGATCCGTACGCGCCCGAGCAGGAGTGGCCGTACGTCCTCGTGGTCACGTCGACCGACGGCACCACCAGCGAGCTGTCGTCCTGGCGGGCGGGCCCGGGCTCGACCGCGCGCCTGCAGGCGGGGACCGCCCTCGACGCGGATGAGATCGCGTCGATCGAGGTCCGGGCGATGTCGGATGGGAAGGTGCTGCTGCGCGGCGAGCCCTGAGTTGCCGCCGAGGGGCCGGCCGGCCGTCGCGAAGCGGTCGTTAGGATGAGCGGATGCCTCGTCTCGTCGCCGTCTGCGTGGTCCGACAGCTTCGTCCCGATGCCGGCTCGGTCGGCGTCACGGCGATCGACAAGGGTGCCGTCGACGGCCCCGTCCGTGTCGGGCCGTACGGCGTCTACGCCGACGTGCAGGCCGACCGCAACCACCACGGCGGGCTCGACAAGGCGCTGTACGCGTATGCCGCCGAGGATGCCGCGTTCTGGGAGTCCGAGCTCGGCCGTGAGCTCCCGCCGGGCTGGTTCGGCGAGAACCTCCGCGTCGAGGGGCTCGACGTCAACGCCGCGCGCATCGGAGAACGGTGGCGCATCGGCGATCGCGTCGAGGTCGAGGTGACGATGCCACGGACCCCGTGCCAGACGTTCGCGCGGTGGGTCGGCGGCGACGACGCCCGCGGCTGGGTCAAGAGGTTCTCGAACGAGCGCCGCCTCGGCCCCTATCTCCGCGTGGTGCAGGGCGGACGTGTGCAGGCCGGTGATGAGATCGTGATCGTCCACCGGCCCGAGGGCGCACCGGGGCTGCTGGATCGCTACATCGATCCGGAGTGACGTGCGGGCTCGGTTCCCGCGTCCTGCAGACGGGGAATGCCCCGGCTCCGACCCCACGCGGGGGTCGGAGCCGGGGCATCCGATCTGTTCCGGCGTTTACGCGCCGAGGCTCTTGCCGGCCGAGCCGAGCTGCTGCGTCGCCTCGACGACGCGGGCCGCCATGGCCGACTCGGCGATCTTGCCCCACGCGCGCGGGTCGTAGGCCTTCTTGTTGCCCACTTCGCCGTCGACCTTGAGGACGCCGTCGTAGTTCTGGAACATGAAGCCGGCGACCGAGCGCGTGAACGCGTACTGCGTGTCGGTGTCGATGTTCATCTTGACGACGCCGTTCGCGACGGCCTCGGCGATCTCGGCGTCGGTCGAACCGCTGCCGCCGTGGAAGACGAGGTCGAGCGGCTTCGCGCCGGTGCCGAACTGTGCGGCGATGCCGGCCTGGATCTCGCCCAGGAGCTCGGGCTTGAGCTTGACGTTGCCCGGCTTGTAGACGCCGTGAACGTTGCCGAACGTCAGCGCGGCGATCCAGCGGCCCTGGTCGCCGAGGCCGAGCGCGTCGACGACCTGCGCGACATCGCCCGTGGTCGTGTAGAGCGCGTCGTTGGTGCCCTCGTGCTTGACACCGTCCTCCTCGCCGCCGACGACGCCGATCTCGACCTCGAGGATCGCGTTGATCGCCTTGAGGCGGGGGAGCAGCTCCTTCGCGATCTCGATGTTCTCGGCCAGCGGCACGGCCGAGCCGTCCCACATGTGCGACTGGAAGATGGGGTTGCCGCCGTCGGCGACGACCTGCTCGGACGCCTTGATGAGCGGCAGCACGAAGTCCTCGAGCGCCGGCTTGGGGCAGTGGTCGGTGTGCAGCGCGACGGTGATCGGGTAGCTCTTGGCGACCTCGTGGACGTACGCGGCGAACGCGAGCGCGCCGGTGGCGCGGGCCTTCACGGTGTGGCCGGCGAAGTAGTCCGCGCCGCCTGTCGTGACCTGGATGATGCCGTCCGAGCCGGCCTCGGTGAGGCCCTGCAGGACCGCGTTGACCGACTGCGAGCTGGCGGCGTTGATGGCGGGATACGCGAAGCCACCGGCCTTCGCGCGGTCCAGCATGTCGGCGTACTGCTCTGGGGTGGCGACGGGCATGAGTGCTCCCTTTGTAGATGTGGGCGTCAGAGCAGATCCTACCGAAGCTCGATTTCGTGAGTCGGATGCCGGCGGTCGGCGGCACCGGGAAAACCACGTCCCTGACGTCTGGGAAAGAATCGTGATTCCTTCGCGCGAAGGCGCACGAAAGTCCGACGGAACAGTCGGCTGCGTGGCTAGGCTGACCGCATGGTGAGCCTGACCGCGGACATGAGCCCGCTGCAACCCGACCGCAACCTCGCGCTGGAACTGGTGCGTGCGACCGAAGCTGCGGCGATCCGCGCGGTGCCGTTCATCGGACGCGGCGCCAAGGAGGCCGCCGACGGCGCTGCCGTCGACGCCATGCGGGCGTTCTTCACGACGGTCAACTTCGACGGCACGATCGTCATCGGCGAGGGCGAGAAGGACGAGGCGCCGATGCTGTACAACGGGGAGCGCGTCGGCAACGGCCGCGGTCCCCAGGCCGACGTCGCGGTCGACCCGATCGACGGCACGTCCCTGACGGCGGCCGGGCGCAACAACGCCCTGTCGGTGATCGCGGTCTCGGATCACGGCACGATGCTCGACGCCTCGAGCGTCTTCTATATGGACAAGCTCGTCACCGGTCCCGCCGGAGTGGGCGTCGTCGACATCCGGCTGCCCATCGGCGAGAACATCCGGCTGCTGGCGAAGGCGCTCGGCAAGCCCGTCGACGAACTCGTCGTCTCGGTGCTGCACCGTCCGCGCCACGAGCAGCTCATCGACGAGATCCGCGCCGCGGGCGCCGGCACGCGACTGATGAGCGACGGCGACGTCGCCGGCGGCATCAACGCCGCGCGGCACAACGCGCGCACCGACATGTGCGTCGGCATCGGCGGCAGCCCCGAGGGCATCGTCACGGCCTGCGCGATCAAGGCGCTCGGCGGGCACATCCAGGGGCGGCTGTGGGCGCGCGACGACGACGAGCGGCAGCGCGGGCTCGACGCCGGGCTCAAGCTCGACGGGTACGTGTACGAGGCCGACGAGCTCGTCACCGGCAACAACACGATCTTCGTCGCCACCGGCGTGACCGACGGCGCGCTCGTCGCCGGTGTCCGGCGCGAAGGCGGCTACGTGTACACCGAGAGCGTCGTGCTCCGCGGCGCCTCGGGGACGCTGCGCCGCATCTCGTCGGAGCACCTCGTCTCGAAGTGGCTCTGACGACTCACGGTGCGTGGCCGGCGTGACGGGAGTGTCTCGTGATGCCGCTGTGACGGTTTCGTGATCCGCGATCCCGGGAACTCTGGCAGAATCGAGCTGGTGTCGATGGGGACACGCAGGTGTTCCTGACGCAAGGAGTTGACGATGTCTGCGCAGTCCGGTGACTCGTCGCAGCCCCAGACGGGCGCGCACGCGGTGGTGGCGAACGCGATCGACCCGGCGCGTCGACCCGACGTCCTGTTGCGCGTTCGGCGCGACGAGGGGCACGAGGTCAGCGCCTGGTGGATGATCGGCGCGTTCGTCGGCGTCTCGGCGGCCGTCATCCTGCTGCTGAGCTTCGTCCCCGGCGGCGCCTGAGCCGCCCCGATCGCTGCCTGCGCGGCGTCAGTGGTCCTCCGGGGTCACCGAGATGCGCGTGCGCACATCACCCAGTTCCGCCGTCGCGGTCGTCGGTCGTGAGTCCGCCGGAGCCGGAGTCTCGAGCCCGGGAAGCGTCTGTTCGAGCAGTTCGGGAGCGGTGAGCCGCCTCGGGGCCTTCTCGATCGTCGCCGGTTCGTTCACCGCGTCGAGTTTGGTCGCGTCGATGCCGGGGAACTTGCGGGCGCTCACGAGTACCCGGGTCTCCAGGGACCCGGCGAACCGGTTGTAGCTGTCGACCGTCCGTTCGATCGCGCGCCGCAGGTCGTCGGCGTGCGATGCGAGCGAGCCGAGCCGTTCGTAGAGCTGGTTGCCGAGGTCGAACAGCGCCCGCGCCTCCTGCGACACGTCCTGCTGCGTCCACGTGTACGCGACGGTCTTGAGTACCGCCCACAGGTTGACGGGGGAGGCGAGCGCGACACGCTTGCCGAACGCGTAGTCGAGCAGCGCCGGGTCCTCTTCGAGCGCGGCCGCGAGCAGCGATTCGCTCGGCACGAAGCACACCACGAACTCGGGGCTCGACGACAGGCCGGCCCAGTAGGTCTTGCGCGCCAGCGCGTCGACATGCGCCCGGACCGCCTTGACGTGCTTCTCGAGCAGGCTCTGCCGGCGGGCGCCCTCGGCGCCCTGGGCGGTCAGGGGGATCGCGCTCGCCTCGAGGTAGGCGTCCAGCGGCACCTTCGCGTCGACCGCGATGGCCTTGTCGCCGGGCAGGCGGATGACCATGTCGGGTCTGCCGGCACCGGCGTCGGTGGTGATCGAGGTCTGCAGGTCGAAGTCGACGTGACGCGTGAGCCCCGCCGCCTCGACGACACGGCGGAGCTGGGTCTCGCCCCACACGCCGCGCGTGCTGCCCGAGCGCAGCGCGCTCGCGAGCGACTCGGTGGTCGCCCGCAGCGCCTCGTCGGACTGGTGCGCGCGCCGCAGCTGCTCGGCGAGCGTGCCGAACTGGGTGTGCCGGTCGCGTTCGAGGTCGTCGACCTTGGCGTGCATCGCGGCGAGGGTCTCCTGCACGGGCGCCAAGGCGCGCAGCACCGACTGCTCGCGCCGCTCGCGCTCCTCCCGCGCAGCCTGATCGTGCCGCGCTTGGCCGGCCAGCTCCCGGTACAGCAGCTGCTGGTGGTCGAGCTGTGCCTGCACGCCCTGTCGGGCCGCCTCCGAGCCGGCGAGGCGCGCCGCGAGCTCGGCGTGGTCGCGTGCGCCGCGCGCGGCACCGCGCGCGAGCCCCATCGCCCATCCGGCGACGGCGCCCAGCACGAGGGCGACGATCACCACGACACTGATCACGACTGCGTCCATGCCCACATCGTGCCCGAAGGCTCCGACATCGCCGCGGCGCTGGGCTGCGGCATCCCGCTACGCGACGGCGAACGACACCGCGGGAGCCTCCGCGGCCGCCAGTTGCGACACCCGCACCCCGACGGCCTCGGCGAGCGCCTCGACGGAGTCGGCCCCGACGCGGCGGGCGGCGTCGATCATGACGTGCGCGCACGCGAGCGCGTCGGCGGTCGCATTGTGATGCGGGAAGTCGCCGAAGCCCGCCTCGGCCGCGACGAACGGCAGCCGGTACGAGTCGAGCCGGTACACCTTGCGCGCGACCTGCAGGCTGCACGCGTATCGGTAGGCGGGGAAGTCGTCGCCCGTGGCGTCGCACGCGCGCTTGATGACCGCCATGTCGAACCCCGCGTTGTGGGCGACGAGCACATCGTCGCCGGTGAAGGCGACCAGGTCTGCGAGCTGATCGCTCCAGCCGGCAGCGTCGGCGACGTCCTCGGGCTGGATCCCGTGGATGCGCACGTTCAGCTCGAAGAACACGTCGTGGCCGGCGGGCGGGCGGATGAGCCAGCCGGTCTGGTCGACGATCTCGCCGCCGCGGACCCGCACCAGACCCACCGCGCACGCGGACGCGTTGCTGGAGTTCGCCGTCTCGAAGTCGATCGCGGTGAAGTCCAGTGCCACGCCTCCAGACTCACCCGGCACCGTCGCATCCGGCAGCAGGCGCGCCGTGCGCGGCGCGTGGTCATAGGGTCGGAGCATGGCCAGCCGCGAAGAGATGTCCGTGTCGTTCGGAGCCGCCGCGAGCGCGTACCAGTCGGGACGCCCCGACTATCCGCGCGAGGCGGTGGACTGGATGCTGGAGCCGGTGCGCGAGCACGGCCGGTCCCCGCGGGTCGCCGACGTGGGCGCCGGCACCGGCAAGCTCACCCGCACGATCGTCGAGGCCGGGGCGGAGGTCGTGGCTATCGACCCGGATGCCGACATGCTCGCCTCCCTGCGCGAGCACGTCCACGGCGTGCCCACCTTCGTGGGGACGGCGGAGCGGATGCCGCTGCCGGAGGCGTCCGTCGACGCGGTGCTGCTCGGCCAGGCGTGGCACTGGGTCGACGTGGCGGCGGCGTCGGCCGAGGTCGGACGCGTGCTGCGAGCGGGCGGCGTGCTGGGGCTCGTGTGGAACATCCGGGACGAGTCCGACCCGTGGGTGGCCCGGCTCACCGCGGCGATGCACGGCAGCCACGCCGAGGAGCTGCTCGCGGGCGACGGCCCGCAGGTCGCCGCCCCGTTCGAGGGACTGGTGGAGCGGCGCTGGACCTGGACGCGGACGCTCACGCGGACGGCGCTCCTGGACATGGTCGCCTCCCGCAGCTACATCATCACCGCGACCGAGGCCGAGCGCGCCGAGATCCTCGCGAGCGTCGGTGACCTGTTCGACGAGCGCCGCCGCACCGAAGGCGGGACGGCGGCGGACGGCGCCGCGACGATCAGCCTGCCGTACCTGACGCGCGCCTATCGCGGCATCCGCGGCTGACGGGGCGGGGCGGTCTCACGCGCGGACCGCGCCGACGATGTGCCAGGGACCGCTGCGCTCGCGGTAGCGCGGCTCGAAGCCGCGGTCTTGCAGCACAGCCACCATCGCATCGGGCGCGTGCGCGAACGCGCGGTAGGGATTGCCCGTGAGCGAGTACCAGGCGTTGATCAGCCGCGCCGTGACGCGCGTGCCGAGATTGTGCGTCGGGTGGCTGAACACGACAGCACGCGTTCCGCGCCCCGCCGCGGCGCCGAGCAGCGCGCGATAGTCCGGATAGCAGCACACGACGCGGTGCAGCACGACGATGTCGGCGTGATCCACCGCCTCCGGCGTGCCGGCGAGATCGACCCCGAGCACGCGCGTGGCCCGGTCGCGCAGGCCGGCCTCGTCGAGCAGCCGGACGGCTTCGGCCTCGTACGCCGACGACAGCTCGACGTTCGTGGTGTGCGCCGCGCCGCGCTTGAGCGCCTCGAGCTGGATGTCGCCGATGCCCCCGCCGATCTCCAGCACGGATGCGCCGTCGAGACCGAGGGATGCCGCGTACGACAGGATCAGCTGCGCGCTGGGCGTCAGCCCCTCGGCGCGATACCGCCGGGCCAGTCGGCGCGCGAAGCGCTCGTCGAACTCGCGGTCGTAGCCGTTCGGCGGCTGCGGGGCGCAGCAGTCGTCCATGTCGCCAGTATCGCCGTGAGGCATCGGGCCGGCAACGGGTGCCGGCGTCGCCCGCGCGGGAGCGACGGATCTCGGCCCGCGCCGGAGCGCCGGATCGACGGCACCGCGCGGGGTGCGGCATCCCGCCCCAACTAGACTGGGTGCCCGTGGCTCTCACCATCGGAATCGTCGGACTCCCGAACGTCGGCAAGTCGACCCTCTTCAACGCCCTGACCAAGAACCAGGTGCTCGCGGCGAACTACCCGTTCGCGACGATCGAGCCCAACATCGGCGTGGTCAACCTGCCCGATCCTCGGCTCGAGACGCTCGCCGGGATCTTCGGCTCGGAGCGCATCCTGCCGGCGGCGGTGTCGTTCGTCGACATCGCCGGCATCGTGCGCGGTGCGAGCGAGGGCGAAGGCCTCGGCAACAAGTTCCTCGCGAACATCCGCGAGGCCGACGCGATCGCCCAGGTGGTGCGCGGCTTCGCCGACGACGACGTCGTGCACGTCGAGGGCGCGGTGAACCCGCAGAACGACATGGAGACCATCAACGCCGAGCTGCAGCTCGCCGATCTTGAGACGCTCGAGAAGGCGATCACGCGGTACGAGAAGGAGGTCAAGGGGCGCAAGCTCGACCCCTCGGTGCTGCAGGCGGCGATCGACGCGCGCGACGCGCTGCAGCGCGGCGAACTGCTGTCGGCGTCGAAGATCGACCTCGCGCCCATCCGGGAGCTCGGTCTGCTCACGGCGAAGCCCTTCATCTTCGTCTTCAACGTGGACGAGGGCGTGCTGACGGATGCCGGCCGCAAGGCAGAGCTGGAGGCCCTCGTCGCGCCAGCCAAGGCCGTGTTCCTCGACGCGAAGATCGAGTCCGAGCTCATCGACCTCGACCCCGAGGACGCCGCCGAGCTGCTCGCGTCGACGGGGCAGGACGAGTCCGGCCTCGACCAGCTCGCCCGCATCGGCTTCGACACGCTGGGTCTGCAGACGTACCTCACCGCAGGCCCCAAGGAGGCCCGCGCCTGGACGATCGGCAAGGGCTGGAAGGCTCCGCAGGCCGCGGGTGTCATCCACACCGACTTCGAGAAGGGCTTCATCAAGGCGGAGGTCATCTCGTTCGACGACCTCGTCGAGACCGGCTCGGTCGTCGAGGCGCGCGCCAAGGGCAAGGCGCGCCTCGAGGGCAAGGACTACGTCATGCAGGACGGCGACGTCGTGGAGTTCCGCTTCAACGTCTGATCGACGGGTGATCCGGGATCACTCGGCAGCGTCCGGCAGGGCGGGGTGGTCGGGCACGGGATAGATCCCGACCGCGAAGCCGTGCACGACGTCGCCGCGGCGGGGGAGCGTGTCGAACTCGTCGACGAGCGCCTTCATGCGCTGCCAGAACTCCTGCTTCTGCTGCGCGTCGATGCGTGCGTGGCGGATGAAGCCCCACAGCTCCCCGCCGGCATAGGCGGGTCCGGACTCGCTCGCCGCGACCTCGAAGTCGTTGAAGTCGTACGGTCGGGGGTCGGCGGAGTTCTCCGGCCCGTCGAGCGCGACGGTGAACATGCGTGCTGTCCGACCGTAGAACGCCTCGTCGACCGCCCGGATCCGACGCGTGCGGACGACGCGGACGAGCCCCTCCTCGACGAGCACCTTGACGTGGTGCGCGACCGTGCTCTTCGGGCGCCGGACGGCCGCGCTCAGCTCGGTGACGCTCGCCGCGCGCTCGTGCAGCAGCCCCAGGAGCGTGTTGCGCAGCGGGTTGCCGAGTGCGCGCACCTGCGCCGGCGTCGTGAGCACCCGCCGGTCGTCGAGCTCGTAGTCGGGCGCATTGCCTTCCATGGACGAACATACTAGCGTTCTCGAACGTACGAGTTTCATGGATCATTCGCGAGAGGGAAGCATGTCCGAGATCGTCCTCTTCCACCACGCCCAGGGCCTCACCGAGGGGATGCGCGCCTTCGCCGGCGAGCTGACCGCCGCTGGTCACACCGTGCACCTGCCCGACCTCTTCGACGGGCACACGTTCGGCGACCTGGAGGCCGGCATCGCCTACGCGCGCGCGATCGGCTTCGGAACGCTCCTCGAGCGCGGGGTCGCAGTCGCGGAGACCCTGCCCACGAACGTCGTCTATGCCGGGTTCTCGATGGGCGTGATGCCCGCGCAGAAGCTGGCGCAGACCCGAGCGGGCGCGGCGGGCGCGCTGTTCTTCGATGCCTGCATGCCCGTCGAGGAGTTCGGCGCCTGGCCCGAAGGGCTGCCCGCCCAGATCCACGGCGGCCTCGACGACGAGTGGTTCGCCGAGGACCTCGACGCCGCCCGCGCCCTCGCGGACTCGACGCCGCAGGCCGAGCTGTACCTGTACGCGGGCACGGCGCACCTGTTCGCCGACGCATCGCTGGCGTCGTACGACCCGGCGGCGGCGGGACTGGTCCGCGAGCGCACGCTGACGTTCCTCGCCGCGCGCGGCTGAGGCGACGGCGGTCCGGGCGCCCCGATCGAGCGGGTGCGGAGCAGTTCCGCGTAACGTAGAACCTCGGGGCCGGCGTCCACCCGGACGATCCTGCCCGCGAACACACGCCACGTGAGAGGAACCATCTTGGCCGACACCCAGATCTTCGAACCCGACGGCCGCGCGATCCCCTTCGTCGACGAGGGAGCCAACAGCGGTCCCGCCGTGGTGCTGATCCCGGGTCGTGGCCTGAACATCAGCTACCTGGGCCCGCTCGCCCACGCGCTGATCGAGGAGGACTTCCGCATCGTGCGCGTCGGGCCGCGGCATCCCTCGTCCGCGGCGGACGCCGTCGTCTCGATGCACGACCTCGCGCAGGACGTCGTCGACGTCATGGACCACATCGGCCTCGGGTACGCCTGGATCGGCGGCCACGCGTTCGGCGGCTCGGTCGCCCGCGCCGTGTCCCTCGACCACCTGGACCGCGTCGGCGGCGTGCTGCTGCTCGGCGTCGAGGGCGCCGAGCAGACCGACGAGCTGAACGCCGGCGGGTCCGGGATCCCCGAGGGGGCGCGCGACGTCGAGGTCGACGCGATGCAGCGCGCGGCTCAGGATGCCACACCCGACCTCGAATGGTCGTCACTGGCCCCCGCCGTCCCCGTGCTCGTGATCCAGGGGAGCGAGGACACCCTCACGCCGGTCGCCAATGGCGAGCGCCTGCAGGCGTCCGCGCCTGACCGCGTGAGCGTCGTCGCCGTCGAGGGCGGCGGGCACCTGTTCCCCGTCACGCACGTCGGGGCGACGTCGTGGCCGATCGAGGACTACCTCGACTGGGATTGACCTCCGAGTCCGCGCCGCCGAACGGCCGGAGCGGTAGCTTCGAGCCATGTTCTGGACGAGGAGCGGCCCGGCGGTCTTCGGATTGATCGTCGCCGGCGCCGTGATCGGCGCGGCGCTGCTGGCGCTGATGTCCGTCTTCCTGTCGGATCGGGGCGAAGGCGGGCCCGCGATGGTGCTGATGATGGCGCTCATGGGCATCGTCTTCGGCGCGCTGTACGGCCTCGTGCCCGCGGCGCTGTGCGCCGCGTTCCTCCTCGCCGACCTCCGGGGTCGGCGCTCGCAGAGCCTCCGCATCGCGATGGGCACGCTCGGGGCGGCGCTGGGCGCGGCGCTCCCCGCGCTTCTCTTCTTCGGGCGGACTCTCGTCATGCCCGGCGGATGGGCGTACTACGCGCCTTTCGTCGGCGTCAGCGTGGTGATGGCGGCCATCGGCATGCTCGTCGCCGCGCCGCTGCTCGCGTGGGGAGAGCGGCGGGCGACGCGCAGGGTGTCCATCGCCGCTTCGTGAGGGGACGAGGTCGCCGGACTCGCGGCGGGAGGCGCTTGTGCGATCACCGTGCGGCGAACTCGGCGAGTCTCGCGCGACCGGCGCCGATGTGCTGTCGGATGCGGGCCAGGGCGTCGACCACCGCCGGGTCGTCGGCGCGATCGTCGGCGATGCGGGCCGGATTGAGGGTCGTGCGGTTCGCCCACGATCGCAGGTCGGTCTCCTTCGACATCGCCAGTGAGGCGTCGCCGCCGATGACCTGCATGGCCGCCCAGCCCGCCGTCGTGTCGGAGTACGGAGAGGGGCGGCAGATCCGGTTCTTCTCGGCGTCGTCGCCGCGGGTGGCCTCCACGTAGCCGACGAGCGCGGCGCCGAAGCAGGGGAATCCGACGCGCACCGGCTGCGGAGTGATCGTCTCGGGCGTCCAGATCGGCCGCAGGCCGGGATACTTCAGCCCCTCCGCCGCGCAGTGCACGATCAGCGCATCGGCGGGGATGCGCACGTCCCCGCCCGCGAATCGGAGGCGACCCGGCGAGACCCCCAGGAGATGCCCGCGGCGGACGACGTCGTCGATCGTGCGCACCAGAGCGAGCTCCCACTGTGCCAGCGTGGGCGTCTTGGCCATCGTCGGGGTGACGCCGGGGTCGATGCGGAGCATGATCCCGGCATCCTCCATCCGGAAGAAGACGTCGTCCGGGTCGAGGGCGCCTGCGGCGGCCGCCATCGTGTCGGCGCCCATGCCCAGGAAGATCGCCGGATCCGGCTGGACGACGGCACGGTTGAGCAGCCACGGATCCCTCGGGCGCACCCAGGTGATCGCATCGGGCGCGACCCCGCCCTGGAGCAGCCACACGCACGTGTCGATCGCGGTCTTGCCTGCGCCGACGACGACGTACCGCTCGGGAGGTGCGTCGATGGCGGCAAGCCCGTTCACGGGGATGACGCGGGCGCCCTCTTCGACCGCGAACGGGGGAGGCGTCGTGAACGGGATGTCGGGCGAGAGGTATCTCGCGTCGACGACGCGCGCCCGGGGAGCGTGGAAGCGCGCGCCGCTGAGCAGGGATCGGAAGCGGCGATCGCGCAGGTACTCGCTGCGTCCGTGGAACACGACGCGGCCTGTCGCGATCAGGCGCTCGAGCACGTGGGCGTAGTAGGCGCACACTTCGGACACGCCGGCCCGCTCGTGCAGCCCGCGCTCCGGTCCGGTCGTCTGCACGCGGCCGCCGCCGAGCAGCGTCGAAGCCACGCCGTAGAACGCGGAGGCCTGGTGCAGCCGGACGAACCCGTACGCGTCGAGCCAGTGCCCGCCGGCTCCGACGCGACGGTCGACGAGCGCCACCGAGAGGTCGGAGCTGCTCTCGATGAGCGCGTCGACGAACGCCATGCCCATGGCCCCCGCCCCGACGACGACATAGTCGACGTCGACCATCGTCTCCATGCGCTCATCAGAGCAGTGGTCGGTGCGCGGGTCAATGGGATGCCGCAGTCCGGACGGTCGCGTGTGACGCCGACCCTGGTGTCGGGAGTGCCGCGTACGCTCATGGCCATGGCCACCCTCGACGATCTGCGTGCTGTCGCCGCGGGACTCCCCGGCAGCGAGGAACGCGAGACCACGGGAGGGGCGGCGTGGTTCGTGCGCGGCAAGCTGTACGCGTGGGAGTGCCACCCGTGGCCGAGCATCCCCGAGGACGTGCGGGCCATCGTGGCGACCGAGCTCGTCGTCGGCGTGAAGATCGCCGACGCGGAGGATGCGCTCGCGCTGCGAGAGATGGAGCCGACGGTCTTCCTGCCCGCGACCACGCGCTGGGGTGAGCCGAAGATCGCGTTCCGCATGGCGGGCATCGCGCCCGACCACTTCGCCGAGCTGGTGACCGAGGCCTGGCGAGTGCAGGCGCCGCAGTATCTGCGGCGCGAGCACGACGACGCGACCCGACACTGAGCGGCACAGCGAGGTGGCGGAGGCAGCACCCGGTGCGGCATCCTTCAATCACGCCGATCGAGGAAGAGGATGCGTGACACTCCCCGTTGCACCCCACACCGCCACTGAGGCCGGATCGCTCCCGGGCCGCGCCGTGATCGCCCGGATCCGGCGCGTGCTGGTCGTGGCGCTCGTCGCCGGCTTCGCATACACCGCCGTCACCGTCGCCAGCGCAGGCGGCTGCGCAGGCGGCTCCGACGGGAGTGGCGGCTTCGTCGACTCGGCCGGTCGATCCACCGACCTGCCGCCCACCTGCGTGCAGCTCACGCTGCGCCCTACCCCGCTCGTGGTCATCGCGATCGGGCTGATCGTGCTGTTCGCGATCGGACGCGTGCTCAAGGCCGTCGACGAGCGCGCAGCACTGCGCACGCTCGACCGGGCGGTCGCAGGAATCGGAGTCCTGGCCGCGGTCGCGATCATCGTGTCGCACGTGTGGTTCCAGCTCGTGCCCCTCGACGACCTGATGTCGGGTTCGTGGACGGTGTTCAGCCCCTTCCCGTTCGGGACGATCGACGTGTCGACCGAGCCGATGCCCGGAATGGCGGGCTGAGATGCCCGGTGTGCCGAGCGGGTTCGAATTCGTCGTACACGGCGAGCACGTGGAGGTGCGTCATCGTGGGCGCCGGGCCGCGACCCTGCGCGGGGCTGCCGCGCACGGGTTTCTCATCGACGTCGAGCGCGCCGACCCCCAGCAGGTGATGGCGCGCGTGACGGGACAGTACAAGCGCGGCAACGAGCGCGCCGCCCATCGCCCGTGACCGAGAGGAATCGCCGATGCGCAACCCGTTCCTGATCTCGCTGCTCGCAGCGGCCGGCTTCGTGTTCGTGCTCGCGTTCATGCTGTGGGTGGTGATCGTCCAGGTCACCGACGACCTCTTGTACGACCGCGTCGAGGTGACGGTGCTGTGGGGTTGGACGATCGCCCTCTCGATCGCGGGTACGGCGGCCGTCGTGGGTGCGGTGGCGATCGCGGGGGTGCGCTGGGAGTTGCGGCGGGCTGCGCCCGCACCCGAGCCGCGTGCGGTCGCAGACCGCCTCGGGTGACCGCGCAGACGGCAGGAGGAACCGGCATGCCCGAAGACGTCGAGATCCGGATCGCGAGGGACGACGAGCTGGAGCGCGTCGTGCGGCTCCGCTGGCTGTGGACGACCGAGCGCGGCGGCGCCGCCGGAGCCGACGAGCGGAGCTTCGTCGAGGGTGCCGCGGCGTGGGCGCGGGCGCACCGGGAGACACACGTCCCCCATGTGGCCGTCGACCCCGATGGCAGCATCGTCGGCATGGCATGGCTCGCACTCACTCCGCGTGTCGCCAGTACACACAGCCTCGATCGCTGGTCGGGCGACCTGCAGTCCTGTTATGTGCTTCCGGGGCGCCGGGATGCCGGGATCGGCGGACGGCTCGTCGAGGCGGTGCTCGCTACCGCGCGGGCGCGTGGTGCGGAGCACGTGACGGTCCACACATCCGCGGACTCCGTCCGCATGTACGCGCGGCACGGCTTCGCGCCCAACGCGCGCCTGCTGTGGGCGGACTCCTCGATCACCGAGCGCTGAGCGGAGCGACGAGCGCGATGCCGGTGGCGTGCGACGCGGGCGCCACGGGCGGCACGCACGCGCAGCGCTCGGAGTCAAGCCCCTCCCTGCGGCGGCTGCGTCGGCGCAGGGTCGCGCCATGCGACAAGACGACATCCAGCGGCTCGAGCTCACGCCGCTCGCCGATCGCGCCTGGCGGCTGTGCGATCGCAGCGTCTCGCGGAGGGACGCGGCGAGCGTCGTCGCTTACGTGGAGCTGCTCGACGACGGCGTCTACGAGGCGGTGTGGGTGTCGGCCGGCATCGGCTCGGCCCGGTTCACGACGCTGGAGTCGCTGTTGCGCGCAACGCTGCGGCTGCTGGAGCAGTCGGTCAGCCTCGGACCCTTCGCACCCTCTCCGATCCCGCACCGCCCGCCCGCGCACGCCTGAAGGATGTCGGCACCGGGTGGCAGGATGGGCCCATGCCTGAGTCACCGGAGGTCGAGGCCCTCACGCGGTTCCTTGCGGACGCGGGGTCGGGGCGCGACATCCTCGGCGCCGACGTGCTCGAGTTCCGCACGGTGAAGACGCGCGCCGCGCCGCCGGCGAGCCTCGTCGGGCGGACGATCACCGGCGCCGCCCGCCACGGCAAGCATGTGGAGCTCCTGCTCGACGACACGAGACTCGTCGTGTCGCTCGGCCGTCACGGCTGGATGAGGTGGCTCGACGACGGTGCTCCAGAACCCGACGCCGACCAGCCGCCCGCGCTCGCCGCGTTCGAGCTGTCGGGTGGCGCGACCCTGCAGGCGACGGATGCCGGCACCTGGGTGTCGCTCGGGCTGTACGTCGTCGCCGACCCGCGCGACGTGCCGGCGATCGCCAAGCTGGGGCCCGATCCGGCCGACCCCGCCTTCACCCGCGGCGACTTCGACACCGCCCTCGGCGGCCGTCGCAAGCAGGTGAAGGCGATCTTGCAGGAGCAGGAGTCGCTCGCGGGCATCGGCAACGCGTACTCCGACGAGATCCTCCACGTTGCGCGGGTGTCGCCGGTCGTGCACGCCGCGGCGCTCGACGACGACGCGACGGAGCGGCTGTTCGACGCCACGGTGTCGACGGTGAACGGAGCGATCGAGGCACAGCGGGGCATCCCGATCGATCGGCTGAAGGCAGCCAAGGTGGCGTCCATGCGGGTGCACGGCCGCGCCGGCGAGTCCTGCCCGGTGTGCGGCGACACCGTCCGCGATTTCGCGTTCGCGAGCACCACGGCGCAATACTGCCCGACGTGTCAGACCGGGGGAGCCCTGCTCTGATCGGCTCCATCGTGCGGCCCATGGGTAGCATGGGAGTATGAGCACCCCGCAGCAGCCGGCCACCATCACCCTCGCACCCGTGCCGGATGACAAGAACCTCCTCGCGGTCGTCGACGCCGGCGACTCGTGCTGCGGTGGCGGCAGCTGCAGCATCGGCTGATCGCCCCGGCGAATCGCCGGTCGGAATCACGATGACCGACGAGCAACTGCATATCTCTCCCCGCGTCGCCCGCATCCTGATGTCGGAGGAGGCCGTGTACGGCCTGATCCTCGTCTCGGGAATGATCGTGGTCAGCGGGACACTGGTGGGAACGTCCGGCAATGCCCTGGCGACCGTGGCGATCACGGTGTTCGTGTTCTACCTCGCCCACGTGTACGCGGGGACCCTCGGCCGCCTCGCGGCGACGGACGGCGGCGCGGCGCTGGGCACGAGCATCCGCGAAGCCGCCCGTCACTCCCTCGGGATGATCATGGCGTCGGTCGCGCCGCTGGTGATCCTCCTCCTGGGCACGACGGACCTCATCGACGACAAGCTGGCCATCTGGACCGCCCTCGTCGTGAATGCCGTGCTGCTCGGCGTACTGGGCTGGATCGCGGTCGCCCGCTGGACGCCGAAGTTCTGGCCGCGGCTGCTGAGCGCTCTGATCACGGCCGGCTTCGGTGTCGTGCTGATCGCGTTGAAGGCGCTCATCCACCACTGACGTCGTGCGTCGACGCGTCGCGCGGCCGCGCGTCACGCAGCGCCCCCGAAAGCGCCGGGCTGAGGCCGGGCACCTCATCCACGGGCACGGCCAGGGCCAGCAAGGCACGACTGAAGAAGTTGCGCACCGCTGCCGCGAGCGTCAGATCGACGATCTGCCGGTCCGTGAACCCGACATCGCGCAGGCGCCGGGTGTCGGCGTCGGTCATGGCCGCGGCATCCGTCGACACCTTCTCGGCATACTCGAGGACCGCCCGATCGGCGTCATCGAGCCCGCTGCCGGGGGCGTCCCGTACCAGCGCCGCGAGCTGATCCTCGTCGAACAGCCCCGCGCGCAGGCTCCTTCGCCCGTGCGCCAGCAGGCAGTGCTGCGACCCGACGGCGCGCGCCGCGCCGAGCGTCGCCAGTTCGTAGTTGCGCAGGCCGATCGAGGGGACGATCGCCCGGACGAGCGCCTCGAACGCCTGATGCGCTTCGGGGTTCACCGCCATCGCCCGCGTGTGAGCGTAGACGATCCCGTCCTCGCGCAGATCGCCGGCGTACATGTCGGCGACGTGACCGGTCGCGGAGTCCAGCTCGGGTGTGGTGACGATCATGGATGCCTCCCAGCAGGTATCTCGGGTGCATCAAGAATCACCGATGCCCCGCCCCCTGTCGAGGGAGCGGGGCATCGGTGAGATACGCGACGCGGCGGGATCAGTGCCCGGCGGGCATCCCCTCCGGCTGATCGGCCGGCTTGCGGATGAGGAAGGCCCCGACCAGCAGCGGCAGCGACAGGATCGCGGCGGTGAGGAAGGCGGCGTGTGTGCCCGCGGCTCCCGCGGTCACAGCATCCGCACCCGCCTCGGTCGCGGTGGAGCTGGCGGCGGCCATCACGCCGAACATGAGCGCGATGCCCGCGGCACCGGCCACCTGCTGGACCGTGCCGACGACGGCGGACCCGTACGAGTAGAACTTCGGCTGCAGCGAGCCGAGCGACGCGGTGAACAGCGGCGTGAACGACAGCGCGAGGCCGATCGACAGCACGGTCTGCGCGATGGCCAGCACCCACACCGGAGTGGTCTCGGTGAAGGTCGTGTAGTACCACAGCATCGCGCTGGTGATCACGGCGCCCGGCACGAGCAGGATGCGCGTGCCCCAGCGGTCGTAGACACGGCCGATCAGCGGGCCGGCGAGGCCCATCGCGAGCGCGCCCGGCAGCACGACGAGGCCCGTCGTGAGCGGGTCGACGCCCAGGACGTCCTGCACGTACAGGGGCACCACCGTGATCGCGCCGAAGAACGCCATCGACATGATCGCCATCTGCGCGATCGACAGCGAGAAGTTCGCGCTGCGGAACACCCGCAGGTCGAGCAGCGCGTCGTCCTTGCGCTGCAGCACGACCTGGCGCCACCCGAACAGTCCGAGCGACACGATGCCGACGGTGAGGGCCACGACGAGGGTCGTGGTCGACGCGGCGCTCGCGGCCGCGGCATCCGCCCCGCTGCCGTGTCCGCCCGCGCCGAGCTGGCTGAGCCCGAACACCAGGCCACCGAAGCCGAGGGCCGACAGGATGACGGACAGCACGTCGATGGGCGCATGCGTGGTCTCGCCGAGGTTGTGGATCCACCGCGCGCCGACCACGAGCGCCACGACGGCGATCGGCAGCACGACGCCGAAGATCCAGCGCCACTCGAAGTTGTTCAGCAGCGCGCCGGCCAGGGTCGGGCCGATCGCGGGGGCGAGCGACATCACGATGCTGACGCGGCCCATCATGCGGCCGCGGATCGCGGGCGGCACGACCGTCATGAGCGTGGTCATGAGCAGCGGCATCATGATCGCCGTGCCGGACGCCTGCACGACGCGTGCGACGAGCAGCATCGTGAAGCCGGGCGACAGGAAGGCGATCAGCGTGCCGAGCGAGAACAGTCCCATCGCCGCGACGTACATCGTGCGGGTGGTGAAGCGGCGCAGCAGGAAGCCGGTGATCGGGATGACCACCGCCATCGTCAGCATGAACGCGGTCGTCAGCCACTGCGCGGCCAGCGCGGTGATGCCGAGGTCGGTGATGAGGTGCGGGATCGCCACACCCATCGTGGTCTCGTTGAGGATGGCGACGAAGGCCGCTGCGAGCAGCAGCCACACGACGCGGCTCTCTTCGGGACGCAGCGCCGGAGCGGCGCCGGGCCCCGTGGCAGCGGGGATGCTGCCGGTTCCGGGGGTCGTTTCGATGGCGGCCATGGGTGGTCTCCTCGCGGCTCGGACGGACAGCAATGTGCCACCCGAGGATGGCAAGCCTCCAAGGTAACCGCGGGGTCCGACATCGCATTCCCGATCCGGGAACGCGATCTCGGCGAATGGCTGCCGCGGGTCAGCTGTCGGCGGGTCCCTCTTCGGGGGCGTCCCAGTCCTCCGAGCCGATCGCGTCGGTCGGCCCGGCCTCGGGCTCGCGCTCCTCGAGGCTGTGGGGCAGCGGGTTCACGACCTCCTCGTGCGGGATCGCCTGGAGCTCGTCGATCTCTGCGCGGAGCTCCGCGAGGTCGCTGCCGTCGTGTTCGGGGGCGTCGGGAGTCGAGGTCATACCGCGAGCCTAGCGCCGGCCTCCGATGTCGACACGCTCACTAGGCTTGGCGGGGTGAGCATGCGTGGCGGTGGCGGGGGAGGGCATCCCGGGTTCCGGCCCGTCGACACCGAGGCGCAGCGCCGCGCGAATGCGTCGGCGCCCCGCATCCCGAACCTGGGCGCGCGTGTCGTAGGACTCTTCCGGCCGTATCTGTGGTCGATCGTCTTCACCGGCGTACTGGTCGTCGTCGGCGCGGGCCTCGCCGTCATCCCGCCCCTGCTGGTGCAGCGCGTGTTCGACGACGCGCTGTTCCCGGTCGACGGCTCGGCGCCCGACCTCACGCTGCTGTGGCAGCTCGTGCTCGCGATGATCGCGCTGTTCCTGCTCGGCGCCGGGGTCGGCGTGCTGCAGACGTGGCTCACCTCGACGGTCGGCAACCGCGTCACCGGCGACCTGCGCACCAAGCTGTTCGATCACCTGCAGGCTATGGAGCTCGCGTTCTTCACGCGCACGAAGACCGGCGTCATCCAGTCCCGGCTGCAGAACGACGTCGGCGGGGTGTCCGGCGTGCTCACCAACACCGTCACCAGCATCCTCGGCAACGCGGTGACGGTGGTGGCGTCCCTCGTCGCGATGATCATCATCGACTGGCGCCTCACGATCATCGCGGTCGTGCTCATGCCGTTCCTCGTCATCGTGCAGCGTCGCGTCGGCCAGGTGCGCGCGCGCATCGCCGGCGAGACGCAGGAGTCGCTGTCGGAGCTGACCTCGATCACGCAGGAGACCCTGAGCGTCTCGGGGATCCTGCTGTCGAAGTCGTTCAACCGCCAGCGCACCGAGTCCGCCCGGTACGCCGACGAGAACACCAACCAGGTGCGTCTGCAGGTGCGCCGCGCGATGAGCGGCCAGGGCTTCTTCGCGGTCGTCCAGGTGCTCATGGCGAGCGTCCCCGCCGTCATCTACCTGGTCTCGGGGTACTTCATCTCGGACGGCGCCGACGCGATCACGGCCGGCACGATCGTCGCCTTCACGACGGTGCAGGCGCGCCTGCTCATGCCGCTCATGGGCCTGATGCGCGTCTCGCTCGATCTGCAGACCTCGTCGGCGCTGTTCGCCCGCATCTTCGAGTACCTCGACCTCGTGCCGGCGATCAGCGACGCCCCCGCCGCGATCGACGTCGCCGACGCGCCGGGCCCGCTCGGCCGGATCGAGTTCCGGGACGTCGTGTTCCGGTATCCGGATGCCGCGCCCGACGCGCACCCGACGCTGCGCGGCGTGTCGTTCGTGGCCGAGCCCGGCCAGCACGTCGCGTTCGTCGGACCGTCCGGCGCCGGCAAGACGACCGTGCTCTACCTCACGCCGCGGCTGTACGAGGCCTCCGAGGGCTCCGTGCTCTTCGCGGGCGAGGAGGTGCGCCACCTCCGGCAGGAGTCCATCGTCGACAGCGTCGGCATCGTGTCGCAGGAGACGTATCTCTTCCACGCGACGATCCGCGAGAACCTGCGGTACGCCAAGCCCGACGCGACGGACGCCGAGCTGGAGGCCGCGTGCCGGTCGGCGAACATCCACCACGTGATCGCCGGGTTCGAGCGCGGATACGACACGATCGTCGGCGAACGCGGCTACCGCCTCTCGGGTGGCGAGAAGCAGCGCATCGCGATCGCGCGCGTGCTGCTCAAGGACCCGCCGGTGCTCCTGCTCGACGAGGCGACGTCGGCCCTCGACACCGTGTCGGAGCGGGTCGTGCAGGAGGCCTTGGATGCCGCATCCCGCGGCCGCACCACGCTCACGATCGCGCACCGCCTGTCGACGGTCATCGGTGCAGACGTCATCCACGTCGTCGAGGGCGGCCGCATCGTGGAGTCCGGCACCCATGCGGAGCTGATCGCCGCGGGAGGCCTCTACGCCGAGCTCGCCGCGCAGCAGCTCGCGTCGTCGCGCATCCTCGAGGCCGAGCAGGCGCTCGAGGCCGAGGACTGACGCGGCGCGATCACCCGCCGCTGCGCGCTGGTCACCAGAGCCGGGCGGCGGCGATCGCGGTGGCCGCGGGCTCGGCCGGCTCGACGCCGCCGGCGCGCGCCCAGAGCGTGCGCGTGAACGCGCCGAGCTCCCGGCGATACGCCGGATCGGTGTGGTCGCGGGCGAGGTCGACGAGCGGCGGCAGGTCCATCGCGAGGATGAGCCGGACCCGGGCGGCCGCCGCGCGGGTCTGGCCGGCGGCATCCAGCACCTCGATCCCGCCGGCGAGTGCCTCGAGGTAGTCGCGCATCACGGGCAGCTCGCCCTTGTGCTGCGTGATCGAGGAGCCGTCGGCGCGCTCCCGCCACTCGACGACGACGTCGGGGATGACGTCGAACGCGCGGGCGCGGGTGTACAGCTGCTGCGCGACGATCTGGTCCTCGTACGCCTTGCCGACGGGGAAGCGCAGGCCGGTGCGCTGCCACAGCTCGGTGCGGCTCACCTTGGACCAGGCGACGATGTTGCCGGATGCCTCGGGGTGGGCGTCGAGGGTCGTGCCGGTGCGCGCCGGGTCGGTGGCGGCGGCCACCCACGGCTGGACGGAGCCGGGCACGTAGTGACCGTCCCCCTCGGGGCGCAGCCGCACGTAGGCGCCCAGGGCGATGTCGCTGCCGCTGCCGACGACGGTGCCGACCAGGCGCTCGAGCGCTCGTGGCGTGTAGCGGTCGTCGGCGTCGAGGAAGCCGACGAACGGTGTGCGCACCAGGTCGAGCCCGGTATTGCGTGCGGCGCTCAGGCCGCTGCGCTCGCGGTGGTGCACCACCTGGAACCGGTCGTCGGCGGCCGCGGCGGCGTCGAAGAGCGCCCCGGTCTCGTCGTTCGACGCGTCGTCGACGAGGACCGCGACCCAGTCGCCGCGGGTCTGCGTACGCAGCGAGTCGAGCGCTTCGGCCGCGTAGAGTCCGACGTCGTAGCCGGGGACGATGACGGTCACGACGGGGCTCTGCACGTCCCCGATCCTATGGTGCGCGGCGGGGGCGCCGGCCCGATCGCGTCATCCCGCGACGGCCGCGACCGATGCCTCGACTGCGTCGGCGACGGCGTCCAGCGGCGCGTTCAGCCAGCGCGGGAACGTGAAGCGCACCGCTGTCTGCGCCACCTCGGGCGCGACCCCCATCGCAACGAGCACATGCGAGGGCTCGTCGCTCCCGGCGGCGCACGCCGATCCGCTCGACGAGACGACGCCGCGGCGCTCCAGCTCCAGCAGCACGGCCTCGCCGCTCGTCCCCGCGAACGTGAAGCTCGCGGTGCCGGGGAGACGGTGCTCGGGGTCGCCGGTGAGCCGCGCCGACGGGACCCGCTCGAGCACGCGGGCGATGAACCGGTCGCGGATGGCGGTGACGCGGAGGGATGCCTCGACCCGTTCCTGCTCGGCCAGCTCCAGGGCGGTCGCGAACCCGACGGCGCCCGCGACGTCCTCGGTGCCACTGCGGCGGCCGCGCTCCTGCCCGCCGCCGTGCAGCAGCGGCTCCAGCGGGATGCGGCCGCGCACGCCGAGGACCCCGGTGCCCTTGGGCGCCCCGAGCTTGTGACCGGCCAGTGAGATCGCGTCGTACCCCAGCCCGGTCGCCGACAGCGGAAGCCACCCGGCGGCCTGCACGGCGTCCAGGTGCAGCGGCGCGCCGTGCGCGTGCACGGCCTCGGCGAGGGCCGCGGCGTCCTGGATCGTTCCGATCTCGTTGTTCGCGTAGCCGACGACGACGAGCGCGGTGTCATCGCGGAGCGCCGCGGCGACGGCATCCACCGGCACCCGGCCGTCCGCGTCGACCGGCACCCGCGTCGCCGCGAAGCCGTGGACGCGCTCGAGATAGTCGATCGACTCGAGTACGGACTCGTGCTCGATGGGCGTCGTCACGATGTGGGCGCGACGATCGTCGCGGCGCAATGCCGCGGCGATCGCGATGCCCTTGATCCCGAGGTTGTTGGCCTCGGTGCCGCCGCTCGTGAAGACGATGTCGCCGGCGCGGAGGCCCAGCACCCGTGCGACGCGCGAGCGCGCGTCGGCCAGCGCATCGGCCGCCGCCTCGCCCACGGTGTGGTGGCTCGACGGGTTGCCGTACCAGCGGGTGAGGTACGGCATCATCGCCTCGAGCACCTCGGGGCGCACCGGTGTGGTCGCGGCGTTGTCGAGGTAGAGCAGGCTCATCGGGTTCCCAAGGCTGACCGGCGCTTCAGGCCGCGTCGATCCGGACGTCGAGGCCGAGGTCGAGGGCGCGCGCCGAGTGCGTGAGCGCGCCCACCGAGATGACGTCGACGCCCGTCTCGGCGATCGCCCGCACCGTCTCGAGCGAGACACCGCCCGACGCCTCCACGGTCGCGCGCCCCGCGACCTGGGCGACGCCCGTGCGCAGGTCGTCGAGCGAGAAGTTGTCGAGCATGATCGTGCCGATGCCGGCCGCGAGCACCGGCTCGATCTGGTCCAGCTGGTCCACCTCGACCTCGATATGGGTCGTGTGGGGGAGGAAGTCCTTCGCCGCAAGGAGCGCGTCGGTGGCCGAGACCCCCTTCTGCGCCAGCACGGCGAGATGGTTGTCCTTGGCCATGACGGCATCCGACAGCGAATGGCGGTGGTTGCGCCCGCCGCCGTCTCGCACGGCCTTGCGCTCGAACGCGCGCAGCCCGGGCGTGGTCTTGCGGGTGTCGGCGATGCGCGTGCCGGCGTGGGCGACCTCGGCGACGTACGCGCCGGTGAGCGTCGCGATTCCCGACATGCGCTGCACGAAGTTGAGGCCGATGCGCTCGGCGGTCAGCACGCCTCGCGCGGGCCCCGTGACGACGGCGAGCACCGCGCCGGGCTCGAACCACTCGCCGTCCTCGACGATCAGCTGCACGTCGATGCGCGGATCCGTCAGCCGGAACGCCGCCTCGAACACCTCGCCGCCCGAGAACACGCCGCGCTCCCGTGCGACGAGATCGGCACGGGCGACGGCGGTCTCGGGGATGAGCGCCTCGCTCGTGAGATCGCCCCACGGCGCGTCCTCTTCGAGCGCGGCGCCCACCGCACGGTCGATCACGGCTCGCGTCAGCATGCGACGGCCTCCTTCTCGGACTCGCGGACGACCTCGGCGGAGTCGTCGGAACGGTAGTGGGCGCCGACCGAGCCGCGGCGGGCGCGTGCGGCGGCGACGGCCCGCTCGGCGACCAGGAGCAGGTTCTCGTCCTCGAAGTCGTGCTCGGTGCGCGGCGCGCGCGACTGCGCGCGCCAGGACGCGATGAGGGATGCCGCGTGCCCGAGACCCGCCTCGTCGCGCACGAGTCCCGCGTCCTCCCACATCAACTCCTGCAGGGCGGCACGCGAGAAGGCCGGGACGTCCGTCGCCGGCGGTGCGGCCGAGGTTCGCGCGAGGTCGGCAACGCCGGCGGCCGGCCAGACGCCGGATGCCGTGTCCGCCGCGATCGCGTCGCCCGCGCGGGCGCCGAACACGGCACCCTCCAGCAGCGAGTTCGACGCGAGGCGGTTGGCGCCGTGCACGCCGGTGCGGGCGGCCTCGCCGACGGCATAGAGACCGGGCAGGCTGGTGCGGCCGAACAGATCGGTCGCGACGCCGCCCATGAGGTAGTGCGCCGCCGGCGTGACCGGGATCGGCTCGCGCGCCCAGTCGAGACCGCGCTCGTGCACGGCGGCGTCGATCGTGGGGAATCGGCGCGCGAGGAACTCGGCGCGCTCGGCGGGGTCGTCCGCATGCAGCCGGGTGGCGTCGAGGAACACCGGACGCCCGTCCTGCACCTCCATCTGATGGGCGATGGCGCGTGCGACGACGTCGCGCGGCGCCAGTTCGCCGTCGGGGTGCGCGTCGAACGCGAAGCGGCGGCCGTGCTCGTCGACGAGGGTCGCGCCCTCGCCGCGCACGGCCTCCGACACGAGGAACGAGTCGCCGACCGCGAGGACCGTGGGGTGGAACTGGACGAACTCCAGGTCGCGCACCTCGGCTCCGGCGCGGATCGCCGCGGCGATCCCGTCGGCCGTGGCCACCTCGGGGTTGGTCGAGTGGGCGTACAGCTCGCCGGCGCCGCCCGTCGCGAGCACGACGGCGTCCGCGGTGAGCGTCTCGCGCCGCCCGGGGACCGCGTCGGACTCGCCGACGATGAGCTCGACCCCCGCGACCCGGCCGTCCGTGACGACGAGGTCGACGAGGAACGCGTGCTCGACGACGGCGACCTCGCTCGCGCGGAGGCGGGCGACGAGCGCCTTCTCGATCGCCGTGCCGGTGGCGTCGCCGCCGGCGTGGAGGATGCGGGGGTAGGAGTGCGCGGCCTCCAGGCCCTTCACGAAGCCGCCGCGATCGTCGCGGTCGAACGCGACGCCCAGCGCGATGAGCTCCCGGATGCGGTCCGGCCCCTCGTCGACGAGCACGCGCACGGCGGCCTCGTCGCTGAGTCCGGCGCCGGCGACGAGCGTGTCGTGCACGTGGTCCTCGGCGCGGTCGTCGTCGAACATGACCCCGGCGATGCCGCCCTGCGCGAAGCGCGTGTTGGCGTGTTCGAGCACGTCCTTCGTGGCGAGCGTCACGCGGCAGCCGTGCTCGGCCGCGTGCAGCGCCGTCAGCAGGCCGGCGATGCCGGAGCCGACGACGATCGCGCGCGGCGCTGCGGTCTCGGTCATGAGGCGTTCTCCCAGTCGGCTGCGGGGGCCGCCGGCGGCTTGGCCGCCAGCATCCGCTCCAGCGCGAGGCGCGCCGGCTCGGCGACGTCCTGAGGGACAGTGATGCGGTTGCGCACCTCGCCGTCGACGAGCCCCTCGAGCACCCAGGCGAGGTAGCCGGGGTGGATGCGGTACATCGTCGAGCAGGGGCACACCACCGGGTCGAGGCAGAAGATCGTGTGCTGCGGGTGCTCGGCGGCGAGGCGCTGCACGAGGTTCACCTCAGTGCCGATGGCGAACGTCGTCGGCTCGGTCGCGGCCTCGATCGCCTTGCGGATGTAGTCGGTGGAGCCGGACTCGTCGGCCGCGTCGACGACCTCCATCGGGCACTCCGGGTGCACGATGACCCGCACGCCCGGGTGCTCGGCGCGGGCCTTCTCGATCTGGTCGACCGAGAAGCGGCGGTGGACCGAGCAGAAGCCGTGCCACAGGATCACGCGGGCGTCGGCGAGGGTCTGCGCGTCCGAGCCGCCGTACGGCTTGCGCGGGTTCCACATCGGCATCTGCTCCAGCGGCACGCCCATCGCCTTCGCGGTGTTGCGGCCGAGGTGCTGGTCGGGGAAGAAGAGCACGCGGCGACCGCGCTCGAACGCCCACTCGAGCACCGTCCGGGCGTTGGACGACGTGCAGACGATGCCGCCGTGGCGGCCGACGAAGCCCTTGATGGCGGCGCTGGAGTTCATGTACGTCACCGGCACGACGGGCACGAGGCCGTCGGCATCCTTCGCGTCCATGTCTCCGTAGATCTCGGCGAGCTGCTCCCACGCCTCTTCGACCTGGTCGATGTCGGCCATGTCGGCCATCGAGCAGCCGGCGGCGAGGTTGGGGAGGATCACGGCCTGCTCGGGACGCGAGAGCAGATCGGCGGTCTCGGCCATGAAATGGACGCCGCAGAAGACGATCGCCTCGGCGTCGGGGTGCTCGAGGGCTGCGTTCGCGAGCTGGAACGAGTCGCCGACGTAGTCGGCGTGGACCACGACCTCTTCGCGCTGGTAGAAGTGCCCGAGGACGACGACGCGCTCGCCGAGGGTCGCCTTCGCGGCGCGGACGCGCTCGGCGAGCTCGGCCTCGGACGCCTCGCGGTACTCCCGCGGCAGCTCGCCCTGGCGCGGCGACCCGGTCGGGATGACGTCGCCCATCGAGGAGCCCGGTCCGTAGCCGGGGCGCGTGTCGAAGTCCCACGGGCCGGCGGCGAGGTCCGTGTTGCAGGTCTCGCCCTGCAGCGCTCCCGCGACGATGGCCTGGATCTCGTGGTCGACCGACGGGTCGAGCTCGGGCCGGGGCTGGAGGGTGATGTTGACGGCGGGCATGTCGGGCGCTCCGTTCGGGATGGGTCAGTGGCGGAGATCGAGCGGGCCGCGGTCGGCGAGCTCGACGTCCTGGTTGTAGCGGTACAGCCGCGCGGGGCGATGGCTGCCCGTGCGGAAGCGGTCGGTCGGGATGAGGGTGCCGGAGTTCTCGACCTGACGTCGGAAGTTCGCGGGGTCGAGGCGTCGGCCGAGGATGGCCTCGTACACCTCGCGGAGGTCGGCCAGCGTGAACTCGTCGGCGAGCAGCCCATGAGCGATGCGGCTGTAGCCCACCTTGTTGCGCAGGCGCCACAGCGCGTAGTCGACGATCTCGTTGTGGTCGAACGCCAGGCGAGGCAGCGCCGTGGCATCGAACCACTGCACGTTCTCGGTGGCGAACAGCGGCTCGACGGCATCCTCAGAGATCTCGTCGGCGCGGATCAGCGCCCAGTAGACGATCGAGATCACGCGCGTCGGCGACCTGTCGACGGCCCCGAACGCGTACAGCTGCTCGAGAAAGCTCGGTGCCAGCCCGGTCGTCTCGGCGAGGGTGCGGGATGCCGCGGCGTCGAGGCTCTCGGCGATGTCGAGCCAGCCGCCGGGAAGCGCCCACTGACCTTCGTGCGGATCGCGCGTGCGACGCACGAGGGGGAGTGCGACCCGGGCGGCGTCCCCGCCGTCGATGCGGCGGAGCGCGAAGATCACGGTGGACACGGCGACTCGCGTCGCGTCGGCGGAGGCCGGTGCGACGGTCGTGGGGGTGATGTCGGCGTTTGTTCTGGTCATGATGACTCTAACTAGGCTCGATCATAGTGTCAGAGTGACCTGAAGCCAAACCCGGGTCGACACAATTCCCCGGCGAGGGCGCCGCAGGTCAACCGTTGCGAAGACGTGACGATTCCGGGATGCGTCGTGGGGGAATGTTTGTTAGGTTTACGTTCAAACGTTTGTTAGGGAACAGAACTAATGAACGTCCCGGGTGCCCTTGCACTCCTCCCTGCAATGCCGCACGAGAGAAAGAACCAATGATGATTCGAAACGCGAAGCGCCGCGCCGCGCTTCTCGCCGTCGCCGGGGCAGCGATCCTCGGTCTCGGCCTGTCGGGCTGTGCCGGTGGAGGCGGGGGCGACGACTCCTCCTCCTCGGAAGGACGCACCCTGCGGGTCTGGGCGGGCAGCCAGACCCCCATCGAGGCGAACTTCAACCCGTTCTCGCCGAGCGTGCTCCACGCTGCGCTCGGCCCGATCTACGAGCCGCTCTTCTTCTACAACAAGACCGCCGACGACGCGCCCGCGCCGATGCTCGGCGAGAGCTTCGAGTACAACGAGGACGGCACCGTCATCACCGTCAAGCTCAAGGACGGCGTGAAGTGGAGCGACGGCGAGGACTTCTCGGCCGCAGACGCCGCGTTCACGTTCAATTACGAGCCCAACCACCGCGACGGCCTCGTCTCGGCCGAGGCGCCCGACGACACCACGCTCGTCCTCACGTACTCGACCCCGCAGTACACCAACGAGTTCCAGATCCTCGGCACCACGTGGATCCTGCCGGAGCACATCTGGAAGGACGTCGACGACTACTCGACGTTCACCGACGAGGACCCGGTCGGCACCGGCCCGTACGTGGTCGACAAGGTGACGGACGCGTCCTACACCGTCGTCGCGAACGAGAACTTCCGCGACGAGGGCGTGCCCGCCATCAAGAAGGTGCAGTACATCGGCATCGACGCGAACCAGTCGGCGCAGGACCTGCTGACGGCCGGCAAGCTCGACTGGACCGGCATGTTCGTGCCCAACCCCGACTCGGTCACCGACAAGGGCGTCATCAGCATGATCAACACGCCGCAGGACCCGACGGTCCTGTACACGTGCTCGAACGCCGACCTCGGCTGCACCGGTCCGCAGACCGACGTCGCCGTCCGCCAGGCGCTCAACGTCGCGATCGACCGCGGCACGATCAAGGAGAAGGCGTTCGTCGGCCTCACCGGCGACATCTCGCCCGCCTTCACGCTGATGCCGCGCGACGCCAAGTGGCTCGCCGACCCGGCCAACGAGACCAGCCCGCAGTCGCCCGACGCCGCCGCCGCGGGAGAGATCCTCGAGGCCGCCGGCTACACCAAGGGCGGGGACGGCTTCTACGGCAAGGACGGCACGCCGATCGAGCTGAGCCTCATCTCGGTGGACGGCTGGACCGACTACAACGACGCCGCGAAGCTCATCGCCGAGGAGGCTGCTGAGGCCGGCATCAAGGTCACCGCGTCGACGGTGCAGTGGCAGGAGTTCTCGGACGCCCGTCAGACCGGCCAGTACCAGCTGATCATGGGTGGCGTGATCGGCACCTCGGTCGCCGACCCGTTCCAGATCTACAAGGACTGGTTCACCGGTGAGTCGACCTCGCAGGTCGGCCAGGAGGTCCCGACGGGCCGCTGGAACTTCAGCCGCTACGACAACCCCGTCGTGAACGAGGCCGTGGCCGCTGCCGCCGCCACCAACGACGAGGCCGTCAAGAAGGAGGCGTACGCCAAGGTCCAGACCGAGATCGTGCGCGACCTGCCCTACATCCCGCTGGTCATCAACGCCACCCAGACGTTCTACAACTCGAAGGACTTCACGGGCTGGCCGACCGAGGACGACCTGTACGCCTTCCCGCCCGCATGGGGTTCGGTGGCGGCCGGCTACATCCTCCAGCACCTGGAGCCGGTGAAGTAATGCAGAACCGGGCAGAAGCCGCGGCAAGGAGGAGCAGGCCGCAATGAAGTTCTATGCGCGGCGGATCGCGTTCTATGTGGTGACACTGTGGGCGACGATCTCCCTCAACTTCCTCCTGCCGAGGCTTCTGCCCGGCGACCCCGCCGACATCATGATCGCCAAGATGCAGCGTGCCGGCGGGGAGATCAGCGAGACCCAGATCCGCAACATCAAGGCCCTCCTCGGAGGCACTGATCAGTCGATGTGGGAGCAGTACGTCAACTACTGGAGTCGGCTGCTTCAGGGGGATCTCGGCATCTCCATCACGAAGTACCCGACTCCGGTGGTCGACCTCATCGCCGCGGCACTGCCGTGGACGGTGATCCTGGTCGGCCTCGCCACCCTGATCTCGTTCATCCTCGGCGTCGGCGTCGGCGCGTGGGTCGGATGGCGACGCGGGACATGGGTCGACCACCTGGTGCCGTTCACGACGGTGCTCCAGTCCATCCCCTACTTCTGGCTCGCGCTCGTGCTCATCGCCGTCTTCTCGGTGGCGCTCGGGTGGTTCCCGATCATCGGCGGCTACGACGTCTTCGAGTTCCCCGACGGGCCCGAGTGGAGCTGGGCGTTCATCTCCAACGCGATCTACCACGGCTTCCTGCCGGCGCTGACGATCGTGCTCAGCTCCGTCGGCGGCTGGCTGCTCGGCATGCGCAACATGATGGTGTCCACCGTCTCGGAGGACTACATCGTCACGGCCGAGGCCAAGGGTCTGAAGCCGATGCGCATCCTGCGGACGTATGCCACCCGCAATGCGGCCATCCCCTCGATCGCGGGCTTCAGCATCTCGCTCGGATTCGTCGTCGCGGGATCCATCGTCATGGAGCAGGTGTTCACCTACCCGGGCGTCGGCAAGCTCATGATCCAGTCCGTCCAGAACAGCGACTACGCGCTCATGCAGGGCGTGTTCCTCGTGATCACGATCGCGGTGCTCGCGGCGAACTTCATCATGGACCTCGTGTACGGATTCATCGACCCGAGGGCGCGCCACAATGTCTGAGGAAACCGAAGTGACCGATCCGCGCTCCGCGCCCGCCGTCGACGAGCCGCAGACGCTGTCCGACCGCACCATCGACCCGGCGATCATCGCGCCGGCGGCCATCATGACGCCGCCGGTGACCGTCGACATCGTGACCGCCCGTGAGGAGGCGCGCGATGCGCGCCGCGGCTTCCGCCAGCTCATGCCCCGCATGTCGCTGAAGCTCGCGATCGGCCTCATCATCGTGGTCGGCATCGTGCTGTTCGCGATCATCGCGCCGATCTTCGCGCAGGACCCGTACGACTCGGACAACCCGGCGCTGCAGCCGCCGAGCCCCGAGCACCTCCTCGGCACGACGAAGCTCGGCTACGACGTGTTCGCACAGCTCGCCACCGGCGCGCGCGGATCGCTCATGGTCGGCATCATCGCGGGCCTCATCGCCCTCGTGCTGTCGCTGTTCTTCGGCATCGTCGCGGGCTACAAGGGCGGCTGGTGGGACGAGATCCTGTCGCTCTTCACGAACATCATGCTGGTGATCCCCGGACTCCCGCTCGTGATGGTCATCTCGAGCTACATCCCGGTGCGCAGCTGGCTGCTCGTCGCGGTCGTGCTGGGCATCACCGGCTGGGCGGGATCCGCGGTCGTGCTGCGTGCGCTGTCGAGATCGGTACGCGCTCGCGACTACGTCGCGGCGAGCCGCGTCGCGGGCGAGAAGTCGGGCCGCATCATCTTCGTCGAGATCCTGCCCAACCTCCTCCCGCTGCTGACGGCGCAGTTCCTCTTCGCGATCATCTTCGCCATCCTCGGCGAGGCCGGCCTCTCCTATCTGGGTCTCGGTCCGACCGGATCGATCACCTGGGGCACGATGCTCAACGAGGCGCAGAGCGGTCAGGCGCTCGGCCAGGGCGCGTGGTGGTGGTTCGTGCCGCCGGGCCTCATGATCGCGCTGCTGGGCGCGGGCCTGTCGCTCATCAACTTCTCGATCGACGAGATCATCAACCCGAAGCTGCGGCTCGCCCCCCAGAACGCCCGCCGCGTACGTCAGGCCAAACGCGCCGGGCGCGGCGTCGAGGCCGCGCACACCACGAACGGAGCAGAGGCATGACCGGCGACGCGGTGCTGACGGCGACCAATGTCTCGATCGAGTACGAGGTCGATCCGCCGGTGAAGGCGGTGCGCAACGTGTCGCTGACGCTGAACCGTGGCGAGATCCTTGGGCTGGCGGGGGAGTCGGGATGCGGCAAGACGACGCTCGCATATGGCATGAATCGGCTGCTCAAGCCGCCGGCGTTGATGACCGCGGGTGAGGTCGTGTTCCACGATCGCACCGGGGAGGACATCGACGTCGTCGCGCTGGCCGATGAGGAGTTGCGCCGGTTCCGGTGGGACAAGGTGTCGATGGTGTTCCAGGGTGCGATGAACTCGCTGAACCCGGTGATCAACATCCGGGCGCAGCTGTTCGACGTGTTCACCACGCACCGGCCCGACATGTCCAAGCGGCAGAAGCAGCAGCGCAGCGAGGAGCTGCTGGAGCTGGTGGGTGTCGATCCGAAGCGGTTGTCGAGCTTCCCGCACGAGCTGTCGGGCGGGATGCGTCAGCGCGTCATGATCGCGATGGCGCTGGCGTTGGATCCGCAGGTGATGATCATGGACGAGCCGACGACCGCGTTGGATGTGGTGGTGCAGCGGGGCATCATCCGGGAGATCATGCGGCTGCGGGAGAAGCTGGGGTTCGCGGTGATCTTCATCACGCACGACTTGCCGATGCTGATCGAGATCAGTGACCGGATCGCGGTGATGCTGCAGGGGCAGATCGTCGAGCTCGGGACGGCGACGGAGATCTACCGGCGTCCGCAGCACGAGTACACCAAGAGGCTGCTGTCCAGCTTCCCGAGTCTGCGTGGCGAACGGGGCGACTTCGTGCGCACCGGCGCGCAGTCGGTCTCGGCGACGCTCGGCCCGGCGGCCACTGTCGAAGGAGGTGCGGCATGACCGCCGCGTCCGCCCCGTCCACGCCGCGTACGCTTGAGGCGCGCAACCTGGTGAAGGACTTCCGGTTGCGCAGCGGCCTGAAGTTCTCGACTCTGCATGCGGTGAAGGATGTCTCGTTCACCCTCGAGGCAGGGCGCACGATCGCGCTGGTGGGGGAGTCCGGGTCGGGCAAGTCGACGATCGCGAAGATGCTGGCGCGTCTGGAGACGCCCACCAGCGGGCAGATCCTGCTGGACGGCAAGCCCGCGAGCCGGGGCGGGCGGGACGCGGCCGCGTACCGGGGCGATGTGCAGATGGTGTTCCAGGACCCGTTCGCGTCGCTGAACCCGTTCCACTCCATCGCGCACCACCTGGAGCGGCCGCTGAAGATCCACAACCCCGGCATCGGCCGCGCCGAGCTGCGCAGGCGCACCCTGGAGTTGCTGGATCGGGTGCGGCTCAGCCCCAGCGACCGGATGGCCGACCGTCGTCCCCACGAGCTGTCGGGTGGGCAGCGGCAGCGCGTCGCGATCGCCCGGGCACTGGCGCCCGGGGCGCAGTTCATCGTCGCCGACGAGCCGGTGTCGATGCTCGACGTGTCGATCCGGCTCGGCGTGCTGAACCTGCTCGCGCAGCTGCAGCGCGAGGACCACCTGGGCGTGCTGTACATCACGCACGACCTGGCCACCGCCCGCCACTTCTCGGACGAGATCCTCGTGATGTACCGCGGCGACATCGTCGAACGCGGGCCCGCGGACACCGTCATCCTCGACCCGCAGCACGACTACACCCGCACCCTCCTCGGCGCCGCACCCGACCCCGAGAACCAGGGGATGCTGCGCGACGAGGTGCGCAGGGAGCTCTCGGCCGGACGTCCCTGAGCCCGCCTCACCGCCGCGCGTCGCGGTCGTCTCCCAGGCTGGATGCGTAGCCTGGCGGGACGATTCGGGCGCGCGGAGAGGATGGGCATGATCGTCGTCGACGTGCTGGTCATCCTGATCCTGATCGGGGCGCTGGCCGCCGGCATCCATCGCGGCTTCTTCGCCAGCATCGGCACGCTGGCAGGCCTCGCGGCGGGTGCGGTCGCGGCCTTCTGGCTCACGCCGCTGGTGAGCACCTGGGTGCCCCAGCCGATGTGGCGCGGAGCCGCCGTGCTCGTGACGGCGATCGGCCTCGTCGCGCTCGGTGCCGCCGTCGGCGCCGCGCTCGGCGCGGTGCTGCGCTCAGGGGCCGACCGCCTGAAGCTCGGCGGTGTCGAGCGCGCGCTGGGCGGCATCGCCTCGGTGGTGGCGGCGGCGCTCGCGCTCGCGCTGGTGGCGCCGGCCATCGCGGTCGCGGGCATCCCGGTCGTGTCGTCCGCCGTCGCATCGTCGGTGGTGCTGCGCGGCATCGAGGCGGCAACGCCCGACCCGGTGGCCGCCGCCCTCGCGGAGTTGCGCGGCGCCGTCCTCGACGACGGACTGCCGGGGCTCGGCACGCTTCTCGGGCCGGGGACGGTGGACCCCGCACCACCGGTCGCGCTGGACGACCCCGCGCTGCAGACAGCCGCGGCGTCGGTCGCCCGCGTGTCGGGCAACGCATACGCGTGCGGTCGGGGCTCCAGCGGCACAGGCTTCGTGATCGCGGCCGATCGTGTCGTCACGAACGCGCACGTGGTCGCGGGCGTCGACACCCCGGTCGTCGAACTGCCGGGCGTCCCCGCGCGCGAGGGACGGGTCGTGTACTTCGACCCGACCGACGACCTCGCGGTGATCGCGGTCGACGACCTCGGCGCGCGCCCGCTCCCGTTCTCGTCGACGCTGCAGCCGGGCGCCGCGGCGGTCGTGCAGGGGTACCCGTACGGCGGCCCGTTCACGATGGTGTCCGCGGGCGTGCGCTCGGTGGGCACGGCGACCGTGCCCGACGTGTACGACTCGTCGTGGACCCCGCGCGAGATCTACGCACTCGATGCGGAAGTGCGCCCGGGCAACTCGGGCGGTCCGCTCCTCACCGCGGAGGGCGCCGTGGCGGGCGTGGTGTTCGCGCGCGCCGAGAACGATCCCGAGCTCGGCTACGCCATGACGATGTCGGAGCTCACCCCGGTGGCGGCCCAGGCGCCGTCGCTGACCGACCGCGTGTCGTCGGGTCACTGCGTCGACTGACGTCGGTGCGGCCGCTGCGTCGATCCGGCGCCGCGCCCGGTATGCTGGCTCCGCAAGTCAACACACGGCCCACAACCCGGGCGGGAGAGCCTCGGCAGCGCGATCGCCGAGCACCGAAGGAGCAAGCCTCCCCGCCAATCTCTCAGGTACGCGTACCGTTCGGGCAGGCCGACTCTGGAAAGCGATCCCCGCTGCGCGAGGATCCGCCGACGGTGAAAGTCCGCACCCCACGGGGTCGGGCGAAGCTCTCAGGCCTATGACAGAGGGGGAGTTCACAGACGTCGCCAGACGTCTGCCCGCCCACGACCGGGAGAACTCGATGACCGACCTTCGCACCACAGCCCTGCACGACCGCCATGAGGCGCTCGGTGCCTCGTTCACCGACTTCGGCGGCTGGCTCATGCCGGTGCGCTACACGTCCGACCTCGCCGAGCACCATGCGGTGCGCACAGCCGCGGGCCTGTTCGACATCTCGCACATGGCCGAGTTCCAGGTCACCGGGCCCGGCTCCGGCGCCTTCCTCGACTACGCCCTCGCCGGCGCGATCTCGCCGATGCGCGCGGGCAAGGCGAAGTACTCCCTGGTCCTCGCCGAGTCCGGCGGCATCGTCGACGACGTCATCGTCTACCGGCTCGCCGAAGACCGCTTCCTGGTGATCGCGAACGCGGGGAACCGGGATGCCGTCGCCTCGGCGTTCACCGACCGTGTGGCCGGTTTCGAGACCGAGGTCGTCGACAGCACCGACGCGTACGCGCTGATCGCCGTGCAGGGCCCCATCGCGCGCTCGGTCGTCGAGGCGACCGCCGGCATCGCCGGCGTGCAGCCCGCGTTCGCCGATCTCGGCTACTACGCGTGGTCGGACGGAGCCTTCGACGGCGCCCCGCTGTTCGTCGCCCGCACCGGCTACACCGGCGAGGACGGCTTCGAGCTGCTCGTGCCCAACGAGTCCGCCCCCGCCCTGTGGGACGCCCTGCTCGCCGCCGGCGCACCCCTCGGCCTCGTGCCCGCGGGACTGGCGGCACGCGACACGCTGCGCCTCGAGGCAGGCATGCCGCTGTACGGCCACGAGCTGTCCCTCGACATCGTGCCCGCCCAGGCGGGCCTCGGCCGCGTCGTCGCCGCCGACAAGCCCGGCTTCGTCGGCAAGACGGCGCTCGCGGCCGTCGTCGCCCCGGACGCCCCCGTGCTCGTCGGCCTCGTCGCCGACGGCAAGCGCGCCGGCCGTGCCGGGTACGCCGTGCTGGACGACGCCGGCGAGACCGTCGGCGAGATCACCAGCGGCGCGCTGAGCCCGACGCTGGGGCATCCCATCGCCATGGCGTTCGTGTCACCCGCGTCCGCCGCCGTCGGCACGCCCCTGTCCATCGACGTGCGCGGGACCCGCATCCCCGCGACCGTGACCGCTCTCCCGTTCTATCAGCGCGCCCGCTGAGCCACCGACCCGCCTACGGAGGAACCCATGACCGACCTCACCGCCCTCAAGTACACCGCCGAGCACGAGTGGGTCGCCCTGGACGGCGACACCGCGACCGTCGGCATCACCGAGTACGCCGCCGACAAGCTCGGCGACGTCGTCTTCGTGGAGCTGCCCGCCGTGGGCAGCACGGTGACGGCCGCGACCGTCGTCGGCGAGATCGAGTCCACCAAGTCGGTCGGCGAGCTCTACGCGCCGCTCACGGGCGAGGTCGTCGCGGTGAACGACGCCGTCGTCGACGACCCGTCGCTGGTGAACGCCGACCCGTTCGGCGCCGGCTGGCTCGTGAAGATCACGGTCGACCCGGCCGCCGTCGCCGAGCTGCTCGACCGCGACGCGTACATCTCGCTCACGGGCGGCGCCGAATGACGGGTCTGTTCGCCGACCGTCACATCGGGACGGATGCCGCAGCGCAGCGGACCATGCTCGACGCGCTCGGCTACGACAGCGTCGACGCCCTCGTCGAGGCGGCGGTGCCGGCATCCATCCACGCGAAGCCCCGCACGACGAGCGACATCCCGCCGGCGGCCACCGAGGCCGAGGCTCTCGCGGAGCTGCGGGCGCTGGCGTCGCAGAACCGCACCGCGCGCCCGATGATCGGCCTCGGCTACGCCGACACCTTCACGCCGTCGGTGATCGCGCGCAACGTGCTGGAGAACCCGTCCTGGTACACCGCGTACACGCCGTACCAGCCCGAGATCTCGCAGGGGCGCCTGGAGGCGCTCATCAACTTCCAGACGATGGTGACCGACCTCACCGGGCTCGCGACGGCGAACGCCTCGATGCTCGACGAGTCGACGGCCGTCGTCGAGGGCATGCTGGTCGCCCGCCGCGGCTCGAAGTCCGCGTCGAACGTGTTCGTGGTCGACGCGGACGCGCTGCCCCAGACGCGCGCGCTGCTCGCGCACCGCGCCGCCGCCGTCGGCATCGAGCTCGTCGTGCTCGACCTCGCGAACGGCGCGACCCTGCCCGACGAGCACTTCGGCGTGCTGGTGCAGTACCCCGGCGCCTCGGGCCGCGTGTGGGACCCGTCGGGAGTCGTGGATGCCGCGCACGTCGCCGGCGCGCTGGTCGTCGTGGCCGCCGACATCCTGGCGCTCACGCTCCTGCGATCGCCGGGCTCGCTCGGCGCCGACGTCGCCGTGGGCACCACGCAGCGCTTCGGCGTGCCGCTGGGCTTCGGCGGGCCGCACGCGGGCTACATGGCCGTGCGCCAGGGTCTGGAGCGCCAGCTGCCCGGCCGTCTCGTCGGCGTCTCGCAGGACGCCGCCGGGCACCCGGCGTACCGCCTCGCGCTGCAGACGCGCGAGCAGCACATCCGCCGCGAGAAGGCCACGTCCAACATCTGCACGTCGCAGGTGCTGCTGGCCGTCATGGCGTCGATGTACGCCGTCTACCACGGCCCGGACGGGCTCCGCGCGATCGCCACGGACGTCGCGAAGAAGGCCGAGGCGCTCGCCGGACGTCTGCGCGAGTACGGCCTCTCGCTGCGATCGGACGCGTTCTTCGACACGATCCGCGTGGCGACCCCGGGGCCGTCGCGCCGCGTGATCGAGCGCGCCCGCACTCGCGGCTACCAGCTTGCGTGGGTCGACGACGCGACCGTCGGCGTCTCGGTGGACGAGACCACGACCGCCGACGACCTCGCGGCCGTGGCGTGGTCCTTCGGGCTGCCCGAGGGCGAGTTCGCCGGTGCGGGCGAGCAGGGGGAGCGCGCGCTCTCCTTCGTGGATGCCGCACCGCTTGCCGCGGTGCCGGCCGAGCTGCACCGCGTCGAGGAGTTCCTCACGCACCCAGTGTTCAACTCGCACCGCTCCGAGACGGCGATGATGCGCTACCTCAAGCAGCTGTCGGACCGCGACTACGCGCTCGACCGCGGCATGATCCCGCTGGGCTCGTGCACGATGAAGCTCAACGCCGCAACAGAGATGGCCGCGGTGTCGTGGCCGGAGTTCTCACGCGTGCACCCGTTCGCGCCCGAGGAGGACGTGCACGGCTACCTCGCGATGATCGAGCAGCTCGAGGTGTGGCTCGCGGAGGTCACCGGGTACGACGCGGTGTCGCTGCAGCCGAACGCGGGCTCGCAGGGCGAGCTCGCGGGCCTCATGGCGATCCGCGGCTACCACCGCGCCAACGGCGATCTGGAGCGCACCGTGTGCCTCATCCCGTCGTCGGCCCACGGCACGAACGCGGCCTCCGCCGTGCTCGCGGGCATGCGCGTGGTCGTGGTCGCCTGCGACGACGCGGGCAACGTCGACCTCGACGACCTGCGCGCCAAGATCGCAACGCATGCGGGCGAGCTCGCGGCGCTCATGATCACATACCCGTCCACCCACGGCGTGTACGAGCACGATGTGCTCGACATCACGCAGGCCGTGCACGACGCCGGCGGGCAGGTGTACGTCGACGGCGCGAACCTCAACGCGCTCCTCGGCTACGCGCGCTTCGGCGATCTGGGGGGCGACGTGTCCCACCTCAACCTGCACAAGACGTTCGCGATCCCGCACGGCGGCGGCGGGCCGGGCGTCGGCCCGGTGGCGGCCAAGGCGCACCTCGCGCCGTACCTGCCGAGCCACCCGCTGTCGCAGCGGCGGGACCACCCGGGCGGCGTCTTCGACGGCGGCCCGATCTCGGCGGCGCCCCACGGCTCGGCGAGCATCCTGCCGATCTCGTGGGCGTACGTGCGCATGATGGGCGCCGAAGGCCTCCGGGCCGCCACGGCGGCGGCGGTGCTGGCCGCGAACTACATCGCGTTCCGCCTGCGCGACCACTACCCCGTGCTGTACGCGGGCGAGGCGGGTCTCGTCGCGCACGAGTGCATCCTCGACCTGCGTCCTCTCAAGGAGGCGACCGGGGTGAGCGTCGACGACGTGGCCAAACGCCTCATCGACTACGGCTTCCACGCCCCGACGATGTCGTTCCCGGTCGCGGGCACCCTCATGGTCGAGCCGACCGAGTCCGAGGATCTCGGCGAGATCGAGCGCTTCATCGAGGCGATGATCGCGATCCGGGCCGAGGCCGACCGGGTCGCCGCCGGGGAGTGGCCCGCCGACGACAACCCGCTCGTCAACGCCCCGCACACGGCCGAGTCCGTCGTCGCCGGCGAGTGGACCCACCCGTACTCGCGCGAGACCGCCGTGTACCCGGTCCACGCCCTCGTGCGCACGAAGTACTGGCCGCCGGTGCGTCGCATCGACCAGGCGTACGGCGACCGCAACCTCGTGTGCGCCTGCCCGCCGATCGAGGCCTTCGCCTGACACTGTGAGAGACGGGATGCCGGTGCCCCCGGCATCCCGTCTCCGTCAGGGGGTCGGGGTCGGCGTGGGGGTGGGCGAGGGCACCGGCGCGAACACGCCTGGCCACAGCGCCGCTGCCAGCGGATAGCCGACGAACGCGACGACGTCCAGGAGCGTGTGGGCGATGACGAGCGGCATCACGCGCCCCCAGCGCCGGTAGCACCACCCGAACACGACGCCCATCACGACATTGCCGATGATCGCGCCGAAGCCCTGGTACGCGTGGTAGGCGCCGCGGAGGGCGGCGGCCGTCAGGATGATGCTCCAGTCGTTCCAGCCGAGTCGGCGCAGCCGGTCGAACAGGTAGCCGATGAAGATGACCTCTTCGGTGAGCCCCGCCCGCAGCGCCGACAGCACGAGCAGCGGGATCGTCCACCACGCGGCATCCAGCGGCGAGGCCACCACCGCGACCGTGATGCCCAGCGCACGGCCCGCGGCGTAGAGGGCGAGGCCCGGCAGGCCGATCACCGCGGCGAGGACCACGCCTCGCCCGAGGTCGCCGCCGAACCGCGTGAAGTCGAGCCCGATGCGCCGCAGCGCGTTGCTGCCCGGCTCCCACAGCAGGTACACGACGAGGGCGACCAGCGCGAGGGCGAAGAACACCGCGAGCAGCTGGTACACGACGTCCCACACGGCCTGCGCGTCGCGCGAGGGATTGACCTGCGTCTGCTGCGAGCCCAGCGGGACGGGCGCCAGCAGCTTGCGCACGAGCGAGAGCACCGAGTACAGCGCGGACTGGCCTACCGTGACGGCCAGGACGATCCAGATCTCCCACGTCAGCCGGCGTCGCTGGTACCCGGTGCGGGGGGACAGGGTACTCGATACCACACTGTCGAGGGGCGGGGTAGGGGGTGCCACCTTGTCAGATTGTCACACTTCGCGTCGATTGAGTTAAGGCTCTGTAACGTTTTGGCCGATCGTTTTGACCATCTCACCAGCGATGCTTATCGTTTTCCCATCCGCGCGCCCGTCCGGTCCCCCCAGACGCGCGCGCACAACCCTGCACAGGAGGAACAGTGAGAATGAAGCGCATCTCGGCCGCGGTGGCGCTCACCGCGGTCGGCGCACTGGCGATCTCGGGTTGCGCCGCCAACGGTGGCGGTACCGACTCGGGCGACGACTCCGGTCTCGTCGAAGGCTCGTCGATCACGGCGGCATGGAACCAGGCGTTCTACTCGATGAACGGAAACACGTCGTTCGGCAACGCCACGGCGAACAACAACATCAACTACCTCGTCCTCGACGGCTTCAACTACTACGACAACACCCCGAAGCTCATCGAGAACAAGTCGTTCGGCACGTACGAGAAGCTCTCGGACGACCCGCTGACGATCAAGTACACGATCGCCGACGGTGTCAAGTGGTCCGACGGTGTGGATGTCGACGCCTCCGACCTCCTGCTGAACTGGGCCGCACTGTCGCGCGCGCTCGACACGCCGGACTTCGACCCCACGCAGTACCAGGACGCCGAGACCGGCGAGTTCACGGGCGACCTCCCGACGGACGTCGTCTACTTCGACTCGGGCGCGACGCCGGACGCGGGCCTCGGCCTCGTCTCGCAGACCCCCGAGGTCAGCAAGGACGGCAAGTCGATCACCCTCGTGTACGACGCTCCGTTCGTGGACTGGGAGCTCTCGTTCCCGAGCCCGCTGCCGGCCCACATCATCGGTGAGAAGGCGCTCAACCTCGACGACGCGAAGAAGGCCAAGGACGCGGTCGTCTCCGCCATCCAGGACAACGACGCGGCCTCCCTCGCGCCGATCTCGTCGTTCTGGAACTCGGGCTTCAACTTCACCGAGATGCCCGACGACACCGACCTCGTCACCGCGAGCGGCCCGTACATGATCACCGACTTCGTCGCTGACCAGTACGTCACGCTGAAGGCGAACCCCGAGTACAAGGGCGAGAACGCGCCCAACATCGAGGAGATCACCATCCGCTTCATCCCGGACCCGCTCGCCGCGGTCCAGGCGCTGCAGAACGGTGAAGTCGACGTCATCTCGCCCCAGGCCACGGCCGACATCAAGACGGCACTCGACGCGCTCGACGGCATCACGGTCAAGACCGGTGTCGAGGGCACGTACGAGCACGTCGACCTGCAGTTCGACCAGGGCAAGAACACCCAGAACATCTTCTCGAACGCGAAGGCTCGTGAGGCATTCCTCAAGACCATCCCGCGCCAGGAGATCCTGGACACGCTGATCAAGCCGATCGCCGGCGACGACGCACTGCTGCGCAGCTCGCAGCTGTTCGTCCCGGGCGCCGAGGGCTACGACGAGTCGGTCGCCAACAACGGCTCCGACGCGTACGCCGAGGTCGACATCGAGGGCGCCAAGGCGCTGCTGGCCGAGTCGGGCATCACCGACACCTCGGTCTGCATCCTCTACGCGTCGAACAACCCCCGTCGTGTCAACGAGTTCGCCCTGATCCAGCAGTCCGCTGCGCAGGCCGGCTTCAACGTCACCGACTGCGGTTCCGAGAAGTGGGGCGGCCTCCTGGGCACCCCGGGTGCCTACGACGCGTCGCTCTTCGGGTGGCAGTCGACCAGCCTCGGTGTGACCAACTCGCTGCCGACCTTCCAGACCGGTGCGATCAACAACCTGAACTTCTACTCGAACGCTGACGTCGACGACATCGTCGCCCAGCTGAACGTGGAGTTCGACGCCGACAAGCAGATCGAGCTGCAGCAGGAGATGGACAAGCTGCTGTGGAGCGACTTCTACGGTGTCACCATCTTCCAGTTCCCGGGCGTCACCGCGTTCAGCGACCGTGTGGAGGGCATCGACCCGTCGATCCTCGCCCCCACGATCTTCTGGAACGCGTGGGACTGGGCCGTCACCGACTCGGGAGAGTAACAATCACGCGGTAGTCACCGTGCTTCGGCACTGACCACCGAGGTGGGGTGCAGGTCCCCCTGGGGGACCTGCACCTCGCCGCGTTACACTCCTCTCAGCGGCGGGCACGAGGTCGGCAGCACGCCGGCTCCTGCCCCTGCTGATTCATCGATTGGCAGGCGGCCACAACATGGCTTCATTCATCATTCGGCGATTGATCGCATCGATCTTCGTGCTCTTCGCCGCGACATTCCTGATGTATCTGCTGGTGGCTTACTCGGGTGATCCCCTTGAAGACCTCCGGCTGAGCAACGCTCCTAACAAGGAGTCCCTCATCGAGGCGCGGACAAGGCTCCTCAACCTCGACGTCCCCCCGCCGCTGCGCTACTTCCTGTGGCTCGGCGGCATCTTCCGCGGCGACTTCGGCATCTCCATCCAGAACCAGCCGGTGAACGCCCTCCTGGGCAACGCGATCACGTCGACGCTGACGCTGGTCACGACCGCGACCGTCGTCGCGATGGTCCTGGGCATCACCGTCGGCATCGTGTCGGCGCTCCGTCAGTACACCGGGTTCGACTACAGCGTGACGCTCATCGCGTTCCTGTTCTTCTCGCTCCCGATCTTCTGGGTCGCCGTGCTCCTCAAGCAGTACGGTGCGATCCAGCTGAACGACTGGCTGGCTGATCCGACGATCTCCGTTCCCGTGATCGTCGGCTTGTCGATCGTGTCGGGCTTGCTGTGGATGTCGATCCTGGGCGGCAGATGGCGCAAGCGCCTCACCGTCTTCGGCATCTCGGCCGTGGCCACCGCCGCGGTGCTGACGTTCCTGTCGGTGACGCAGTGGTTCGCAGACCCGAGCATCGGCATCGTGGTCTACGCGTTCCTCGCCCTCGGCATCGCCGTCGGCGTCACCGCGATCTCGACGGGCCTGCGCAACCGCAAGGCGCTGTACGCGTCGCTGATCGTCGCGGTCATCGGCATCGCGCTGTACTTCCCGATGATGAACTACATCCTCAACGGGATGACGCTGTGGTTCTTCCTGCTGCTGGCCGTGATCGCGGTCGTGGTGAGCGGGGCCATCGGCTGGTTCATGGGAGCACCCGACCGCGGGCCTGTCGTGCGCACCACAGCGATCGTCGGCTTCTTCGTCGCGGCCTTCATCGCGCTCGACAAGTACATGTCGTACTGGCACGCGTACGCGAACTCCAGCCGCGTGCGCGGCCGCCCGATCGCGACGGTGGGTTCGTCCACGCCGGGCCTCGGCGGCAACTTCTGGGTGCAGGGCATCGACCTGTACACCCACCTGCTGCTGCCGACGATCGCGATCATCCTGATCTCGTTCGCGAGCTACACCCGCTACTCGCGGGCGAGCCTGCTCGAGGTCATGAACCAGGACTACATCCGCACCGCGCGCTCCAAGGGCCTCACCGAGCGCACGGTCGTCGTCCGTCACGCGTTCCGCAACGCGCTCATCCCGATCACGACGATCATCGCGTTCGACGTAGGCGCGCTCATCGGCGGCGCAGTCATCACCGAGACGGTGTTCGGCTGGGTCGGCATGGGCCGTCTGTTCGTGACGGCGCTCGGAATGCACGACCCCAATCCGGTCATGGCGTTCTTCGTGGTGACAGGCACGCTCGCGGTCATCTTCAACCTCATCGCGGACCTCGTCTACGCGGCCCTCGACCCGAGAATCAAGGTGGGCTGACATGAACACTTCCCTCACTGAACAGCCCGGAACCGAGACGCAGGCACTCGCCGAGATCTCGATCGAGCAGAAAGAGACCGAAGGTCTCAGCCAGGGTCAGATCGTCCGGCGTCGGTTCTTCCGGCACCGCGGCGCGCTGATCTCGATGATCGTGCTCGCGTTCATCATCATCCTGGCGTTCACGTCGGTAGGCGTCGCGCTGTGGGGCATCCGCATCCCCGGCTGGTGGCAGTACTCATGGGAGGAGATCCCGCCGAAGGTCAACAACGGCGAACCCACCATGAGCCTGTGGCCGCTGCAGTTCGGCGACCACCCGTTCGGTCAGGACGAGGTCGGCCGTGACATCTTCGCGGTCGTCATGCGCGGCACGCAGCAGTCGATCATGGTGATGGTGATCGTCGGCATCGTGGCGACGCTCATCGGCGTCCTCATCGGCGCGACGGCCGGCTACTACGGCAAGTGGACCGACTCGGTGCTCATGCGCTTCACCGACATCATCATCACGATCCCGCTGATCGTGATCGGCTCGGTGCTCGGCTTCGCGCTGGGCAGCCTGGGTGCCGCGCTCCTGGGCGTGGTGATCGGCTTCTTCGCCTGGACGACCATGGCCCGCCTCGTGCGCGGCGAGTTCCTCACCCTGCGCGAGCGCGAGTTCGTCGACGCCGCCCGTGTGTCGGGGGCGCGTGACCGCCGGATCATCTTCCGTCACATCCTGCCGAACGCGGTGGGCATCATCGTCGTGAACGCGACGCTGCTGATGGCAGGTGCGATCCTGCTCGAGTCTGCGCTGAGCTTCCTCGGGTTCGGTGTGCAGTCGCCCGACACGTCGCTCGGCAAGATCATCTCCGAGAACCAGGCCGCGTTCTCGACGCGTCCATGGCTCTTCTGGTGGCCGGGTCTGTTCATCATCGCGATCGCTCTGTGCGTCAACTTCATCGGCGACGGTCTGCGCGACGCGTTCGACCCGCGCCAGAAGAAGATGCCGAGCGAGCGCGCGATGGCCCGTGCCGGCCGCGCGAGCGGACCGCTCGTGCCGAGCATCGACACGACGCCGGCGACGACCGGTGACACGCACATGGTCGACGTGGGGATCCAGACCGCGTACTCCGGCGACGACATCGTGAACTTCAACGATCCGCGTCGCGAAGAACCGGGCGACGTCCAGCACAAACCGCTCGATCCGGAGCGATGACGTGACCCGGCAACCTCTGCTGGAGGCCCTGGGGCTAGACCAGCAGACCGATCGTGGTCGCCGCGGCCAGCGCCGCGACGACCACGATCGTCGCCCAGTGCCACGTCACGGTGGAGGCCTCCGGGTCGACGCCGCTGGCGAAGGCTCCGGCATCGCGCAGCCGCTCCCAGTGGCCGCGGATCAGCTGGGCGAGGTTGCCGGTCGGCACCGACATGGCATCGGCGGGTCGCAGGCCACCAGATTCGCCGCGGGCGGATCCGCTCACTCCGTCGAAGTCCTTCGGGGCGAGACCGAGTGTGCGGTGACGCCCCGGCGACGGCGCCGCCCACACCTGCACACGGCCCTCGGCGGTGTGCAGGGTGAGCGAGTAGCGCGTATCGATGGCGACGATCGACGGCCACGGCACGAAGTGCGTGCGCAGCACGTTCTCGACCGTGATGCCGTGCTCCTGGACCCGCAGGCTCGGACGCCAGAACAGCGCCCACGCCACGACGGCGACGAGGATGATCGGCCACACATAGCGCAGCGCGGCGGCGGGATCGGACCAGAACAGTCCGACGATGCCGAGGGCGCACACAACGATGGTCACGATGGTGAGGACGCGGCCGAATACGGGCCGGTAGAAGACCTCCTGGAACGACATGACTTCAAGCTTTGCAGATGGGACACCACAGAATGACTGACACGACGGGCGTCGAGGCCGAAATCGCGGCTTCGCACGAGGCCCTTCCCGAGACGATCCTCAAGGTCGAGAACCTGGGCGTCGAGTTCTGGGTCGAGGGCGAGTTCTACCCCGCCGCCATCGACATGAACTACGAGGTGCGCCGCGGCGAGGTGCTCGCCATCGTCGGCGAGTCCGGCTCCGGCAAGAGCACCAGCTCGATGTCGCTGCTCGGCCTCCTCCCCGAGAACGCGCGCGTCACGGGATCGATCAAGCTCCTCGGCCGCGAGCTGCGCGGTGCCGACCCGGTGACGCTGAGGTCGCTGCGCGGCAACGAGATCGCGGTGATCTTCCAGGAGCCCATGACGGCGCTCAACCCGGTCTACACGATCGGCTTCCAGATCATGGAGTCGCTGCGTTCTCACGACCGTGGCCTGTCTCCGAGCATCGCGAAGGAGAAGGCGGTCGACCTGCTGCGCATGGTCGAGATGCCCAACCCCGAGCAGTCGTTCAACAAGTACCCGCACCAGCTGTCGGGCGGTCAGCGCCAGCGCGCGATGATCGCGCAGTCGATCTCGTGCGACCCGCTGCTGCTCATCGCCGACGAGCCGACCACGGCCCTCGACGTGACGGTGCAGGCCGAGGTCCTCGACCTGCTGCGCAACCTCCACAAGCGCCTCGACTCGGCGATCATCCTCATCACCCACGACATGGGCGTGGTCGCCGACCTCGCCGACCGCATCATGGTGATGAAGAACGGCGTCGTGGTCGAGTCCGGCGCGGTCGACCAGATCTTCCACGACCCGAAGCACCCGTACACGCAGCAGCTGCTGGCGTCGGTGCCGCACCTCGGCCTCGGCGTGCTCGAGACCGAGGCGAGCGTCGCGGACGAGGTCGTCACCGAGACGTCGACCGTCCCGTCGGTGTCGTCGATTCGCGAGCGGGCGACGGAGGTCGCCGACGAGGTCGTCGAGACCCGCAAGCCGGTGCTGGCCTTCGAGGACGTGGCGATCGACTACCCGAAGCGCGGCCGCATCCCGGCGTTCCGGGCGGCGGAGCACATCGACCTCGCGATCTACCCGGGCGAGATCGTCGGCCTCGTGGGCGAGTCGGGCTCGGGCAAGACGACGCTCGGCCGCGCCGCGATCGGCCTGCTCCCCATTGCGGAGGGCAAGCTCACGGCGGTCGGCACCGACATCTCGAAGGCGACCTCGAAGGACCTGTTCGCGATCCGTCGCCGCACGGGCATCGTGTTCCAGGACCCGGCGTCCTCGCTGAACCCGCGCATGCCGATCGGCGAATCGATCGGCGAGCCGATCCTGCTGTCGGGCGAAGCCAAGGGCAAGGACCTCGACAAGCGCGTCGAGGCGCTGCTCAGCCAGGTCGAGCTGCCGCGGTCCTACCGCAACCGCTTCCCGCACGAGCTCTCGGGCGGTCAGCGTCAGCGCGTCGGCATCGCGCGCGCCCTTGCGCTCGCGCCGGAGCTGCTGGTGGCCGACGAGCCCACCTCGGCCCTCGACGTGTCGGTGCAGGCGCGATTCCTCGACCTGCTCCAGGACCTCCAGCAGCAGCTGCAGTTCGCGTGCCTGTTCATCAGCCACGACCTCGCCGTCGTCGACATCCTGTCGCACCGCATCGCGGTGATGCACCACGGCAAGCTCGTGGAGACCGGCACGCGCGACGAGATCCTGCGCGGGGCGACCGACCCCTACACGCAGCGCCTCATCGCCGCCGTCCCGGTGCCGAACCCCGAGGAGCAGCGGCTGCGCCGCGAGGCGCGCGCCGCACTTCTCGCGTCGACCGGAGGCGCCGAGAGCTGACGCTCACGACGGCCTGAACATCACCGGAAGGAGATGTCCAGGTGCGCCCGATAGAATGGGGGATGCCGGCACTCCGGCATCCCCCTTCTCTTTCAAGGATTCCCTCATGGCGCGCGCCCTCCGTCCGGACCTCCGCAACGTCGCGATCGTCGCCCACGTCGACCATGGCAAGACCACTCTCGTCGACGCCATGCTCCGCCAGACCGGCTCGTTCGGCGAGCACGCTCACGTCGAAGAGCGCGCGATGGACTCGAACGACCTCGAGCGCGAGAAGGGCATCACGATCCTCGCCAAGAACACGGCGATCACCTACAACGGCGCGCACACCGAGGTGCCGGTGACGATCAACGTGATCGACACCCCCGGCCACGCCGACTTCGGCGGCGAGGTCGAGCGCGGCCTGTCGATGGTCGACGGCGTCGTGCTGCTCGTCGATGCGAGCGAGGGCCCGCTGCCGCAGACGCGCTTCGTGCTGCGCAAGGCGCTCGAGGCGAAGCTCCCCGTCATCCTCCTGGTCAACAAGACCGACCGCCCCGACGCCCGCATCGCGGAGGTCGAGGAGGAGGCGCACGATCTGCTCCTCGGTCTCGCGTCCGATCTGCACGAGGACGTCCCCGACCTGGATGTCGACGCCCTGCTGGACGTCCCTGTCGTGTACGCCTCCGGCCGTGCCGGCGCGGCGTCGCGCACGCGTCCGGCCAACGGCGAGCTGCCCGACAACGCCGACCTCGAGCCGCTGTTCGAGGCGATCCTCGAGCACGTCCCGGCGCCGTCGTACGACGACGAGGCCCCGCTGCAGGCGTGGGTGACGAACCTCGACTCCAGCCCGTTCCTCGGCCGCCTGGCACTCCTGCGCGTGTTCAACGGCACCCTGAAGAAGGGCCAGACGGTCGCCTGGGTGCGCCACGACGGCTCGCACTCGAACGCCCGGATCACCGAGCTGCTCAAGACGAAGGCGCTCGAGCGCTACCCCGCCGAGGAGGCCGGCCCCGGCGACATCGTCGCCATCGCCGGAATCGAGAACATCACGATCGGCGAGACGATCGCCGACCCCGAGGATGTGCGGCCGCTGCCGGCGATCCACGTCGACGACCCCGCCATCTCGATGACGATCGGCACCAACACCTCGCCCCTCATGGGCAAGGTGAAGGGTCACAAGCTGACCGCGCGCATGGTGAAGGACCGCCTCGACCGCGAGCTCGTCGGCAACGTGTCGCTGAAGGTCGTCGACATCGGACGCCCCGACGCGTGGGAGGTGCAGGGCCGCGGTGAGCTGGCTCTCGCGATCCTGGTCGAGAACATGCGCCGCGAGGGCTTCGAGCTGACGGTCGGCAAGCCCCAGGTGGTCACCAAGAAGGGCGAGGACGGCAAGGTCAAGGAGCCGTTCGAGCACCTCACGATCGACGCCCCCGAAGAGCACCTCGGCGCGATCACTCAGCTCATGGCCGCCCGCAAGGGCCGCATGGACACGATGACCAACCACGGCACCGGCTGGGTGCGCATGGAGTTCATCGTCCCGTCGCGCGGCCTCATCGGCTTCCGCAGCGAGTTCCTCACGATCACCCGCGGCACCGGCATCGCCAACGCGATCTCGCACGGCTACGACGACTGGGCGGGCGCCATCACCACGCGCCAGAACGGCTCGATCGTCGCCGACCGCATGGGTGTCGTCACGCCCTTCGCCATGATCGCCCTCCAGGAGCGCATGAGCTTCTTCGTGCAGCCGACCGAAGAGGTCTACGAGGGCATGGTCATCGGCGAGAACTCGCGCGCCGACGACATGGATGTCAACATCACCAAGGAGAAGAAGCTCACGAACATGCGTTCGTCGACGTCTGACTCCTTCGAGTCGATGACGCCGCCGCGCGTGCTCACCCTCGAGGAGAGCCTCGAGTTCGCCCGTGACGACGAATGCGTCGAGGTCACGCCCGAGAAGGTGCGCATCCGCAAGGTCGTCCTCGACGCCACCGAGCGCGGCCGTGCCGCGTCGCGTCTGAAGCGCCAGGACGCCAACGCGTAAGAATCGCATGGATGCCGCGCCCCGTGCCCGATGAGGTCCGGGGCGCGGCATCCGTCGTTGCACCGGAGAGCAGTCCCCGCCGGCGCGGTCTGCTGTGGGCGGCGCAGGCTGACGGTGTGGGGACCCGTCGCTAGGATCGACCCCGTGACCCTGGACCCGCACTTCGACGGCGCTCACGGTGCGGGCGAGGCACGCAGGGCGGTACGCGAGGGGCTGGGCGTCGCCCTGGCCACGAGCGCCTACGGCATCTCGTTCGGCGCACTCGCGGTCGCCGCGGGGCTGGACGTCTGGCAGACGTGCGTGCTCAGTCTCGTGATGTTCACCGGCGGCTCGCAGTTCGCGTTCGTCGGCATCGTCGGAGCCGGGGGACTGACGGCGATCCCCGCCGCGATCGCATCTGCGGCGCTACTGGGCGTGCGCAACATCGCGTACGGGATCCGCATGTCGCCCGTCGTCGGCGCCGGGTTCTGGCGACGGGCCGCGGCGGCACAGTTCACAATCGACGAATCGACCGCGGTGTCGCTGGCTCAGACGACGCAGCGGGCGCGCACGCTCGGCTTCTGGGTCACCGGCATCGGCATCTACATCGGCTGGAACCTCTCGACGCTGGCGGGCGCGCTCCTCGGCGACGTCCTCGGCGATCCGCGCGCGTACGGCCTCGACGCCGCCGCGGCGGCCGCGTTCCTCGCGCTGCTGTGGCCGCGTCTGCGGGCCCGTCAGCCCATCGTCGTCGGCGTCGCGGCCGCGGTCGTCGCGACCGTGCTGACCCCCGTGCTCATGCCGGGGCTTCCGGTCGTCGTCGCCGCGCTCGTCGCGATCCTCGTGGGGTGGACGAACTGGCTCGGCCGCGACGAGCGCCCTGAGCAGGAACCCGACGACGTCGCAGAACGGGAGGGACTGCCATGACCATGTGGTCGGCTGTGCTCGTGGCATCCATCGTCTGTGTCGCCCTCAAGACGGTCGGCTACCTGATCCCACCGAAGTGGGTCGAGGCGCCGAGGCCGCTGCGTATCGCGGATCTGCTGACGGTGGCGCTGCTGGCGGCGCTCGTCGCCGTGCAGACCCTCGGCGCCGGCCAAGCCGTCGTGGTCGACGCGCGGGTCCCCGCCGTGCTCGTGGCCGCGGGACTCCTGCTGCTGCGCGCGCCGTTCCTCGTGGTGGTGGTGGCCGCGGCCGTCGTCGCCGCACTTCTGCGGCTGTGGGGCTGGGCGGCCTGACGCCTAGACTTGCCCGGTGAGCTTCTCGTGGTCCCGGTTCGGCACGTGGGTGGTGGCGTTCGTCGTGGGCGCGGTGTACGGGGTCGCGGGGACGGTGGCGCAGGCGTACATGCTCGGCTGGTTCCCCCTCGGGCTGGTGCTGGCGACGATCGGGGTCGTCGCGCTCCTCGTCGCGGTGCGTCTACTCACGGGCGACCGATGGGCGGCCCTCGCCGCGGGCCTGGGCGTGATGGTCGCGACGCTGGTGTTCTCCGGGGCAGGTCCGGGCGGCTCCGTCGTTGTCCCGCAGGCGGCGGAGGGGCAGTTCAACCCGGGGATCGTGTGGACGATCCTCGTCCCGCTCGCGGCGACGATCGTGATCGCGTGGCCCGAGTCGCTGCCGCGCATGGTGCCGCACGGGCCGGAGTCCTCGGTCGAGGACTGAGCGCCGCGTGCGTCACCGGGGCGCGGGGCGGGCCCCGCTCCCATAGACTCGGGGTGTGACGTACGTGATCGCCCTTCCCTGCGTGGACGTCAAGGACCGCGCCTGCATCGACGAGTGTCCGGTGGACTGCATCTACGAGGGTGACCGCTCGCTGTACATCCACCCCGACGAGTGCGTGGACTGCGGCGCCTGCGAACCGGTGTGCCCGGTCGAGGCGATCTACTACGAGGACGACCTGCCCGACGAGTGGCAGGACTACTACAAGGCCAACGTCGAGTTCTTCGACGACATCGGCTCACCCGGCGGCGCCGCCAAGGTCGGCGTGATCCACAAGGACCACCCGATCATCGAGGCACTGCCCCCGCAGGAACACTGACGTGGGGGTCGCCGACCTCGCCGACTACCCCTGGGATGCTGTCGCGCCCTATGCCGCGCGGGCACGCTCCCACCCCGACGGTCTGGTCGACCTGTCGATCGGGTCGCCTGTCGACCCGACTCCGGCGGTCGTCGCCGACGCCCTGCGCGCCGCCACCGACGCGCACGCGTACCCGCAGACGATGGGAACCCCCGCCCTGCGCGCCGCGATCGCCGGCTGGTACGCCCGCCGCCGCGGCGTACCGGGCCTGACCCCCGAGGACGTGCTGCCCACGGTCGGCTCGAAGGAGCTCGTGGCGCTGCTGCCGCTGCTGCTGGGCCTCGGCCCGGGGGACGTCGTCGTGCATCCTCGGGCGGCGTACCCGACCTACGAGGTCGGCGCCCGACTGGTCGGCGCCACGCCGTTCGCGTCCGACGACCCCGACGAGTGGCCGGCGGCGACGCGTCTGGTGTGGGTCAACTCGCCCGGCAACCCCGACGGACGCATCCTCGACGTCGACGCGCTGCGCGCAGCGACCGCGCGGGCGCGAGAGCTCGGCGCCGTCCTCGCCTCCGACGAGTGCTACGCCGAACTCGGCTGGGACGCCCCGTGGGACGCCGAGCCGGTTCCGTCCGCCCTCGACCCCCGCGTGACGGACGGCGATGTGCGCGGCATCCTGTCGGTCTACTCGCTCAGCAAGCAGTCGAACCTCGCCGGCTATCGTGCGGCGTTCCTTGCGGGCGACCCGGCGATCGTGGCGCGGCTGCTCACCGCACGCAAGCACCTCGGTCTCATGCTGCCGCTGCCGGTCCAGGCGGCGATGGCCGCCGCCCTCGACGACGACGCGCATGTGGCGTCGCAGCGGGAGCTGTATCGCCGGCGCCGCGAGGTGCTGAGACCTGCGGTCGAGGCCGCCGGCTTCCACATCGACGGCAGCGAGGGCGGTCTCTACCTGTGGGCCACGGAGGGCCGCGACGCGTGGGAGAGCCTGGGGCGGCTCGCGGATCTCGGCATCCTGGCGGGTCCCGGCCATTTCTACGGCACGCACTTCCCGCAGCACGTGCGTCTGTCGCTCACCGCGACCGACGAGCGCATCGCTGCCGCCGCCGACCGCCTGCGCGCGGTGTCGGTCCTCCAGGACTGACGAATCCTCCATCGGATGCCTCGTCGCTTTGGTCGTGTCAACAGTAGGCGCGACAGCGGACTAGGCTGTAGGACGCGGCGACGCGGCATCCCCCGTCCCGTATCTCCGTCCTGAGGCAGAAGCCGTCACGGCATCACCAGGGACAGGACGACACCCCCGGCACGACCAGAAATCGCGAGGAGGCGCCGTGAGCGACGCGGGCACCCAGCAGGAGAAGGCCACCCTCACGATCGGTGACACCACCGCGGAGTTCCCGCTGCTGCGGGGCACCGACGGCACGCCGAGCGTGGACTTCTCCACCTTCACCCGCCAGACCGGCCACACCGCGCTCGACTACGGCTTCGTGAACACGGCGGCGACCAAGTCCGCGATCACGTACATCGACGGCGACCAGGGCATCCTGCGCTATCGGGGCTACCCCATCGAGCAGCTGGCGAAGAACAGCACGTACCTCGAGGTGGCGTGGCTGCTGATCTACGGCGAGCTGCCGACGGCCGACGAGCTGGCCGAGTTCGACGAGAAGATCCGCCGGCACACGCTGCTGCACGAGGACCTCAAGCGGTTCTTCTCGGCGCTGCCTCACACGGCCCACCCGATGTCGGTGCTGTCGTCGGCGGTCTCGGCGCTGTCGACCTACTACGAGCACCAGTCCGACCCGAACAACCCCGAGCACGTCGAGCTCAACACGATCCGCATGCTTGCGAAGCTGCCGGTGATCGCGGCGTACGCCCACAAGAAGAGCATCGGCCAGGCGTTCCTGTACCCCGACAACTCGCTGGGCTTCGTCGACAACTTCCTGAAGCTCAACTTCGGCGTGCTGTCGGAGGTCTACGACGTCAATCCCGTGATGTCGCGTGCGCTCGAGCGCCTCCTGATCCTCCACGAGGACCACGAGCAGAATGCCTCGACCTCGACCGTGCGCCTGGTCGGCTCGACCGGCGCGAACCAGTTCTCGTCGATCTCGGCCGGCATCAACGCCCTCTACGGGCCGCTGCACGGCGGCGCCAACGAGGCCGTGCTCGACATGCTTGCGCGCATCCGTGACTCGGGTGAGAGCGTGCAGCGCTTCGTCGAGCGGGTGAAGAACAAGGAGGACGGGGTGAAGCTCATGGGCTTCGGTCACCGCGTCTACAAGAACTACGACCCGCGCGCGAAGCTCGTGAAGGAGTCTGCCGACGAGGTGCTCGCGGCCCTCGGCGTCAGCGACCCGCTGCTGGACCTCGCCAAGGAGCTGGAAGAGATCGCGCTCAATGACGCGTACTTCCAGGACCGCCGCCTGTACCCGAACGTCGACTTCTACACCGGCGTCATCTACAAGGCGATGGGCTTCCCGACGCGCATGTTCACCGTGCTCTTCGCGATCGGCCGTCTGCCGGGCTGGCTCGCGCAGTGGCGCGAGGCGGCGAGCGACCCGCAGACGAAGATCGGTCGCCCGCAGCAGCTGTACGTCGGCGCCCCGGAGCGCACCTACCCCGGCCTCGGCTGAGACGCAGACGCTCGGCTGAGACACAGACGAAGGATGCCGCACCCCGTGGGGTGCGGCATCCTTCGTCTGTGCGGACTGCAGGAGGCGTCAGATCGCCTCGGCGAAAGCGGGCGTCTCCTCCGTGGTCTCGACCGTGCCTGTGGCGGCGGCATCCGTCCGCCGACGCGGCCGGACGGCCAGCACGATGACGGCCGCGACGACCGCGGCTCCGGCGATGGCCAGCCATGCCACGGTGTAACTGTCGAGCGTGGGGGAGTCGCCGGGGGCGACCGAGCCGAACACGATGGCCGTCGTGAACGCCGAGCCGATCGCCGAGCCGATGGTGCGCAGGTTCGCGTTGACGCCGGTGGCGATGCCGGTGCGGTCCGCGGGGACGCTCTCGACGATGATGCTCGCCGCAGAGGCGTAGGCGAGGCCGATGCCGACGCCGAACACGCCTCCCGCGACCGCGATCGTCAGCAGGCTGCTGTGCTCTGCAACGGCGAACACGACGCCGCCCGCCATCAACAGCGCGCCGAGCGCCATCATCACGCGCAGGGGCACGACGCGGGCGATCGCTCCCGCGGCGAATCCGACGCCCGACATCCCGACGAGGAGGGGCAGCAGGGCGAAGCCGGCCGACTGCACGGTGAGCCCGAGGCCCCAGCCCGAGCTTGCGGGGGTCTCGAGGAACTGCGGCAGGTAGCCCCAGAATCCGAACGCGGCGACGCCGATGAGCAGCGCGGCGGCGTTGACCGGCCAGATCGCCCGTGCTGCCATGAGACGGAGGTCGACGAGCGGGTTGTCCGAGCGCAGCTCGGAGACGACCCACCCGGCCATGAGCAGGACCGCCGCGCCGAAGAGCGCGAGCGTCATCGGTGAGGACCAGCCCCAGCGAGCACCCGAGCTGAGCGGCACCAGCAGCGCGATGAGCCAGCCCGAGAGCAGGATGGCGGAAAGAACGTTCACGCTGCCCTGCGCGCGGGCGCCGGTGCGCGGGACGAGGGTGACGGTGAGCACCATGCCCGCGACCGCGGCGACGAACGGCACGGCGAAAATGCCGTGCCAGCCGAGCAGGGCGGCGAGCGGGCCGGCGAGCACGCTGCCCGCGGCGCCGCCGATGCCGATGATGGCGCTCGTGGCGCCGATCGCGCCGGTGAGCCGTTCGCGCGGCATGACGTCGCGGAGCAGGCCGAAGGCGAGGGGGAACAGTGCTCCGCCGACGCCCTGCAGCACGCGCGCGAGGATCAGCACGGGCAGGTTGGCGGCGAACGACGCGACGATGTCGCCGAGTGCGACGACACCGATGACGATGAGGAACGTGTTGCGGCGGCCCCGCAGGTCGCCGATGCGGCCCAGGAGCGGAGTCGCGACGGCGGCGGCGATGAGCCAGGCCGTGTTGGTCCAGGATGCCGCGTCCGGCGTGACGCCGAAGTCCTCGGCGATCAGCGGGATGACGGGGATGACGAGGTTCTGCAGCAGGGCGAGCGAGGCGACGCTGATCGCGATCGCCGCGAACGCCGCGCGGGATGAAGGGGTGGGGCTGGGCATCGATGAGCCTTCCGATGGGTGCGGATCCGAGAGGATCCGTATAAAGTGGAGGTAGGTCTCCGAACGGAGGTAGCCTCCGCTTTGAGATTAGCGGAGGGACCCTCCGCTTCGCAACCGTCAGTTTCGCCATCATCCGGAGGTCAACGAGAAATGCCCGTCATCGAGCGGATCTCCGCCCTCGAGTCGCGCCGGCCGCAGCGTGCCGACGCCGCTCGCAACTTCGATGCGCTCGTGGCCGCAGGGCGTGAGGCCTTCGCAGAGCAGGGGTCGGCGGCATCCCTCGAAGACATCGCGCGGCGCGCGGGCGTCGGCATCGGAACGCTCTATCGCAACTTCCCGACGCGTGACGACCTCATCGAGACGCTGTACCTCGGCGAGGTCGACGCGCTCGTGCGCGCAGCCGACGAGGTCTCCGACCTCGAGCCGTGGGACGCGCTGCGAGCGTGGCTCGAGCGTTTCGTCGCCTACGTCGGCACGAAGCACGCGCTCCTCGAAGGACTCAACCGCCGTTCGCCCGTGCTGGCGGAGTGCCGCACGATCATGTTCGCCGCCGGGGAACCGCTGCTCGTCCGCGCGCAGGAGGCCGGCGAGGTCGTTCCCGACGTCACGATCGGCGACGTGGTGAAGCTGGTGTCGGGGGTCGCCGCCGTGGCGTCCTTCGACGACGAGGCTCAGCGCGCCCGGGTACTCGATCTCGCGATCAACGCCATCCGCCGCTGACGAGAGAGAGGCCGCCGGCTCGCGCCGACGGCCTCCCGCGAATCAGATCAGGCGTGCAGCGCCTCGTTCAGGGTGACGCCGACTCCCGCGCGACGGACGGCCTCGACGGCGCCGCTGAGGGAGTTCCGCCGGAACAGCAGCCCGTCGCGGCCCGACAGATCGCCGCCCTTGGCCGTCGACGGCGTCCCGTCGGCCCGGCGCGGCTCGTCCACCAGCACGATCTTGGTGCCGGCCGTGATGTACAGCCCCGCCTCGACGACGCAGTCGTCGCCGAGCGAGATGCCGATGCCCGCGTTGGCACCGAGCAGCGTGCGCGCCCCGACCGCCACCTTGTGGGTGCCGCCGCCCGACAGCGTGCCCATGATGGACGCGCCGCCGCCGATGTCGCTGCCGTCGCCCACGACGACGCCCTGCGAGATGCGGCCCTCGACCATACTCTGGCCGAGCGTGCCGGCGTTGAAGTTCACGAAACCTTCGTGCATGACGGTGGTCCCGGGGGACAGGTATGCGCCCAGGCGCACGCGGGAGGCATCCGCGATCCGGACGCCGGCGGGCGTGACGTAGTCGAGAAGCCGGGGGAACTTGTCGAGGCTCTGCACCTGGATGCCTTCGCGCACGAGGAACGGACGCAGGCGGGTCAGTGCGTCGGGATGCACGGGGCCGGCCGTGGTCCACGCGACATTCGGCAGGAATCCGAAGATGCCGTCGAGGTTCACGGTATTCGGCTGCGCGAGCCGGTGCGAGAGCGCGTGCAGACGCAGGTAGGCGTCCGAGGTCGACGCCGGCGCGGCGTCCAGGTCGATCTCGAGCGTCACGATCTCGACCTCGACCGCGCGACGCGCGTCCGGCACGGCGAGCCGGTCCAGCTCGTCCGGCGGGAGCTTCGGGTCGTATCCGAGCGGGATCCGTCCTGCGGCGGGGGAGGGGAACCACGTGTCGAGCACGGTTCCGTCGTCGGCGATCGTGGCGAGGCCGGCGCCCCACACCCAGCGTTCTTCGGTCATGCCGTCCACGGTAGCGCGGTGCCCGGAGGGATGCCGCGCCCGGGTGCTCGGGCGACGCGAAGGCTGCGACACGCCCGGGATGAGGTGCCGATTCGACGCACCTGCCAGATCGGCGTAATGTTCTTGTTGTTCGCCCCAAAGGGTAGAGCGAAGGGCCAGCTGGTCCGGCTCCCCTCAAGTTGCGAACAACCTCATCTGAACTCCAGTCGCTTGGCTGGCCGACCGTTCCGGTCTAGGATGGGTTTCTTCCACTCTTCGAGTTTCCGGTCGCTGGTGCGGCTGGTGGTTCGGTGGGTGTAAGGTTGTGAAGTTGCCCTGGGGTGATGGTCGTGAGGCTGGAACCCGGGTGCGTCCGATCTTTGAGAACTCAACAGCGTGCACTTGTCAAATGCCAAATTTATTTCTCTGTCGACCAGTTTTCTGGTTGGTGGGGGTCTTTT